>CAWVVN010000007.1:0-36462 GCA_963933605.1 uncultured Verrucomicrobiales bacterium
GTCTTATTCTGATAGTCTTATTCTGCTACCTTACGACGGTTCCAGCAGAGTATGCCGTAGCCGGCGATTACCACGAAGCAGATCGCTGGCAGGTAAAACGAGCCACGCGTGGCACTGGTTCCCATGAAGCCATCGAGATCAAGAATCTGCCCCTGTAAACGAGGCATGAACGCTCCACCGACGATCGCAAAGATAAGTCCAGCTGAACCAAGTTTGGCATCTTCTCCAACACCATCAAGGGCAAGGCCGTAAATGGTTGGGAACATCAGTGACATACATGCGGAGACGGCGATAAGTGAGTATAATCCCTGCATGCCATCCAGATGAATCGCTCCGAGCGTGCAAGCAATACCGGCAATACTGAGAACAAAGAGCAATCTGCCGGGTGAGACATACTTCAAGAAGAAGGTGCAAATAAAGCGGCTACAAAGGAAAATCACCATAGCGAGGATATTGTGGTTCTGCGCCGTGGCCTTATCGATGCCCAGCTCGTTTTCGGCATACTGGATAATAAAGGTCCAGCACATGATTTGAGCTCCAACATAAAAGGTCTGAGCCACAACTCCACCAACATAGCGTGGATTACCCAACAAGCGGCCAACGGTGCGGCCAAAATGCACATCATGCAGATCTCCCTTGGGACTGGTATCAGGCATCTTCGTAATGATGAAAATAACCATCACACCAATGACAACAAAACCGATGATCATATATGGCATCGAAACAATCTTCAAATCGTGCTTCTGCAGCTCAGTGTGGGTTTTACCCTGGAAACTAGCAATTTTTCCGTCCTTAAAATCAACCAATGCGGTTGAGCCAACATCTTGAGCGTCAGGGCCAAGATTCATCACATAGGTTTTAACATTCGCATCATTGACGCGCTCACGCTCTTTGGCCTTGAGTAATGGCAGGATTTCATACTCCTGCTTCTGCTCTGCTGCTGGGCTGAGTTCTGCACGGAAGCCGTTCACATCGTTTTTAAAGTCCTCCACTTCGATCGTAGATAGAATCACGGTGCCCGCAATAAACATTCCGGTAAGTGAACCAATGGGATTGAATGCTTGGGCTAGATTCAAGCGGCGAGTTGATGTCTCTGCTGAACCCATCGAGAGAATGTAGGGATTCGCAGTTGTCTCGAGAAATGCGAGACCAAATGTCAAAATATAGAGTGCGATGATAAACAGGTTAAAGTTGGCACCTGATGCAGCCGGTATCGATAAGAGAGCGCCAACAGCATAAAGGATTAAGCCGACAATAATTCCCGACTTATAGGAAAACTTGCGGATGAAAATGGCAGCGGGAAGGGCCATCGTGGCGTATCCTCCGTAAAAGGCCATTTGAACCCAGGTGCTCTGGGCATTATCGATGACAAAAACATCCTTGAACACGGCCACCAATGGATTGGTCACATCATTGGCAAAACCCCAAAGTGCAAAGAGGCTGGTTACAAGAATAAAGGGAAGAAGAAATTTCTTCTCAACGACGGCGCTTGGTTTAATGGCTGACATAATGTTCAGTGTTTGTCTGTGGATTGTGAATCACCCAACTCATCAACAGGTAGAAATACCTGATTGATAGGATCATCAACATTCGCAGACACTATCAATTTCAAGTCAACTGACCAGAATATTCACAGGCCATTTGCGGGAGAAAAAACCGTGACTCAAGCCATGAAAAACATGAGTTGAGCAACTGTTTGATGGCAACTCAGCCGCCTAAACAGGCGTCACTCCCTTTTTCAGGATGATATTGGCATACTTGTTCACGTCACCCGTGGCGACTACTGCGTGAGCCTTCTCCACACGGTCATAAAAGGCAAAACGTTCAAGGCGTGAAATCTTCGGATTTAAATCACTGTGGCGCTCGATCGCCGCCGCGTAGGAACCCTCCACCTTAGGATCCAGCGAGTCCCCCTCGACCGCCTCCATGGTAATCACGGGAGCTGCGTCATAGGCATCGAGCTCCAACAAAGGTAAAATCGCATCCAGCATATCCGGCACACTCAAGCCATCCGCGCGAATGACGGTATCATTAAACTGGTGAGCTGGAAAATGTCCATCTGCGATGACGAGCTCTTCCCCGTGACCCATACGGCACATCACGGCTAATAACTCAGGCGACAACAGTGGTGAAATTCCCTTTAACATAGAGAGAATATTAAAGGGACAAGCTAGCCATACCAGTCATTTTTTTACCCCTTCAAAGAAAAAGCCCTACCAGATTTCTCCGGTAGGGCTTGTAGATTAATCAATGGTCGCTTCAGAGAAACAACCTAATAACTTAGCTTAGCTGATCTCACCACGTGCAAGACCCTTTTCCTCAAGAGCTGCTTGGGCAGCGGCGAGGCGGGCAACGGGGATACGGAATGGTGAACAGGAAACGTAATTGAGCCCGGCGCGGTGGAAGAACTTCACTGATGAAGGATCTCCGCCGTGCTCGCCGCAGATACCGATCTTGAGGTTCTTCTTGGTCTTGCGACCACCTTTGACACCCATTTCAACAAGTTGCCCAACACCCTCTTGGTCGAGAGCAGCAAATGGGTTGTTGTTGAGAACTTCAGCGTCCGTGTAGGTCTGAAGGAAGCTTGAGGAGTCGTCACGTGAGAGACCGAGGCCTGTTTGCGTGAGGTCGTTGGTTCCGAAGGAGAAGAACTCAGCGTGCTTCGCCACTTCAGCAGCGGTGAGACATGCACGAGGGATTTCCATCATGGTTCCAACGGTGTACTTCAGCTTGGCTTTAGTGAGACCGAGTTTCTTACGAACGGCTGTAGCTGTTTCATCGATGACTTTCTTCTGGAGCTCAAGCTCACGGGCGTAGGATACCAGTGGGACCATGATCTCAGGGACGACCTTGGTGCCTTTAGCTTGCACTTCAGCGGCAGCTTCGAGGATGGCCTCGACTTGAGTCGCAGTAACAGCTGGGTAGCTGATTCCGAGACGGCAACCACGGTGACCGAGCATTGGGTTCTCTTCGTGAAGAGCGTGAATACGCTTGGTGATGGCTGGGGCGCTCATGCCAATCTTCTTGGAGAGGTCCTTCTTCTGAGCGGCATCCATTGTGCCGATGAACTCGTGAAGTGGTGGATCCAGAAGACGGATAGTCGCTGGGCGACCGTCGAGGGCTTTGAAGATACCGATGAAATCTTTCTTCATGAATACCTTGATCTTGGTGAGTGCCTTGGCGCGACCTGCGTCGTCGTCAGCGAGGATCATCTCACGAACGGCGTCAATGCGGTTACCCTCGAAGAACATGTGCTCTGCACGAGTAAGACCAATGCCTTCAGCACCAAACTTGATCGCTTGGAGAACCTGCTCAGGTGTATCGGAGTTGGTGCGGATACCCAGCTTACGGTGCTTGTCGGTCCACTTCATGAGTTCGATGAACTTCTTGTAAGTAGCCGACTTCTTAGCGGCAGCTTTGTTCTCGATAAGACCTTGAATCACCTGTGAAGGAGAAGACTTGATCTCGCCTTTGTAAACGTTTCCAACAAAACCGTTCAGGGAGAGAACGTCGCCTTGCTTAAGCGTGACGCCGTTTCCAACGAGAGTGCCTTTGGCGTAATCGATGGTCATGTTGTGAGCACCACAGACGCAAACTTTACCCATCTGACGGGCAACGAGAGCAGCGTGTGAAGAGGCTCCACCTTCTGTGGTGAGGATACCATCAGCAGCGATCATTCCGCGAAGGTCTTCCGGAGAAGTGGCCTGACGGACAAGGATGACTTGCTCGCCCTTGGCAGCAGCGGCAACAGACGCCTCAGCAGAGAAGTAGATCTTACCAGATGCGGCACCAGGGCCAGCAGGGAGACCGTTACCCACTTTCTTGGCAGCTTTTTCACCAGCTGTATCGAAGATAGGTGCGAGAAGGTGGCTGAGGTCGTCAGCAGGAATGCGGAGGATAGCCTCTTCTTTCGAGATGAGCTTTTCCTTAACCATATCGAGGGCGATATTCACAGCGGCGAAACCGGTGCGCTTACCGTTACGGGTCTGGAGCATCCAGAGTTTTCCTTCTTCGATGGTGAACTCAACGTCCTGCACATCGCGGAAGTGCTTCTCAAGTTGCTTACGGATTTTCAGAAGCTCTTTGTGAGACTTAGGAAGGTCCTTGGCCATCTTGGCGATTGGCTTAGGTGTGCGAACACCTGCTACAACGTCTTCGCCCTGGGCATCGATGAGATACTCACCGTAGAACACGTTTTCGCCGGTGGCGGGGTCACGTGTGAAGGCAACACCCGTTCCGGATGTTTTACCTGTGTTACCGAAGACCATGGCCTGAACGCTAACAGCGGTGCCCCATGCGGCTGGGATACCATACTTCTGACGGTAAACGATCGCGCGATCATTCTGCCATGAGTTAAACACGGCGTTAACAGCTCCGATGAGCTGGTCGCGTGGGTCTTCAGGGAAGTTCTTACCTGAACGTTTTTTGATGAGTGCTTTGAACTCGGCTACAACTCCCTGGAGCTGCTTAGCGGAGAGGCCTGAGTCGTCTTTAACTTTGGCTTTAGCCTTCGCTGCATCGAGGATGACCTCGTATGGGTCATGGTGCTCACCAGCTTCGGCTTCAACTTCCATAACAACGCTACCATACATCTGGAGGAAGCGGCGGTATGAATCCCAAGCGAACTTGGCGTTACCTGTTTTCTTAGCAA
The DNA here is from genome assembly GCA_963933605.1 of uncultured Verrucomicrobiales bacterium. Lineage (GTDB taxonomy): Bacteria > Verrucomicrobiota > Verrucomicrobiia > Verrucomicrobiales > Akkermansiaceae > Oceaniferula. The sequence continues at coordinate 4,652 of CAWVVN010000007.1, forward strand.
GAGCTTCAACAACTTGGTCGTTGATACCGAGGTTAAGGATGGTGTCCATCATTCCTGGCATTGACTCACGTGCGCCGGAGCGAACGGAAAGAAGAAGTGGATTCTCGAGGTCGCCGAACTTTTTGCCCATGGCTGCTTCAACCTTGGCGATGTTGGCTTCGATCTCTGCGATGAGAGTCTTAGGGTATGACTTAGCGTTATCGTAGTAGTAGTTGCAAACTTCAGTGGTGATCGTGAAGCCAGCAGGAACAGGAATTCCAATGAGTCCCATCTCAGCGAGGTTGGCGCCCTTACCTCCAAGGAGGTTTTTCTGGGATCCGTCTCCATCGGCTTTGCCACCTCCGAAGAAGTAGACAGTTTTTTTGCTCTTAGATGCGGGAGCCTTGCTTACTGCCTTCTTGGAGGCAGACTTCTTAGCGGCGGGCTTCTTAGCGGTTGCCTTAGGGGCAGCTTTCTTTGCGGTCTTGCGTTTAGCAGTAGCCATCTTGTGATATTACGGTTTGTTTGTTGGTAGAAAGGTCCAGCACAGATAGTGCTTCCTTTCATAAAATAAGAACGCGCAACATAGCAAGACACTGGGCTCGGTCAAGTGCCTGTGCAGGTTTTTATGGCCACCTGAACACTTCTTCGATGTGGCAAAGATGCCAATCGCTTAACCACTGTTTAAAACAGCCTGCTAATACTAAAAACTTAAGCGCGCAGAAACGCAATCTGTATGAAGGCCTCTGAAGACATCGGCCTATGAAGCTATAGCCTAATTACCAAAGACCGTTTTTTGCGGCAATTTGATTGTATCTCCAGGATAAACTGGAGTTTTCATATCTTTCGCCAATCTAATATTGTAAATTCCTTTTTTCACCCCACCCCGGTGTAGCTCAACTCTTTTGTCAGAACCAAAGGTTGAAGCGCCGCCGGCAGCAGTAACAGCTTCAAAAAGCGTCATGCCTCGCGTGTATGGAATAGGACCGGGACCGGCAACAAAGCCACCAACCGTTACAATTTGAGCGTCAATTTTTTGCGCCTCCTCATCTTTATTGGAAATCACATTGATGCGCGGGTTAACGTAAATCTCAGCTCCCCTATATGCGTCTTCAATTTTCCTAGCCAATTTGGAACTCGAAAAACCACTGGCTTTAAGTCCGTTTTTAAGTAACGGCAAATAAATAAAACCGCTAGAATCGACCGTGTATGACCCATCAAATTTTGATTGTTCTATATTGGTCACACCATAGATCTTGATGCTGAGGGTTGTGTTCGGTGAAATTTCAGGTGATGCACATACTGAGGTGATTAAGGTCGCAAAAAGCGCAAAAACCGCAGTCGTGATTTTCGTAGATAGTTTCATGTTTAAGATCGGTGTTTAATATTAATTCTGGTTATCGCTAAGAGGTGATCATTGAAGATGGTTGGCATAATTCCATACTGCCAGCCATTAATATAGATCCTCATCCTCTTCTTGATTTTTTTTGTTAGCTGCCAGTTGAGACGATTCTATTGAGGGGCTCTGCTTGGGAAGCTCATCCCCTGTCGTGGGTGCATAATACGTATAGTAACTTGTGTAATATTGATACTGGCTGTCACTACGCACATCCACATTGTTTAATACAACACCGACAACTTGACCTCCTACGTTTTCCACAGCCTGCTTGACCCTAACCAGCATATTACGGGGCAATTTACGATGCTGCACAACAATCATCGTGAGGTCCACCTCACTAGCTAATACAGATGCATCACTGACGCCAAGGATCGGCGGCGAGTCAATTAACACCAAATCAAAGCGCTGTTTAACATCTTGGATAAGCTCTGACATACGGCGGGAGTTGAGTATACCTGCTGCGTCTGCTGGAAGAATTCCGGAAGGCATAAAGTAGAGGTTGTCAACGGGTGTTTGGAGAATCACATCCTCCAAAAGAAGGTCCGTGGTCAGGTAGTTAGTCAATCCAACCGAGTTACTAATATCAAAAAAGGTATGCAAACGAGGGCGGCGTAAATCCGCATCAATCATCAGAGTTGTATAGCCTCCTTGCGCACAAACATAAGCTAGATTGACAAGCGTTGTCGACTTACCTTCACCAGCACCACCTGAAACAACAGTGATGGCATTATCTTCAGGGTTCTTTCGATTAAACTCAATATTGGTGCGCAAAATACGGTATGCCTCCGCATCCGGGCTTAGGCCACTTTGTTTGTGTAATACCCCTACATCTCTTGGAATAACCGCCAGCACTGAAACGTTCAAGAATCGTTCGACATCTTCGAGGCTCTTCACTGATGTGTCCATGTGCTCTAAGAAAAAGGCGATACCCGCACCAAAAATCAATCCCACAGCTGCACCCAATGCAAGGTTCATCGGAACGTTCGGACTGACGGGGTTATCATTAATTTGCGGCACCGCATGAACAATGATATTAGTAGGATTCAATTTAGTTTTAGTTTTCTCAGAGTTGTAGGTGCGCTCCAGGCCCTCTTTCAGCTCAAGAGCTTTATCATACTCGTGTCGTGCCATATTATATTCAGAGTAGCCCCTTGATTTCTCTGTTCCTTCGCTTTGGTAGGCTTCAACCACACCTTTCAAGCCCTCCACTTTCCTATCCAGAATATCAAGGTTGTGCTTGAGAGCCTTCTTTGCGTATTTGGCTTTTCTGGTCAAACTGTCCTCTAGGCTAGAAATTCGATTTTGATGCATGAAAATATCGGGATGTTTTTTTCCCAACCCTGACGCCAGCATCCTCTCAAGATCTCTTTTAGCATCCTCGTATTTTACAAAATCTTCCTTAAATCCAACATCAGGAAGCTCTGCCGCTACCGCGATCAAGTCAGCTTGATCTACAGCTAAGAGCTTGTTGATTTGCACAGCCACCGCATCTCTTTTACGGTTAGCTTCGTAGAGATCGTTATCTGCCTTTTCCTTCAACGGCAAAGTGCTACCAATCGTTTTTCCTCCCCTCTCATCTTCAACAAAAATAAGACCGTGTTTTTCAGCAAGATCCTCAACCCGCTTACGCAGTAATGTGATGCGGTCGTTTTGATTTGTCAGCTCAATTTTGAGAGCCTTCAACTGGTCACTTCTCACGCTACTTTCGAGATTATTTCGGCGGTCTTTATATGCCTCATAAACGGCTTTGGCAATAGCTTGAGCCTCAGCCTTTTTGCCATGCCTCACTGATATTTCAATAAGGTCCGTGCCACGCCTTTGACTGGTGCGCACTATTCCCTTCAATTGAGCAAGCACTGCTTTGCGATCTTGACCCCACCTAGCCTCAAGTTGAATTTTATCAATTGCCAAACCAAGTGTCTCGGGTGCAACAATGATTTCAAACTGAGTATTAATAAATTGCCTAGACATCTGGGCTCCCATGCCGCCCTTGACTCCTCCCATTGTGGGATCAATATCCACAATCTGCTTCACTTCAACCAAAGCAATACTCTCATATTTTTTGGGCATTACATAGGTGATTACCGCAGCAGTCAGAAAAACGAGGAGAAAAGTTAGCAGCAGTACTCCATAGCGATTCTTGAGAATCTGCCAATAATCGATCGCTTGTCGCGCTGCCTCACTTTGGTTGGTATCTTGCATCTTAGTAAATTTAGAAAATAGCTTATATTAGAGTATTGCAATGTGTGTGCACGCCCATTGCAACCCACTGTAACACCTTAAGAACAAATTATAATTAATCTTACTTAAAAATACAACTTTGTAAATAAAAAACCGCCCAATGTATAACATTTGAGCGGTTGAAATATGGGGCGCCAAATACCTTGTATTAAAACTCGGTTCTTAGGCCGATGGCAAATCGATTGCGCTCGTAGCTGCGATTTGGCAGATCCGAATCACTGTCGGTCCAGTTATATGAGCCTGTAACATAAAGCCCATCATTGATTTTGTATGACAAACCAAGGTAGAGGTTGAGCAAATCGGTGTCTGCATCAGCGATAGCACCTGGTCCTGGGACACTTCGACCATCTTCCATATCCATCATGATGACGTTAGCCCCAGCCTGCAATGTGAGCTGAGGTGAGATGACATAGTCCGCAGAGACACCCACACGAAGTGTGCTATTGGTGTCAAAAGTAAACCCTTCAAAACTTGTTCCGTAGTCCTCTACACTGTAGCGAGCAAACGAACGAATGCTGAGCTCACTATTCACTCGGGTTCTGATGGCTCCTTCGAAAAAGGGCGAGTCTTCATCAGCACCTCCATCGACATCGCGCATTTGCATACCAGCCTTGACGGCAATGACAGAATTTGGGCTGAAGCGGTGTTCAGTGCCAAGAAGAACATATTGATTGGTAGAGTCATCTGCGGTTCCGCTGGAATCGGTCTCACTGTAACGATAATCGAGAGTCCACACTGTTTGGTCAGATGAACGATAACGGAACTGATTGTATAGGCTGTATATCATTCGGTCATTGGCTGACTCAGAGTCCGCATAATCAACGCCACGCACCTTCATGCCGCTGTAGGTGGCGAAACGCTTATTCCACCGATACCCGACCGCATTGTCCGTTTGGTAGTGCAAATATTCTTCAATCTGGCGGTCTGTTGAGAAGCCATAACTGTAGTCAGGCTCCATTTCATAGGCAGCATAGTTTCTGCTGCTCAAACGGAGACGCTCGCTTACACGGTGCGCCCAATTTAGACCAAGGCGAGCTTGTCCGTATGCATCATCCACTTCGCTTGCTCCCGGAGAATCGAGGTAAAGGTTGCCACCAAGACGAGCAAAGACATCCCATGTAGTTTGTGGCGTGATGCTAACAAGGGAAGCCCCAACATAGGCACTAATGGATGATACCTCATCTTCAAATCCCGAGGAACCAGCGGCAGCTGTAGGAGTCACGTTATCGTCGAAATTGTAGGATAAACCAGCCGACCATGTGATTGGCGAGCTTTCTAGGGCGTCATCGTTTGGAGCGATGTCATAAAGACCCTGTCCGTTGACCATGCCCGTGATGACAAGTATGAGTGGTGCTGATAGAAGTAATTTTTTCATGATATAATGGGTGCTGGAAATTGACTGGATTTTTAAGCCCGCGTAAAAAATGCGGGTTTAAAATATTCAGGTATATCTTTTTAAGCGTAGCAATTGGGTATTTGCCGGCACCTAGTTTGGAGTAGTTTCGACAGTAGACTGTACGGAAGTATTTTCAATCGACGAAACCGTAGGAGGCTGAAGGCCTGGAGGGAAAAGCGGGAAACCACCAGGTCCTCCTGGAGTAGGGCCTACTGCACCTTGGCCAGGAAAGTCCAGTGGGTTAACGGGGGCTGAGTTGATGGGAGCAACTGGAGGTGCCGTAAGCACGTATGCACCACCACCACCTGCAGCGGCAAATTTAGTGATCACCGTTTGAACTTCTGCGATAGCATCGGGTGCCACAGCAACTGCGCATTGACCAATGATACGGATCTTGTCAGGTGCGGCTTCTGTAGCAGCTTGCACAATCTCAGCAACAAGGTCTTTGTCTGCATGGGATGCCACGATGGCCGCTTTCACGATTTCGCAGGCGGAGGAATCATTTTGAGCCACTTGAGAAGAAACAATCTCGATGACTTTTTGGGGTTGTGCTGAAACACTCTTCTTAACGGTTTCAGCGATCTTCTCAGCGCTTGTGCTGTCAGCTTGAACTGAGATAGATAAAGCTAGGATGGCTGCTGTGCAGACAGTTTTGATGTTTATTTTCACTTTTTAGTCCTTTCTTGGATGGGGTTGTTTGAATCAGATTTAAGCTGCGATGTAATGACATGCAGCCCGTCTGGATAAGCGGGTAGCGGGAATCGAACCCGCATAATCAGCTTGGAAGGCTGGAGCTTTACCATTAAGCTATACCCGCTCAAGAGATGTTATTAAATATTACAAAAGGGTATCTAGCAAGTATTAAATGGTGCCCAGAGCCGCTTCTTTAAAAAATAGGCAATTAATTGTAAATGTATAAGCTTATTTATAGTTAATTTAAGTTAAGCAAGTGTCGCATGTATCCAATAGACCATATCACAAGTGACTAAAATTGAGTCTTTTACACAATAATCAGAGGCCTGTGGGATGATCTAAAAAACAGGCATTAGTACCGAATTTCTGCTCTAGATGTTCCGCTAAGACTCTGACCCCGAATGTTTCGGTGGCATAGTGACCTGCATAAATAAGGTTAATGCCCAATTCCTCTGCCATGGGAAAGCTCCAATGGGGGCCCTCACCGGTAATGAATGTATCAATACCGGACGCAGCAACTGCCGCGACCTCAGAACCAGCTCCCCCTGTAATAATACCGACCTTACCTACTCGATCAACTCCTCCGGCACACACATGCACACGCCCTCCCACTGCATGCTCAATGGAGGTTGTCAAATCCGCGAGGCTGAGGTCCATTTTTTGGCAGGTGCCGAGCTGAATGCCTTTCCAATCGAAAAATGGCTCCGCGTCATCCATTCCTATGGCATTAGCCAACTGCTTGTTATTGCCCCACACAGGGTGAACATCCAGAGGGATATGTGCGCTGTAGAGAGCCATCCCGGCCTCAAAAGCTAGTTTTGTCTTTTGGTAAAAAGCCCCAGTCAGCGGTTGAGCCCCCTGCCAGAACATGCCGTGATGTACCAGTAACAAATTTACACCCTCTGCCACCGCTTTCTCAAAAACAGGGAGTGAAGCGTCTACCGCAGCTCCTACTTTTGTGACCTCCCCTTGGTTCTCTATCTGCAAACCATTCATGGCTCCGGGGTAGTCAGGAATTTCCTTAAGCCTGAGCTCACGATCAAGGTAATCTGTCAGTGCAAACAATTCAGCCATGCGAACAAGCTAGCCACTGGAATGAACAATCCCACTCAAAAAATAAAGTGTTTCATCTCTTTGAAACGAAGACCCATGATTTCCAGACAGGCTAAGAAATTGACCGTCACAGCTCGATTGCCCAGCTTATCGGCTAATCCCCAAATGCTTTTGCAGCAGCGTTTCAAGCGTTTCTCCGTCTTTCGTTTTTCCATGCACGATAAGAGAATCTTTAATCAGCAGCTTTGGCATCACTGTTGTATCACCGGCAAAAGACGCATAGTCAGTGATGTTTTGCTGCAACAAGGCCTTAATCCAAGCCTTATCCACAGCATCAAGCTTGTCTGGATCCACTAGACTGTAGGCAATCGCTTCGGCCACTTCATAAGGCTGGTCGCGATACTCAAAAAGGGACCGATGAAATTCTGCAAACATCTCTGGGCTAGCTCTCCAAACCCTGAGCGAAAGCTCGGCAAACTTGCAGGCATTGGGATGATCTTTCAGTCCGACTACAAGGTGAGGGTTACATTCTCTTTCCAATGGCACAGGCAAGACAATCACCGCCAACTGCCCCGGATACTGTGCCATAAGATCATCCAAGTATTTGTGGGTAGTGAAGCAGGCCTCGCAGGTGTAATCAAAGTACTTCACCAATACATGATCGGCATCCGCTTCGCCTAGATGAGGCAAATGCTCTACTCGATACGATTTTGTCTTATCCATGAAAAATACCAAACGGCCATCTCCCGCCGCATGGACAACTCCCTCCCCTTGCCGATCCGGCGGTGTCTGTAACTGTCCTGCCGAAGAATGAGCTAGGCGGTGCGTCTCTGGAGCAGGGCCGTAATGCTGTGTCAGCGCTAAAGCTGCGACTAGAAGAACAGCCGGCACTAAAGTCGCCAACAATCCGAAGCCCTCCCTTTTTTCTCTAGGCCGAGTTAAAAGAACCACGAGGCCTATGGAAACGCCCAATCCGTGAACGACCATGCAATAAGGGCATATGACCTGCATGACAAACAGCTGCAAGGCAATGAACCACAAAGCAGCAGATAGCAAGATCCACGCAAACAAGGATCTGAGCCAAACCATCAAATCTCCACGCATCCATAAGCTGACCATCATCACGAGATAAAGCAGACACGAGAAAACACTCACCGGAATGAGCCCCATCACCATTGACCACTTGCTGCCAAGAACATTGGCGCAATCACTTCCCGCTCCGCATCCTGCAAGGCTGTCAATGTTACCCGTCCATTTTTGAACGGTGAGCCAAAAGCTAAGAGCAAAGGCCGCCGCCGACAATATGCACAAGATCCATTTTACAGCGGGCTTCATGTCTTGGATTATGGGACGTGTTTGAATATGGGACATCTCATCGACATCCATTATCCATGCAGATGATGATTTGAAATAGAAGGCCGCAAGGGCCGGCTGGTTTATTTGTCTCGCACAGGATCGCCATTTTCATCGAGTTTCACCCAGTCTTCACCGTCCTTGTTACGCCTCCATGCGTTAACGGCAAACAGGAGAGCTAGAGCCAGAAAAAAAAGAGCCGACTCCATCAAGAAAGGACTAGTGATCCAGGCGAGACACATCCGACCTAATTCCCCAGCAAACCCTGGCAGGTAAGCTGCAGCGGCAATCCCGCCCAGACAAAGAAAGAAAAACACAATCAAGCCGGAGCCGATCAAAATATGTTTCTTGTTTTCTTCCATTAGAATGAATGATGATAACAGCTGCCGTTCCGTTTTGCCAGCACCGCCGTCATTTCAATGAGTGGCGCTAATCGCTTAAATCACTCTCGGCTCACAAAGCAGACGCGTGAGAGATTTTTATTGATTGCCTAAAAGTACCGGGAACAGGGGTCGAACCTGCACGCCCAAAGGGCACTAGATCCTAAATCTAGCGTGTCTACCAATTCCACCATCCCGGCTTGAGGCAGGCAGAACCTATGAGAGTAATCGAATGATGGCAACCGCATTCTTTGGCAAAATGCAACGACTAGACTGCTGACAAGGCCTTATCCATTGCCTCCAGCGTGGTATCGATTTCACTATTGCCATGAGCTACGCTGATAAAGCCAGTTTCATAAGGACTAGGGGCGATGTAGATTCCTTGATCGAGCATCGAGGTGAAGAACTTTCTGAATGCAGCGGAGTCAGCTGTCATGACACTATCCAAATCGACAATTTCCTGGCCGGTGAAAAACAGACAAAACATCGAACCCACTCGGTTAAACCGGTAATCCAATCCCTTGCGCTTGAGTATTGCGCGCAAACCGTCCTCAAGCCTAGCTCCCAGCTGCTCTAGCTTGCCATAGCCATCGACGCGCTCCATTTCATTTAATTGCGCCAGCCCCGCAGCCATAGCAAGGGGGTTGCCACTCAAGGTGCCCGCCTGATACACAGGGCCGTCTGGAGCAAGACAGTCCATAATTTCGGCCCTGCCACCAAAGGCACCAACTGGGAGACCCCCACCGATCACCTTACCCATTGCCGTCAGATCAGGAGTAATCCCTTCCAGCTCTTGAACACCTCCTTTGGCGACGCGGAAGCCCGTCATCACTTCATCAAAAATAAAAACCGAACCATACTCAGACGTCACATCACGTAAGCCTTGCAAGTAGCCTTCTCGAGGGAAAATAAGACCCGCATTCGCAGGATAGCTCTCAACGATCACTGCCGCAATTTGATCCCCCATTGCCTCAAACACAGCCCGCACTTTTTCAATGTCATTATAGGGAAGAATAATCGTCTCCGCAGCAAATGCCGAGGGGATGCCCGCGGAGTCTGGCTCACCGTGTGTCAGCGCACCCGATCCCGCCGCAACCAACAAACTATCGACATGGCCATGGTAACAGCCCTCAAATTTGATCACCTTATCCCTACCCGTAAAACCACGAGCTAGACGAACCGCACTCATCGTCGCTTCCGTTCCAGAGTTAACCATCCTGACCTTTTCTACCGACGGCACCCAATCAACAATCAAGCGTGCCATATCCACCTCATAAGGATTAGGGATGCCAAAAGAGACTCCCGCTCTTGCCGCTTTATTCACCGCTTCAATGACGCATTCAGGCGCATGCCCAAGAATCGCAGGGCCCCAGGTGCCAACATAATCAATCATCGTATTGCCGTCCACATCCTCAATGCGACAGCCCTTGGCACGCCGCACAAAAAACGGTTCTCCATCAACATTGCGGAAAGCGCGCACAGGGGAATTAACACCACCTGGGATTAATTCCTTGGCCGCCTTAAAGAGTTTAATGGAGTTTTCGTTTTGCTTCATGCTTATTTTTTGTTTCTCGTTCTGCTCAGAGCTTCATGCTTGGTGGCCATTGAGCAACTGCTCAGAAACTGCTGTGCCGACGCCCAATTTGCAAGACTCCAAACAACAAAGCGTTTCATAAAGTGCCGTTTCATGAAGTGCCACAAACGATCAGCCGGCAGGAGCGAACAAAGCTCGGAAATATTGGCCTATCATCATTCCGCCTTATTCATGATGAATTCTAGAAGCATGCTTTGCAGCAACAGGTAAAACCGGTTACGAAAATAGGCGCTCTTTAGTTCTGGTTCCCAGTCATTCGAATCACCGGCTTCGCCTAACTCCTCTACATCATAGCTCGCCTGCAAGGATAGCCTTACTTGGTTGATTGCCCCATACCAGAGCTCCGCCTCAGCTGGAGCAATGAAAATAGCAGGTTCATTGCTTTGCCGTGCTCTTTTAATAGTGGCATCGACAAACTGTGTCTGGTTTCGAAAGTTCTCCTCGAGATCAGGAACAACATACTCACCCCACTCGCTATCCTCATCCATCAAATCAGCAAGTGATTCGGCAAGATGCGTTGGGCGGTCGTCATCCGAGCAAATCAATTGAAGCTCGTCCCAATCAATTTCAGATTCGGGAATAATACAAAGCCCCCCCTCCAGCGTTGGCAAAATTTTCATCCTGCTTTTTCCATGGTGGTTTGAAGTTGCCAGCTGTGCAGTTGCTGAACATAAAGTTCCGCTTTTTCACGCACCCCAGTCCAAACCACGGAACGCCCTTGCGTGTGAACCTCCATCATCAATGTTTCGGCTTTGGCCTGGCTATAACCAAAAACCCTTTTGAAAACGATGGCCACATAATCCTGCAGGTTAACAGGGTCATTCAACACAACAACATTCCAAGGCACATCGGGCTGCTTTCGTGTCTGCTGTTTTTTTTGAGTATCGGGAGTCGTCTTGGGCATTATCGCGGAGCAAAAAGTTGCTAATGAAACATATGCTGTCCCTCGCCAAGGTGTCGAAGAAAAAACCCACTCGCATGGATGATATTCAACGGCTCTCTCATTGCCATTAACTGCCCATATCGGTGAATGCACGCCCCAGCCAGTTACACACATCGCCCGCAGCTAATGACTGAATGCTTTCATTGCCATGACTAATGGCAAGCTCTGCAGCTCGACCAGACAACCAAGCTCCCATGCGTGCTGCGTCTTGAGGCTCCAGGCCCTGAGCCAGCAAAGAACTGATGACTCCGGTCAGCACATCACCCTGACCACCGCTCGCCATGCCGGGATTACCGGTAGCGTTGAAATACACAGGAGAACCAGAGCGAGCCACTAGTGTGTGAGCCCCCTTAAGCAGTAAAGTCGATCGATCATATCGTGTCGCAAACGCCTTTGCGATATCGATCCGAGCCATGCCTGCCCACTCAGGAAAAAGCCGAGCCAACTCGCCCGGGTGGGGTGTCAGTATAAAGTTGGGCCCCATGCATTGTTCGACACCTGTATCCGCTTCCTTACCAGCTTCCGCTTCCTTACCAGCTTCCGAAATGCGATTCAAGCCGTCTGCGTCAATGACGACGGGGATACTCATGCGCTGAAGAAGATCCAAAAAAGGTGTTTCTGACTCCTTACTGCCGCGGCCTAAGCCAGGCCCTATTGCAAAGGCGTCAAACTCAGCTGGGTTGATGTCAGCTAATGTTGAGATCGGCCTTAGCATCACCTCAGCAGGCAACATCGGCGCCAGTATCTCGTAAATTGACTCGTCAGCAAACAAAGTCACTAAGCCAGCACCAGCACGGAGCGCCCCTGTGGCACATAAAACCGCAGCGCCCAACATGCCACGAGATCCTGCTAAAATACCCACCCTGCCGGCATCCCCTTTATGAAAATCATGCTCTCGCCGCGGCAAAATTCCCTGCAGGCTATGAACATCGTTAAGGCACAAATCGCCACCTTCCGGAACGGGAAGTTCGGTGAGAGCAATAAGCTCAATCGAACCAGTGTGGTTAACCGCCGAGGAAGAAAAAAGTCCCGGCTTAGGCACGCCGATCGTCAAGGTCAGATCAGCTTTAACCGCGCCATCATAGACTTCTCCCGTATCGCCATCAAGGCCCGAAGGGATGTCCATTGCGATCGTTTGTGCCGCATGATTGGCACGCACATCATTCATCCATGCTGCCAACTCTGCCAGTGGCGGACGTAATGGGCCATTGGCACCAATACCCAATAAACCATCAAGTAAAACCAAAGGATGACCCGCATGGCACACAGGTAAGGAAGCATTCATAGGGCAATCACCAAGCTCGCGGATTTTTTTACGCGGCAATGCTCCCAACTCGGCACTTTTGTGCAAACAACGAATACCTACCTCCCATCCTGCATCGGCTAAATAACGGATTGCCACCAATGCATCGCCGCCATTATTGCCAGAACCAATACATGCGATGACCGTTCCCTTGGACGAAAAACGCCGGAGGATCGCATCAGCTATTCCCCGCCCCGCTTTCTCCATCAAACCCTCTGGCGTGGCCCCATGCTTAAAGGCATCTTCTTCAAGCTTTCGCATTTCCGCACATCTTAAACTTCCCATAAACACACTCAGTTAATCATGAAAATCACATCAATACGACCAGCAATTTAGCATCAAAAATGCTTCAGCGCGGAAATGTAGTAGCATTTAAACAGAACATGCCGGCAAATGAAAATCACTTGCCGGCATGTATAATCGATAGTGGCGTAGGCCGCCCTTTACTTCTTTTTGACTAATTTCTGAAGACTCTTGACCACGCTGATATCTTCAAGCGTGGTCATATTGCCTGTGACTTTTCCTGTAGCCACTAGTTCCTTGAGCAAGCGACGCATGATCTTACCCGAGCGTGTCTTGGGGAGTGCCGGGGTGAAGTAGACATCATCAGGCTTAGCGATCGCACCGATCACCTTACCGACTTGGTTGCGAACCTCCTTGAGCAGCTCATCCGTGCCCTCGATACCTGTCTTCAAGCTGACAAAAGCGACAACCGCCTGCCCCTTGATCTCGTGAGGCCGCCCCACCACAGCGGCCTCAGCCACTGCCTTGTGCGAGACAAGTGCACTTTCAACCTCGGCGGTACCGAGACGGTGGCCGGAGACATTGAGCACGTCATCGAGGCGTCCGACGATGGTGAAATTCCCCTTCTTGTCACGGATGGCACCGTCACCAGCGGTATACATACCGGGGTAGTCACTCCAGTAAGTATCCTTATAGCGTTTTTTATCACCGTAAATCGTGCGCAGCATACCTGGCCATGGCTTGCGGATGACCAGCCGGCCCCCTTCGTTCGCCTTACACTCCTTGCCTTCTTCATCAAGAATGGCGGCATCAACGCCAAAGAACGGCATCGTGGCCGTACCCGGCTTGATCGGCGTGCATCCCGGCATTGGCGAGATCATGATCGCTCCGGTCTCGGTCTGCCACCAAGTGTCAACAATCGGGCAGCGGCCGCCACCGATCTTGTTGTAATACCACATCCATGCCTCAGGGTTAATCGGTTCACCGACGGTTCCGAGAAGACGCAATGACGACAGATCGTGTTTCTCCACCAGCTCATCGCCGGCTTTAATAAAGGCACGAATGGCGGTAGGCGCGGTATAGAAAATGCTAACTCCGTAATCTTCGACAATCTGCCAGAAGCGGGAGAAGTCAGGGAAGTTGGGTGCTCCCTCATACATGACCTGAGTCACTCCATTCAGCATCGGTCCATAGGTAATGTAGGAGTGCCCCGTGATCCAGCCGACGTCGGCGGTGCACCAGTAGACATCGTCATCACGCATATCGAAGATGTATTTACAGGTGGCATAGGTGTTGACCATATAGCCGCCCGTCGTGTGTAAAATACCCTTGGGCTTACCCGTGGACCCTGAGGTATAGAGAATGAAAAGCGGATGCTCACTATCGAATGACTTTGCCTTGTGGGTGCCGGCAACCTTGGCCGTCTCGTCATGCCACCAAACGTCACGGCCACGCTTCATCTTGACCTTGTTGCCGGTGCGCTCGAGCACGATGACTGTCTTTACCTTCTTATCTTTTTTCAGGGCCTCGTCGACGTTGGCCTTAAGGTCAACGACACCACCCCGGCGCCATCCACCGTCAGCTGTAATCACACAGGTCGCTTCAGAGTCATCTAAGCGATCCTTAATAGATTCTGCAGAGAAACCGCCAAAAACAATAGAGTGCACTGCCCCGATCCGGGCGCAGGCAAGCATGGCCACCGTAGCCTCCACAACCATCGGCATATAGATGAGCACACGGTCCTTGGATTTGACCCCATTAGCCTCCAATACATTGGCAAATTTGCAGACTTCACGTTGCAGCTGTCTGTAGGTCAGGGTGCGTTTGTCACCGGGCTCACCCTCCCAGATGATCGCGGCCTTGTTGCCACGCCCTTCATCAACATGGCGATCAACACAGTTAACACATATATTGGTCTTGCCGCCCACAAACCACTTTGCATAGGGAGCTTTCCAGTCCAACACCTTGCCCCACTTCTTATCCCAGCTGAGTTCCTTTGCCTCGCGGGCCCAAAAAACATGAGGCTTCTCCACAGACTCCTTATGCATGCGCTTATATTGCGCCATGCTGGATACACGAGCTTTCTTGGAAAACTCCTTGGAGGGTTTAAATTCGCGGTCTTCGCTGAGGTGGCTTTCGATATTTTTACTCATAATAGGCTAATCTAAGTTTGCTATGATCAACGAAACCTAGACAGCTATTAACGAGAGGACAATCTACTTTTTCCTTCTGCGAGGTACTTTTTTAGCCGCCCTTTTAATTCTGGGGCCGGCTGTTTTACGAGCAGCTGTTTTACGAGCCGCTGTTTTTCGAGGGTTTGCTTTTTTTGTAAAGCGCCCAACTTGGGTGCGCGCTGCCTTAGTGGCTGGACGATTTCTTACTGCACGAACCACATCTGCTGGCGCTTTGCGTTGCGGGGGGTTCTTACCAAGAGCCTCAATTTCAGCCTCATCCAAATGACGCCAGCGGCCCAGCTCAAGACGCGTGTCTTCGAGCATGCCGATACGGATACGCACCAGCTTGGTCACTTTGAGATGCACCGCATCAAACATATAGCGGATCTGACGTTTCAAACCGGTTTCCAAAACCACTTTGACTCGGCGTGGAGAAATACGGCGCACCGCCTTTGCTTTCGCGCGGCCTTCGGGAGTATGAACACCCTTAATCAGCTGATCCATCACCTCGTTGGGGAATGCTTGGTTGAGAGTGACCACGTATTCCTTTTCCACTTTCTGGGCCGGGTGTGTCAACTTCAGGGCTAGATCACCATCATTGGTGAGCACGAGTAGACCTTCAGAATCCTTATCTAGACGACCGACATTTTTGAGGTGCTTCAGCTTAGGGGGCAAAATATCGTAAATAGTGCCTCTGCCCAGCTCATCTTGCGCGGTGCAAACGAGGCCTGCTGGCTTGTTGAGTAAAATAACCTCTGTGGTGCGCGGGCTGACATTCTTGCGCCCAACACGAACCATATCATCAGGCCCGATTTGGGTAGCTGGATTTTCACAGCGGCTATTGTTCACAAAGATGTTCCCTTCTTGGATGAGAGCATCGCATGCACGTCGAGAGCCCACTCCACACGAAGCTAGGTATTTGTTGAGCCGGGTGCCCTTTGTTGGTTCTGACATGATATTAGTGAAAATTCTGCGGGTTAAATTGCCTTGGGGCTATACTGCTTTCAATCCTGATTTCCTGGGTGAACAGGACCAAAGATATAAAGCAAAGAAAACCCGCCCAATGATTTCATGGGGCGGGTTGAAATAATGTGCTGCGTGGTTGTTACGCTTAAGCCTCAGGCTTTGTTTTGGGAAGACCAATAGGGCTCTTTCCTTTTTGCCATTGACCGCGCTCCTTGAGCAACTTGATACGTTCAAAACGCTTGAGCACGGAACGCTTACCGCCGGCTCCTCCTGTTGATTTGAGTGATGAATGTTTAGACATAGCTTTTCTGGTTTGCTGTGTTGAATAAAAGATGGATTAGCGCTTGGAGAACTGGAACTTCTTACGAGCACCTGGCTGACCGTATTTCTTACGCTCTTTCTGACGAGGATCACGGCGCATGAGGCCGGCTTCCTTCAGTGCTGGGCGAAGTTCTTCGTTATGATCACAAAGTGTACGGGCAATGGCCAATCGGATCGCTCCTACTTGTCCAGCGATACCTCCGCCCTTGACGGAGATGACAACATCGAATTTATTGGCCAACTTGGCTTTTTGAAATGGCTCTAGAACTAAGTTCTGGAGGGTTACGGTTGGCACATACTCCTCAAAGGGACGATGGTTGACGGTGATTCTTCCGGTGCCTGCAGTGACCCAAGCACGGGCAACTGAGGATTTGCGGCGACCTGTGGCGCTATATGTAGTGGCTTCGCTCATGAAAATAATTTGGTAAATAGTTAAATAGTGGCTCGGTAACAGTCAGTTACTTGATTTCGTAAACTTCGGGTTGTTGTGCTTCGTGAGAATGCTCTGCACCAACTACCACCTTGAGCTTCTTGAAGATAGCGTCACCGAGTTTGTTATGTGGAACCATGCCTCGGACAGCGCGCTCGAGCAGAAGCTCAGGACGGCGGGCACGAACCTGCTTGGGTGTCTCGACTTTTTGGTTACCAACGTAGCCAGTGTAACGAGTGTAAATTTTCTCGCCCTCTTTGTTGCCGGTAAGAACAACTTTTTCAGCGTTGGTGATGATGACGAAGTCACCGGTATCAACGTGAGGAGTAAAGATAGTTTTGTTTTTACCGCGCAGTAGGTTGGCGGCTTCAACAGCGACTTGACCGAGCACCTTGTCTTGGGCATCGATCACATACCATTTGCGCTCAACATCTTGAGCTTTGGCTGAAAAAGTTTTCATTAGTTTATTAGTTTATTATTAGTGACTTGCATGCCCAATTGGCGGGCAAAACAAGGCGGCTTCCCAGGGTGAAAATATCCACCCACCTCTTATCAAGGGGCGCGCAAACTAGGAGCGGGCCAATGACATGTCAACCCAAATCTCCCTGAATCTGCAGGCCTCGCCCGAATTTCTTGTCTGCCACGAGCACCAGAGGGTTCAATTGACAAATTCATCTGATTTCCGCATCATCCATGCCGTGCAGAATCCCGAGAAGTTATCAGACCAAGCAAATGCGCCCGAAAACCAAAAGTCTTTTAGGACAAGGCTCTGGGAAATCATTTTCGAGGCTGAAACGCCATCAGGGAAATTTTTTGATGTCGCCCTTCTCTGGGTAATTGCGGCATCCGTCTTGGCGGTGATGCTTGAGAGCGTGGCAGAGGTTGATGCCATCTACCATAACCAGCTCGCGACGGCCGAGTGGATATTCACCATTATTTTCACCCTGGAATACCTACTCAGAATTTGGCTCGTCCGGCGCCCACTGAAATACATCTTCAGCTTTTACGGTATTGTTGACCTGCTCTCATGCCTACCAAGCTATATCGCTCTAGCATTTGGTGGTGCCACTCCATATGCTGTAATTCGCCTACTGCGGCTTTTGAGGATGTTCCGAGTCTTGAAAATGGTCGCCCACGTGCGCGGCGCAAACACCATCATGCGCGGCCTAGCTGCCTCGAGAGCCAAAATCACCGTTTTCTTCTTTGCGGTATTAATTCTCGCGATGATTGCCGGCACGCTCATGTTTATTGTTGAGGGAGGTCAGGACGACTCCTCTTTCACCAATATCCCAGTAAGCATCTACTATTCCATTGTCACCATTACCACACTTGGCTTTGGCGATATCACACCCCAGACCGGGCTCGGGCAGTTTTTCACCTCCATCATGGTTCTTGCCGGTTATGCCATCCTCGCTGTCCCCACAGGAATTGTCGCCAGTGATATGATACGAGTGGCGATGCGTCCTGATGAAACAAGTGACGCCTGCCCCGGCTGTGGTGTCCACGGCCATCTACCAGATGCCTCGTATTGCAGAAAATGTGGTGAGCATCTAGAGCCTGAAGCTGGACCCGAGCCACCAACAAAAAGGTGATTTGCCACGGTTTTTGATTTACCCATCAGCTTTGCCCATGTTTGACTCCAACATGTGGGTTTGGTCAAAATTATCGGGAATTCAGTGGATGGACGCATGGGAGGATCGTTTCCATGGCAATCCAAACACGGTTATCACCCGGCTCAAAACGAACAAGACCGTTCGTGTAGAGGTTTACACCGAAACTGAACAAGAAGCACAGAGCATCAAAAAACAGTTTGGTGGCAGCATTCGCAAACTGGTTCACAAAAACTGGGCTGCACTCACCGAGCCTTCAAGCCCACCGATCAAGATCAGAAGCTCCATCATCATCACGGGATCACGTGATGATGATGCTCGCAAGAAGCTTGCCGAGGATTTCCCTGGCAGACACATTGTGCAGATCCCAGCCGACATGGCGTTTGGCACCGGCGACCACGCCACCACCTCCACTTGCATGCGCTTCCTAGTAGATGTAGCCAAAGAGCGCTCGTCAACTGACTGGGACCTACTCGATCTCGGCACCGGCACGGGCGTAATCGCGATCGCTGCGCGCATGCTGGGAGCACATCACTGCCAAGGCATGGACTTTGACCCGCAAGCCGTGAAAGTGGCGCGCCGCAACGTACGCCGCAATGAAGTGAGCTTAGTCAAAATGTCCGAGGTCGACGTTCTCGACTGGAGCCCAGAACGCAAATGGCCTGTTGTTGTTGCCAATCTATTTTCCACCATTCTGCAGCAAGCATTCCCCACCATTACTGAAGCCATCGAGGAGGGCGGGGATATTATCGTTTCAGGTATTCTCCACGACCAATGGGATGAAACCAATGCTGTTGCCAAAAAATCGGGGCTTTTGTTTTCCCAAATTGTGCGCAAAGGCAAATGGATGACAGCTCGAGGCACTTATTCTCCGTAATCTGGATGTCATAAATCATGCCAATGATCTACCATTTGGCTTGCATCAGAAAAATTATCAGATAACCAATCTGCACCATCTCGCAGGGGGGTGTGCTGTGAAAATCACTGTTACTCCCTCTGTGGGTGAACATATTAACTGTTTTCAAAACATACAGCACCATGGATTCCATCTCATCACGCGTCAACAAAGTCGCCCCCTCCCTTACGCTCTCAGTCACCAACCAAGCCAAAGCCATGAAAGCCCGCGGCGAGGAAGTTTACGGACTTGCCGGTGGCGAGCCAGATCAGGACACCCCTGACTTCATCAAGCAAGCGGCTATTCAAGCCCTGAACGAAGGCAAAACCAAATACACTCCAGCTTCAGGCATTCCCGAACTGAGAGAGGCGATTGCCAGCAAACTCATGACCGATAACGGCGTCGAGTATGATCCCCGCCAAATTGTGGTCAACTCAGGCGCTAAGCAGTCCTGCTTCAATGCCATTCTTGCCGTGTGCGAAGAAGGTGACGAAGTCATCATCCCCTCCCCTTACTGGGTCAGCTATCCAGAGATGGTTCGTCTTGCAGGTGCTGAGCCTGTTTTTGTCGAAACGACAGCGGAAAACAACTGGAAGATTACTCCTGAGCAGTTCGAGGAAAACATGACCGGCCGCACCAAGATGATCATCCTCAACACACCAGGAAATCCTACTGGATCAGTCTACACTGCAGACGAGCTTCGTGCCCTCGGTGACGTTGCCCTTTATGAGGACATCATCATCCTCGCCGATGAAATTTACGAGCACCTTGTCTATGGCGACACCAAGCACACCAGCATCGCATCCCTAGGTAAAGACCTGTATGATCTCACCATCACCATAAACGGTTTCTCCAAGGCCTATTCCATGACGGGTTGGCGTGTCGGCTATACCGCCGCTCCAAAACCTATTGCCGAGGCCATGTCCAAGATTCAGGGCCACACCACCTCCAACGCGACAACCTTCGCTCAATACGGTGCCGTTGCTGCACTCGAAGGAGGCAAGGACTTCATCAGAGATCTCAATGCTGAATATGATGTTCGCCGGCAATTTGTCTACGGCCGCCTAAGCGCCATTCCCAATATCAAAGTTGTTGAGCCACAAGGCGCATTTTATTGCCTCGTCGACACCGAACAACTCGGGCTCCAGTCCGTCAACCTATGCGACAAGCTGCTCACCCGTTATCGCGTGGCTGCCGTCCCAGGTATTGCCTTTGGCCATGACAACAGCATCCGCTTAAGTTACTGCACCACCTTGGATGTATTGAACGAAGGCCTCACTCGATTCGAAGAATTCTGTAAGGCTCACTAATCTGAGGCCTCAGGAAATCTTCTTATTATACAGATTACAACAGACGCGTCACACTCATCAGTGTGGCGCGTTTTTTTTGACCCGCAGCCGCCTAGCCGTAGTTGACATGGTCTAAAATCAACCCGTCTGGAGGAGCGCAGAATGGAGACCTTCCGTGGGGAAGGTCAGATGTTTGATCCAGCAAGCTTTTGAGATCATCCAAGCGCAGGCGTCCCTGGGCCGCATAAACAGCTGAGCCCGTCAACAACCTCGCCATTTTGTAAAGAAAGCCATTGCCGGAGAATATGATCCTGTAGCCTGCTTCTGTGGTTACCAGCTCGCACTGACTCAATACCCTAACGTAATCTGTATCTTCTGTCTCATTCCCCCTTTTGGCCGCAAATGCCTGAAAGCTATGCTCCCCCTGCAATATACCAAGCGCCTTAGCTAACGAGTCAGCATCGAGCTGGCGAGGCAAATGCCATGCTAGACCAGCACTCAAGGGAGGTAATACCGGCGCTAAACACAAATCATAGGTATAGGTCTTTGTGACCGCCGCAAAGCGCGCATGAAAATCCTTCGGCACCTCTTCACAGTCCATCACCCGAATAGCAGGCGGCAATTTACTATTCACTGCAGGCAACCAATTATAGGCATTCATGCTGAGCCCATCTGGCACATCAAAGTGTGCCACCTGACCAAGCGCATGCACTCCTGTATCGGTTCTTCCTGACCCATAAATACGAACGCTTTCTTTGGCCACCTCGGAGATGCCCTTCTCCAAATAATCCTGAATCGTGTTGCCGCTTGGCTGTGTCGCCCATCCCTCGTAGGGACGCCCATCATAAGCTAATGTCATCTTTAGTCGCACAACTTCATTCTAGACAGTTTTCGAAAAAGAAACAACCCCACCTTCTTCAAGATGGGGTTGTTTTACAAAAGCTCTCCGGGGCAGTCTTAATTACTGGCCGCGGCCAAAGACCACCGTATAAATGGTTTTAATAATGATGATGATATCCAGCATCAGTCCATGTTTACGGACATAATAGAGATCATAATACAGCTTTTCTAGAGTGTCTTGGTCACTGGCCCCGTATGAATAATTCACCTGTGCCCATCCTGTAATACCAGGCTTCACAGCATGCCTGAAATGATAATAGGGAAACTTAGCCTCATAACCCTTGACCAACTCAGACCATTCAGCCCTGGGACCCACCAAACTAACATCACCCTTGAGCACATTCCAAAATTGAGGCAATTCATCAATACGTGTCTTCCTGAGGAACTTACCTATTGGGGTCAATCGGCTGTCATTTTTTTCCGTGTACATCGAGCCTTCCTCTGAGCGCACCTTCATCGAGCGGAACTTGTACAGGGTAAAGGGAACCTCTCTCAGGCCAATACGCTCCTGCCTGAAAATGACAGGACCACGGCTTGTGAGCTTCACCAGCAGTACAGCGCCCAGCATCAAAGGCCAAAAAACAGCGATGCCGATAAGAGCAAATGCAATATCGAAAGCACGTTTTATGCGTTCATAGGTATTGTTATGCGTGGCAAAACCTCCTTTCAAAGCCCAGCCCATGTTGACTTCACGAGGTGACACCATTTTCAAATAATTATCCAGATAAGCATCGTATGAGCAGACGTTATTGCCGTTGAACTGTGCTACCGCTAATCTCTTGACCAAATTATATGGCATTTGGTCTGGCGTGTAGGTCACCACATAATTCTCTACATAGCGACCATGCATCGATGACTGAAAATTCATCTTAGCAAGCGACTCCAAAATTGGAGACTCAGGATCATCCTCAATCAAATGTTCTCCCACGTCAGAATCGAAAGGGTCGACGACAATGACCTCGTGACTCACGGATTCCCTTTTTAACCTCTGGTACAAATCCTGCGCAGCCCAGCCTTTGCCAATAATACAAAAAGCATTACCACGCTGATATTTTAATTTCACCTTACCCAGAATGAAACGATACGCCATCGACAGGATGGGAAAGGCAATCAATGGCACCGCCACCACAAAACGGGCAGAGTTCATGACAAAACCATAACTGACTACCGAGTAGATCACTAAAAAGACGGTAATAAAAACTCCACTTGAAACAATGATATGCTCGCTGATAAAACGAAATGTTTTGGTATTGGTTCGATAGTTATAGCCACCGACAAGAGCCACCCCAAGAACGCTCATCATCTCAATGACTAACAAAATTCTTCTGCTCACCGTGGTGAGTAGCTGTTCATCATATCTAATGTAATTGGCGATGATGAAAATCGACGCAATGAGCCACACGTCGAATAAAATCAGCGCCGCGGGATAGACATGACGAATAATGTCGCGCTTCCAATGCAGCACCCGCCCCTGTTGATGTTTGTCCGCATCGTCAAAAACAGACCCCATCGCCATGTCCGAGGTATCATCCAAGGCTATAATACTGCCAATATTGTCGGAGTCGTCCTGGTCTTTATTTCCAGTATTGCGGTATTCGGGAATCATCGATGTGTGTGTGAAAAATGCGATAAATGACGCTCAGCGCCCATTATTAAATAAAAGTTAATAATTGAGCGCCCATCCGTCAATAATTTTAAATATATGCCATGGGGACCAATTACTATAGCGCGTTTACTTGTTCCTGTAAAATCTGGTTGTATTCCCGCGCCTTCTCCAGATCTCCAAGTTCGCTGTATGACCTCACCAAGATTTGCAGGAACTCCGTGCGGTATGGCCCTGATATTTTATCGATATGCTTTTCTAATTTTACGATGATTTCATACCAGCGCTGTTTTTCAGCTAGGACCAAGCATTGGAATTTCAGATTGCTACCCAGGGGCACCTCATCAATCTCAGCTGCTAAATCAAGTAAAGCAATGGCTTGCCGCCAACTAGGATCTCGAGCCAGAGACATTTTGAAAGAACCCCCAATGGGCTTTTGCGTGTATTGAAGCGCTGCATATTCTAGCACCCTCAGAGAATTAGGCTTATGAGCGCAGGCTAGACGGAAATGAAAATCCGCAGTTTTCATATCCCCCTTTTTCCAAGCATTAATGCCGAGAAGAATATGGCCGGTTGCCACACCGTCACCTTGAATAAGGGCCTCACGAATTCGCTGCTCTGGCATACTGCCAATATACAAGGTGAATTGTCCGATTTGGGGCGGCATCACCTCTGCCACCGCAAGGGCCCGGTCAAAAGAAATGAGCGTTCTGTGGTGATCAGAATTACCAGGCTTTTGGAATAGGGTCCGCCCAAGCAAGAGATAGGACTGTGCCATGATGGCCTTTAATTCTGAATCGTCTGGATTCAGTGACAATTTCTTCTCCATCAAAGATATCAACCCTGTCAGGTTTTCATCAATCAATGACAAATTACCACCGGCATCAGACAAAATACTCAGTGCATCAAGATTCACCTTAAGATAATCCTCTTTATTAACATCATCTGTATCTAAGCTTTCTAGCGTCTTACTCGCCGCCTCTCTAGCATTAAGCTTTTCATTATTGCGCAAATAAATACTACCTCGCAAAACACCCATTCGGTAGTCAGTAACGCCAAGCTCATTCAAAATTTCGAGAGCAGCTTTGGGTCGGTCAGCACGGTAATACACATTCACCAGCTGCATCTTCATTCTTTTAATCTCCTCGGCATTATCACTCAGAGTAATTGCCTTTTTGATATGATCAATCGCACGTGGCACGTTACTACGTCCTCTCGATCTGTCTGAGAGTAGCGCCGTAGCAGACCAGAGATGCGTCCGAGGTGAATTAAGCTCAGTGGTGAGGCGCTGACGCAGCATATCCCTCCTCGGCATATTCCCCATCTCATTTGCTGCCATCATTGCGGCAAACAACATGGTTTCATCTCTCTGGTACGCCCTGACGGTTAGCAGCTTTCCCGCTAAGAAATCAGCTTTTTTGTTATTCCCAACTTGCAGGGCCGACATCATTGACTTCCGGTATTGTTTGTAGAAATCCTCCTCACTCATGCTATTGGCGAGAAAAAGTGTCGAAAAAATCCAAGCCAATAAGATGATCATGGGCGATGCAAAGGCAAGGTGCTTCCAGGCTCGTGTGGTGAGCCAGAACATGGATAAATCAAGCAGGGCCTGGAACGGAACAAACAAAAACCCTAAGCGCTTCCGAATACGCCGACCTAACTCATCTGGGATGAGACGTGACAGCTGCCATATCAAAAAAGCGGGAAATCTGGTTAAAAGAACCCAAATATAACGCAAGATAGATTTATGCTTCAGCTTGGCAAGCCTGTGTTGACCGTATGGGTTGTTCATTATTTTGTCTTTAATGAGCTGCTACTTTTTGGGGCTATGGCTGGCGATTGCCCTTCTTATTTGCTCGCGGAAATCGACATACATGAGCCTAATTTGTTCCTTGGTTGCTTCATCTAGAGGAAGCGGATTAGCGACCATGCATTGGGTTTGGTATAATGTCCGCCGATCTTGGTCATAGGCATCACCAAATGGTGGAGTCATCTGATTGCGTTGAAGACGATATACGAGCATCGAGAGATCATGCTTTGCTGGCTTCGGAACCACGGGACTGCCGAGGTGGTCACAGTTACTGCATAAAATAAAGCCAGCATTGCCATTGGGAAGGAGCATATCTGTCTCAGAAGCCTGCCATTCAAAGGCAGGTAACTTCCTTACAATTTTTTCATCCACAAGCTGCCAGCCCACCTTGTAATAACAGCGCTTCACATCATGCCATTCATGAAACGGATAATCTAAGGAGAACGTAACCGTTAATCCGTTGTACTTTAGGCGCCAGGTGCTGGAGAAAGCCCCCCACACATTGGATGCATCACGCCTCTCTGTATCATAACTAGTGAGCTCCCAGCCATCTCGATCAGGGACAAATGAATTTTCACCCAACTTCGTCAGGCCTTCTTCATCATACATGAATTCCATTTTGGTCACGGCTTGGCGGTAGTATTTAACGACTGCCTCCATGCCAATGAAAGATGTCAGTATCACCACGATCACGACGAATGAAACACGACCAATTTTGACCGGCCTCAAAGATACAAAGTAACCTAAAATACGGCCCAACTCTATATTAGAAACTGATGTCCAGATTCTTGCAAATGGGCTTTTCGCTCGCCTGATCATATCGCTATCCACGACATCTTTCTTTGCACGAGAATAGAGGAAGCTAACCAGCGCATCTGTGCACAGCACCAAAAAGATACCCAGCATGAATGACATCAGATGGTAAATGCCAACATAAGAGCTCTCTATAAGGTCCAATCCATATTTTATCTTAACGTTAAGAACGATAAAGATACGCAGAATATTCAGCACCCAGGTCGAGACGATGGACATTAACAAAACCACCAAACAGTGTGAAAGGCGCCTATTCCTTGCCACACAAACCGCAGCGGCACATGCTAGCATGCTTACCAAAGAAACCCAACTACTGCAGATGTGATCTATGCGAAAATCATAACTAGGAAGACTCAATACATTGCCCTGAACAATGTGCGTAGTGCCCCCATAGTCGAGCATTTTTGAGGCGGTCGTTACGCTCAAATTCTCCATCCACACCATGATCCGGAGCGTCATCTGGTAGGGAGGCCTTAGAAGCAATAAAAGCAACAACAGCAAGCCCAACAGATTCTCTACTTTTCTAAATGATGAGACGTAGAGAGCTGCGGTTACCATGATAGCCAACCAGGCCATCGTAGCGGCATATGGCACATAATACAGAAGAGCAAACAGCATCAAGAATATCGCTGTTACAAAGCTCAACCACAGAGCCCATCGCGGAGCATAGGTATTAGCAATAGGGGCACGCCTCCAACGAAGCACAAACATCACTGCGACAGCAAAAGCCAATAAAGGCCAAAGCTTGTAGCTATCCCTCTGCTGCAGAATATCAAAATACACATACAGCATGGGCAGCCACAATAGCGCCGCTAAAGCGGTAACTACCCAAGCCTTCCATTGACTCTGTTTATTATTTTCTGACGTCATTTCTTTTCGTTCAAGTCACCATCTAAGCTCATACTCACTTGGCTTTTTTCACCGCTAATTTCTGGTGCTGTTGAGCTATATCTGTTTGCCCAATAGCTCTGTAAGCAGTGGCAAGCAATTGGTGCACGGACTCCTTGGCTGACGCCTCGGATAGAGCTTTCTCAAGAGATACAATAGCACCTTGCCAATTTTCATGATGCACCTGCACCTCACCCAGCCTGTGATATAAATCTGGGTGGTAAATCTGATCACAGCTTCTCAGCGCTTTCCTAATCATTTGCTCAACGCGGGCGTGATCGGGATTCTCCTCAGCAAGTAAATCTTGAGTTAGCTGCAGAATAGCCTCCGCATTACCAGGATCTGATGAGACCGCGTCCTCGAGCAGCTTACGCCTGTCCTCTGTCGCTCCAGGATCCAGTGTTGCCAGTGAAATATTGACTCGCGACTTAGCCTGAGAATTGCGGGCAGAGGTGGTTGTTGATAACACCTCTTGGAGAATATTGGCAACCCTCTCTCTCTGACTAGAATCTTTCTCGGCAATATAAGAAAGTGCCGCGATTGCTGAGTCAGATTCAGGCTGAATGCGCACCACTTGCGCTAACTCCTCCAATACTTTGTCGTAGCCCGATACTGCACCTGATGGCAGATCTTTAAAGGCTGCGATCGCCCTATGATAATGGTAAGCCATGCGCAGTGCCCTCACCTGCTCAGCGGGCGAGCCTGCCTGCGCTTCACTCAGCTGGGCCCTGTTCGTCGCAAACCTAGACTCTAGAATTTGCAATGCGGTATCCGCAATCTCATACCGCTGAAGAATAATAGCGCTCAAAATATAGGTGATTCTTCCTGAAATATCCGTTCCCCTACTGTGCCGTGTCGTTCTGCCTAAGTTGGTAAATAAATAAAGCGCTCTATCCTTCAACTCAAGATTGTTGCCCTTCATCGCAAGGATGTGCGCCAAGGGCACATGCAAATTGGGATGTGGGTTATCATCATGACCGATGGCGTTCATCAGAATTTCAGCCGCTCGGTTACGTTCTCCTTGCGATGCTAGGGTAGCAGCCCACAAAACGAACGATCTCTCAAGTTCCGGGTTCAATGCAACGGCATGAGCAAGATGAAGCTGAATAGTGGACGTCTGCTCATCTTCTGGCAGTGCCAACATATTGCTGCCCCTCTGATCGAGCCCGGGGAATTTCCAGATGAAATCAGCATTAAAGTGAGACAGCTTATCCTCGGCAACCCAGAGATGGGCTTTACCATAACCGAGCGGGTTATCTACAGAATCACCAAGCCTTGCTAGGTTGAACATCACCACCCCCGCCTGCTTACTGTCACCCTCAATCATCATGCCCAAAGCACTCTGATATCTCTGCTCGGGAGTGCCGACGAGCTCCTTGACCGCCTTCTTGTAACGGCTCTCCTCTTTGATGAGCATATTAGCAAGCGTCATCACAATCGCAGAAGAAGCCACAACCAAAAGAAGAGCCCAATAAGTGGACTTATGATCCCTCAGGTGTCTTTGGATTTTTCTTCTCTTTCTCTTGCTACGAGACATTTGTTGAGATTACTTAATATATATTAAATATCAACCATGAAATATGATTGATACTGGCGCATGCCATGCAGCCGCCGGCTGCTAACAAATAGATGATAACAAACTAATGCTCAGATCCATTCATGATCAAATCGGCGACACGGCATGCATTTTCATTACCGCTAAAATACTCCATTCCGTAGCTGCGCGCAAGTCCCCCTCTACGATCACACTCGCCAGCTTGTGCAGCCTCGGCAATCGCTACTTTCAGAGCATCGACATCTCCCGGTGTGACCAGCCAGCCAGCACCACTCTGTGATACCCATTGACCAATCGAGCTCTCTTCAGAGCCTATGAAAATCACCGGGCGGCCCGCCGCAAACACCCCCTGAAGCTTGGAAGGAACCATCGTGCCGTCCCACTCCGGCCGCAGAGACACCAGATGCACGTCAGCACTTGCAAGATGTGCATCAAGATCTTCCGCATTCACATAATCGTGCAGTTCAACGGGGGCGTCGGGGTGTGCATCGACATAAGCCTCCACCTCAGCACGCCGCTTGCCGCCACCAAAAAAAACAAAACGAGAGGTCTCACCACTGTTTTCAACCTCTGATGCTACCAAAAGAACCTCATCAAACAAATGCCCCAGGCCCATATTGCCGGAATACATCACAATAAGCTCATCATCGTTCCAGCCTCGGCTCTTGCGCAGAGCCATAACATGTTCCTGATTAGCCTCAGAGCTCTCAGAACCACTCCACAGAGGCACCCAAGGGCTTTTCCTCTCTGGCCCCAGATAGCTAGCGACTCGTTTCGCCATATCTGGACCTAGTGAAAGCACCGTGCTGCAGCGCTGCCCACCAAAACCCCAACGTGTCAAAGCCGCGAGTAGCTTGTGCAGTAGGCCATTGGATTTCAGCATACCGTGAGCCACCATCACATCCGGATAGAGATCCATGACCCAATGCGCATGATCACAGCCATGCATCTTGGAAAAAATACGGGCTAAAATCGATAAATACGGGGGAGTCGTCAAGGCAACGATCTTATCGGGCTGTTGAGACAGGCGCGCCAATGCCCACACCACCCCTAAGTAAAAACTCACATAATCCACCAACTTGCCCAAGAAGGTCCCGCGCCCAAATGAAGTCGCACCGACACGCAATACACGCAATGCACTTAGCCCACCTTCCTCAAGCTGCTCGACCTTGCCGTCCTCTTGATCGTTGGCATCTCTCGAAGCGTAGCCTCCCTTGGCACAGATCACCGTCACCTCATGCCCCGCCTTGGTCATTTCCTGCACCACCCGCGCAAGCATGATTCCCGTTGGCGCCGCATCGGGTGGGTAATACTGGTTGAGAAAAACAAAATTCATACTGCTGTGCTGTGGATGGCTATCATGTGATGCCTAAACTGTGATTACCCCAACTAAACAAAAACCCCCAGAGGAAAAACCACTGGGGGTGCTAAAGTAAGTCAAATGTGTCTCGGCTGCTATCTTGTATTTTCAATCTTGAGGTCTTGCATTTTTGGCCAAGTCATCCCTCGTCCCAAATTTTTTCCGCCTTAGGCGGCTCCCAACTTAAACTTGAACTCTCAACTCGAACTGCCGCTCTGCGGCTACCCTTCATCCGCCATCGCCGCGAAGCGGCCAACAAAGAACTAACAACCAAGAACCAAGAACAGCCGCTCTGCGGCTCTGCGGCTTAATAATCCCAGCCATTCGGGCGGGACTTATACCACTTCGCTAGTGATCTTACCGACTCCTCCAAGCTGCGCTTAGGCTCCCAGCCGAGCAGCTCTTTCGCTTTGCGGTTATCCGCTACCGCGATATTGGCATCTCCACCGCGTCGCTCGCCCACTGACTTTTCCAGCTCCACGCCCATGATGCGCTCGACCTCAGTGACAATTTCAAAAACCGAGTTGCCCGTTCCTGTGCCCAGATTAAAGACATCACTCTCACCACCGGATTCCAGATAACCCAGTGCCTTGATATGCGCATCCACCAGATCCTCCACATTGATGTAATCACGAATCGGAGATCCATCAGGCGTATCCACCTCGGTGTAGTTCAATACAAAAGGAGCGATGCCCATGGTTGCACGCACTGCATTTTGCATCAGGTGGAACGAGGGTTTTTTGGAGTCCCCAAAGAGTGAGTCATCGGCAGCGCCACAGATGTTAAAGTAGCGCATCTTGACACTACGCAGGCCAAAAAGCTTGCCATACCAGTCGATCACCCGCTCCGCCATCGCCTTGGACTCGCCATACGGACTGGTCGGCGCATTTTGTGGGTGTGTCTCTGAGATCACTTCCTGCTCAGGGTTACCATAGGTCGCACAGGTCGAGGAGAACACCAGCTTGGCCACACCAGCTTGCTTCATCGCATCCAATAAGGACACCACGCCACCGACGTTGTTGTCAAAGTAGAGATTCGGACTCTGTTCAGATTCCCCCACATTGCACAAAGCAGCAAAATGCATCACCGCATCGATACTGGGCTCAGAAGCAAACACCGAGTCAATCTCAGTGCGAATATCCTTTTTGTAATAACGGAATTTTTTCTCACCAAACTCTTTCCTCAGAATCTCCATCGGCTGCAAGAAGCCCCGGACACAGGAATCCACCCCCACCACCTCCATACCCGCCTCAAGCAGCCGACGTGCTGCCAGAGAACCAATATAACCACCTGTTCCTGTTACTAGAATTTTCATGTTAAGCTTCTTTTTTGTCTGCAGCACTGCGAGCCGCCTCCGCGCGCTTGATCGCAATCATCGATTCATACATCATCTGTAGTCGGCAATACACCAGGCCAGGATAACCATCGAGGAATCCAAGCTTCACCACATAGAGGTAGAAAAACTTAAACCAAGGCCGGCATGGCATGCGCACAAACAATGACTTCATCGCACGCTTCTTGATCATGGCATCACCGGAAAATAAATCACCAAAAGAACAGCGCCCCATGTTTTCGGCTGAGTCCACCTCCTGAGATGAATAAACATTATGCTTAGCCAGCCAGTCCTCAATGCCCTTGGAAAAATTGTAATGATCGTAGGCTGTATGGATATGCCCTACCCCACGCGTCGCCGTATCTTCCTTCTGACCATGACCCGCCTTCATAAAGCGCACCTCACCGATCTTCAATAAACGAACCTGCGGATACGGATACTGGGTGCAGTGCTTGATCCACTTACCCAGGAAAATAATTTTGTTCGGCACGAAATAGGCGCTGTGAACATCCTCCTCAATCACCCTATCGCAATCTTGACGAAGCTCCTGATTAAAACGCTCATCCGCATCCAGATGAAACACCCACGGATGGGCAAACTTAATTTCATCAAGCGCGTGATTACGCTGCGCTCCAAAGTCATCAAAGGGCCGCTGAAACACCCTCGCCCCCATCTCCCGTGCAATGTCACAGGTGGCATCATCACTCAGGGAATCCAACACCACCACATCATCACACCAAGTAAGCGACTCAAGACATTCACGAATATTGCCTTGTTCGTTTTTGGTGAGGATGAGAATGGAGAACATGTTTAGGTGCCGCAGAGCGGCAGTTTAAGTGGGAAGTTTAAGTTGAAGTGGGGAGCCGACGTTGTCGGAGTGCCTAAGGCAAGGATAGCGGATCGAGGACGCAATAACTAACCTAATTTTTACGCACGCTCAGCAGCCTTCACATTAGCCGCAATATGCTTCGGGTTAAACATCGAGCACAGCACCACGCTGTTGGGGAAATCCTGCCAGAGCTTCTGTAGCACCTCGGCGGGTGTTAAATCTTGACGCTGCCTGAAGGGAGAAAAGAAAATATTAGCCGCCTCGCGTCGTTGCTCGAGTGCCCTGCCGTAATGCGCAGCCTCGGGTGAGTTGTTAAATTGCAAAACATCGAAGCGATCAAAAACCGACTCATGCACATCGGCTGTGTCCCAGTCGAATGCCAGGCCCCATGCCTTGATCTTGCCCTGCTGTTTTAATTCCTCCGCCTTGGCGGCTAAGTCATCCATGCGCCCGATGGC
>CAWVVN010000008.1:0-35627 GCA_963933605.1 uncultured Verrucomicrobiales bacterium
CAGAGGTTTGGGGGCTGCCAGAGGTTTGGGGGCTGCCAGAGGTTTGGGGGCTGCCAGAGGTTTGGGGGCTGCCAGAGGTTTGGGTTGGGTCAGGGGCGCTGGTTTTGTAGATGGCGTTAAGGCGGGCAAGCTCTGTCCTGTGCTCTGTCCGATAGGCTGTGCTGCCTGTCCCTGCTGGCCGGGGGTCATTGGTTGTGCGGCCCCTAGTTGTGAGTCGATGATCACATCCTTCGGGTTGACGCGGTCCATCGGAATGGTGACGGAAGGTGGAGGTGATGACTGCACATTAAGCTGGCTAGCTTGAGAATACATATCGTGAATTACGGTTTCTGCCGTAACTGCTGCCAGATTGGGTATTTTGACGGGGGTGGTATGTCCCTGCATCGCCATTTTGAGTGATTCGGCCTCTTTGGCATCACGTTTGATCCAAGGCAGCTCAGCTAAGTTGGGCTTGTCTTGTTTAAAATCACCCCAGATTTTTTCTTTGTCATCCACCCACAATAGAAAGTGCTCTAGGTCTGGATTAACTAAGCTGGGGTCATCTGCGTAGGCGGCGCCATAAAATCGAGCTGCCTGCATGACCATGCCGTAATGGAGTAGGGCATTGGCGATCGCGAGGTTTTGAACAGGTTTTCCTTTATTGAGTTCTTGTAGGCTGCTGAGTAAACGAATGGCTTTTCGTGGGGCTCCTTTGCCAAGCACTTTAGCGGCAAAACCAAGTTCGAGGTCGATGGATGGTATTTCAGGTGCGTCCCAGACGATTTCAGCAGCTTGCTTGGTTTTGCCCTCATTATACAAGAGCTGGGCTAGCTTTTTTCTGCTTTCCCAGTCTTCAGGATTACTCGCTATGAGCTCTTGGAGATATGATTCAGCTAATTCTTGGGCTTGGGATGGGGCTTGGTCTGACATAGAGAAGGGTTTTTTAGAGGGAGTATTATTTTTATATTATTTTGATTCAGAGGTCTAGACCCTTTAACGCAAAAAAATAGGGATGGTTCTGATACGTCACGGTTTCCACGTTCACGACATGAAAGTGGTAAATGAGAAGCGCGAGATTCAATCGGACTTTTTGGCCTCTGCCGGCACAAACTTCAGAATGGTGCCATTGATGCAGTAGCGCTTGTCTGTCGGGGTATTAAATCCCTCTCCTGTGAACACATGGCCAAGATGCGCATCACAGACCGCACAGCGGACCTCGGTGCGTGAGCCATCTGGATCCTGAATGACTTTTACGTTTTTGGCATTGGAGGGATCATAAAATGATGGCCAGCCACAGTGAGAATCAAATTTGACCTTTGAGGAAAAAAGTTCGGCATTGCAGCCAATGCAATAGTAGGTGCCACCCCCTTGTTTTTTGAAGGTTTGATACACCTCTCCATTAGGTCTCTCCGTGCCAGACTGGCGGGCGATGCGGTACTGTTCAGCAGTGAGTTGTTTGCGCCATTCAGCGTCAGTTTTGGTGACAGGTTTCTGTGGTTGTTCAGGGGCTTGGTCTGCGGTTGCCATAGGTTGTTGTGTTTGCGCTTGGATTGCAAATGTAGCGGCGGCTACACCGGCTGATGCAAGCAGTAGAATACGGAATGAAGTTTTCATGGTGTTGGTATGAACGATACGAGCACCGTTATTATCCTTGTGCCGGAGGATTTGTCAAATTTCCCTGTGCAAGCAGCTTAGCCAGCCAGCCCAATCGGCAAAAAGATATTCATGAACATGGTCAGGAAGAAATTGGTAATAAGGATCGCTAGGGATGAATAAACCATTGCGCGTGTTGTTCCTTTGCCGACGCCGACGGCCCCGTGCGAAGCTTTCAGTCCTTGGTGACAGGAGATGACAACAATGAGGAGGCCAAAGACGAGCCCTTTAATCAGGGCAATGTAAATATCACCAAGATCTGTGTGCATCATTGTGTGGTAACTCCACCAGGCTTCTGAGACGCCGAAGGTTTGTGTGCCGACGATCCAGGCTGCGCCGATGCCAAGTGCGGCCGCCTCTGTGATAAGTAATGGAACCGATACAAGCATGGCGAGAAAACGAGGAGTCACGAGGTAGTCGATAGGATTGACCCCCATGGATCTTAGAGCATCGACTTGCTCGGTGACCTTCATGGTTCCTATTTCTGCGGCCATCGAGGCGCCGACGCGACCAGACAGCATGATGCCTGTTAAAACTGGGCCCAGCTCTCTGAGCATGCCAACACTAACGAGCGCACCTCCCATGGACTCCATTTGTAAGCCGCTGAGCTGAAACAATCCTTGGGCGGCAAGAACGGCTCCCACAAAAGCTCCTGTGATCAGTACTACCGGTTGCGAATTAAAACCGATTTCAACAATCTGGTCAAAAAAGCGCCGCCACCTGGGTTTGCCATGGAGTAGGGACTCGCCGATGTCAAAGATGAGCCCGATGAGTTGGCCGAGATAGTCGGTGAGCCACAGCACTGGGCGTCCCATTATCTGTAGTAGCATGCCTTTATTCTAGGGGTGAATGCTCTTTTGCGAAACATCAAAATGAATGGGTCTAGACGCTTGACGGGCTGAGCAGTTATTGAGCAAAAAAATGCCCGTGTCACCTAGATGACACGGGCTTGATTGTTTGAGTTTACGGTAGAGTAATTCTACGATGTAAACTCGGGTTAATGTTTACAGGGAACCTTTAAGGCTGGAAGAGCACTTGAAGCCAACAGTCTTGGAGGCTTTAATTTGCATAGCTTCACCAGTCTTTGGGTTGCGACCCTGACGGGCTGCACGATGCTTGACTGCAAATGTACCAAATCCAATGAGTTGGACTTTGCCATCTTTCTTAACACCACTAGCAATGCTGCCAAGGACAGCTGCAAGTGCATCTTCTGCGCAACGTTTGGTTGCTTCGTTCCCTAAGGATTTTTGAACGGCTTCGACGAGTTCGGATTTATTCATAACGGCCTTGTTATGGCCTTCTGATTTGATTCTGTAAAGTTAAATAATCGCGAATTCCCCCTAGGGATTGCTTGACTTGAGGGTGCTTTGGGGTTGATCGGTGACGCTTACCCTAAAAGTGTGAAGCCCCATTTTATGGGGGAACCCGATTGTTAGAAACTGTTAGAATTGGAAGGGTGCCTATGGATGGGTCGTTGACGAAGAGCCTGACCCATGTCACAACATCAATGATGAAGAGAGATGGACATCTTATAAGTGCAGCCATCGAGCGCGCGGCAATGTCCGTTAGGTCTGTTGCTGCGGCCATGCCTGCGCGCAACAATATGCAGCAGGAGCTGGCGGATGCGGAAGCGGCCCAGTTGAGGGGGTATTTCTTGCCCGATGAGGACGAACGGCTGCGTGATGTTTTTGTGCGTTACCTGTCTTTGCGCGCCACACTTCTGGAAGTAGTGGGCAGTATCCAAGGGCTGATTGGTCAAATAGATGAGGCGGGTGAGCGCGAGGAGACCTGGAATGACAGGCTCCGTGCATTCATCATAGGCTTTCTTGCTGCAGCAATGCTGATGCGGGCGGCGTCTTTTGTGGTGGATTTGGCAGCTGGGCGATCGGTCGTTAAGAAGAAGCTTGATGAGGCAGAGCCCCGCTTTGGCATTCCTGCGAAGAGCTTTACTGCGGTCTACAAAAATCTTGGCTCATACCGGAGTATGTGGCGCTTCTTGTCTGCGGCCAGATTTTATGAGCTGCACGCTGAAGATATTGCTGGATTGGCCAGAGATCAACATATGAAGGGTTTGATTGAGCTGCTTGATGAAGAATCGAAGTATTTCCAATACAGCAAACAAGGCTATCTAAGACGAAAATTGCATTATCGCCTGCACTCCTTTAAGCGGCGCCACGTTTCTGGATACAAGAAGGTCATGTTTCAGCTGCTTAAGCTAAGCGGTCGTGTGGTTTCTGAAATGAGGCAGCCCTTCGTCAAGGCTCATGGGCAGGGCAAGCGGGTCACTGCGGATGTGCTCGCCACGATCAAGCCTCTGCTGCGGGCGGGTGATGTGCTTATCACACGTCACGACGACGCTATGAGTAATCTGTTTTTGCCGGGATACTGGCCCCACGCAGCATTATATATAGGAGATGCACAAGAGCGCCTGGAGCTAGGGGTTGAGCTGGCAGGCGCAGGTGCGCTGCGCACCGAGGAGTTTCACTTTCTGGAAGCTAAAAAAGACGGAGTCCTCTTGCGGCGGATCGAGGAGACCCTGAACGTGGATGCGTTTATGGTCTTGCGGCCCAAGCTGGAGCCGCAGCAGCGAGCGCGGGCCTTGTCTCGTGGGCTGACCCATGAAGGAAAACTATACGATTTTATGTTTGATTTCCGAGTCGCCGAACGGCTTGCATGCACGGAGGTCATTTACCGCACTTATCACGGCATTGGTGAGCTGGATCGAGTAGTTTCCTTTGAGTTAAAGCGTCATTCCGGGCGCCCTTGTATATCCGCAGAAGACTTAATTGAGCAGGCCCTCGGCTCTGGTCACTTCGAGAAGCTGGCGGACTTTGGCGTAGAGGAGGATACGGTCAGGATGTTCTGATAAATGAGCCCCTTATATCTGATTGCGCCGCAGTCACTTGCGGGCGTCCGAGCAGAGATTGTGAAAAATTTCACAAATAGGCTTGCAGAGCATTTGTAGGCGAGATATGTCCCCTCCGCCCGGTTAAGTAAAGACACCCATTTCAACCACTTCCATGGCCCAGCTATTCTCAGTGCGCATTTTCATTCCAGTTCTCCTCCTTTTACTGTCGGGGGGGGCTTTTGCTGGTGGTGGCCATCAGCTGCCTTTGTATCCAGAATCCCCATTTACAGAGGGCTCAGGGTTTACTTGGATCTCAAACTCCATGATCATGGTTTGGCTCGCTACTGCCATTATTCTTGTGTTCTGTCGTGTGGCTACGAAGAAAATGGCGCTTATTCCAAGTGGTGTTCAGAATCTGGCCGAGTGGCTCGTCGAAGGACTCTATGACTTTTTCGGTAATATTCTCGGTGAACACCTCGTCAAACGCACCTTCTGGTTCTTTGGTGCTACATTCCTCCTCATTCTTACCATCAACTACCTTGGTCTGATTCCCGGAGTTGGCACGCTGGGAACCACCGATGCAGATGGCCACTTCAAAGGCTTACTTCGTGGTGGTAATGCTGACTTGAACATGACCGCAGCGATGTCGATCACCTTCTTTTTGCTCTGGCTTTACTGGTCATTCACCGAGATCGGCGTGAAAAACTTCTTTGCGCACATCTTCGCCCCTCAGGGCACATTCACCGGCTTCATGAAGGTCGGCATGATCGTCATGTTCTTCCTCGTTGGTATTCTAGAGGTCGTGTCCATTTTCATACGTCCGGTAGCACTCAGCTTCCGTCTCTTCGGTAATATCTATGGTGGCGAGCAGACTCTCGAGGGCTTGATGGCACTGGTGCCCAAGTATTTTGCCTTCCTGCCCGCTTTGCCATTCTACTTTATGGAACTTCTCGTCGGCCTCGTGCAAGCGCTAGTATTCACACTGCTCTGCGCAGTGTTTCTGAAACTCATGTGCAGCCACAGCGAAGAACACTAACTACTTTTGGAAGTCTGACCATGGGCAAACTGTGGGGGCTTTCTTAAACCAACAAACACAAAACCAACTAATACAATGGCAACATTATCATTAAAAGCAATTGCAGTCGGACTCGCCGCACTCGGTGGTGGAATCGGAATCGGAATCCTCGGATCAAAGTCAGCTGAAGCCACAGGTCGTAACCCTGGTGCAGCTACTCCTATTCTCGTGATCTCCATTATTCTTGCAGCACTTATCGAGGGTCTTTTCATCCTCGCAGCATTCGCTGTTCAGTACTAATTTAGAGATAATTTAGTAACAGCGGATCTCATCCAACTTTTATCAGGTGCCGCTCGGCACAGTCGGCGGCACCTGATATATCTCTTCTACCTAACTTTTTCTCACCATGATCTCAATTATCGCAGCAGCCGGAACCGAAGCAGCCTCTCCAGGCTTCCTCGAGACTTTTGGTGTAAACTGGCCGTTCTTCATCGCTCAGCTCGTGAACTTCATCATCGTGCTTTTTGTATTGAAAAAGTTCGCCTTCGCCCCGATTCAGGAAATGCTTGAGCAGCGCCGCAAGCGCATTGCCGAGGGTGAAGACAAGTTGAAGCGCATCGAGCAGCAGCTTGCTGACTCCGAGCAGCGCACCCAGGAGGCCATCGATAAGGCCAATGCGGACGCCGCTCGCCTTATCAATGAGGCCAAAGAGAGTGCCGCTTCACTTACAGAGAAGAAAGCCCAGGAAGCCATTGCTTCTGCCCAAGCTATTCTCGCTAAAGCCGAAGAAGCCGCCAAGGCTGAGCGCAAGACGATGACCGCTGAGCTCAAGAAGGAGTTTGGACGTTTGGTCACCGCAACCACCGCCACCGTAACCGGTAAGGTTCTTAATGACGACGACCAGAAGCGCATCAACGAAGAAGCGCTCAGTAGTGTCGAAGGTTAATTCACCTGATCACCCTCTACCGATCACCAACCACTCACCATGAAAGTTTCCAAGGATGCAGCCAGCGCCGCCCGCCGGATCTATCGCCTCTGTGCACCGGAAGGACGCCTCGATGAGGACAAGATCCGCAAAGCTTTCAAAAAAATCGCTGAGGCAAAACCTCGCGACTACCGCGCGATTATGCACTCCTTGCTTAATCTCGTTCGCCTCGATGATAAAAGCCGTCAGGCACTCATCGAAAGCGCCACTGAGCTCGACGCCGCAAGTCGCAGCCGCATTGAGAAAAACCTCAATGAACAATATGGTGGTCGACTTTCCTTCACCTACAACACCAATGCCGAACTTCTCGGTGGTGTTAAAATCCGCGTCGGTAACGACGTTTGGGACGGCAGCGTCCAATCCCGCCTCGATCGCCTCGCAAATGCATTTTAATGCTGCATTTTAAAGACTCTACAAACTTCAATCTGATAACTTCAAACTAACAACGCCATGAGCAGTATCCTCCAGGAACTTGAACAAGAAATCGCCAACGTTTCATCGTCGGTGCAGAAAAGCAACGTCGGAACAGTCCGCACCATCGGTGACGGTGTCGCCAAGGTCGAAGGCCTCAGTGACGTCGCACTCAACGAGATGATCGAATTCCCCGGCGGCCTTATTGGCCTTGCCCTCAACCTTGAGGAAGCCGAAGTTGGAGTCGTTCTGCTCGGTGACTCACTGCACATTAAAGAAGGTGACGAGTGCAAGACAACAGGCAAGCTACTTTCCGTTCCGGTTGGTGAGAACATGCTCGGCCGCGTTGTTGATAACCTCGGTCGTCCTCTGGATGGCAAAGGCGAAATCGAAGCCGCCGATCAATATCCTGTTGAGAAAATCGCTCCTGGCATCATTAAGCGGAAGTCCGTTTCCGTGCCAGTGCAGACAGGCATCATGTCCATCGACGCCATGATTCCCATCGGTCGTGGTCAACGTGAGCTTATCATTGGTGACCGTTCTACGGGTAAGACCACCATCGCCGTTGACACCATCATCGCCCAAGCTCAGCAGAACAAAGCAGCTGCAGAAGGTCGTCTGAAGGATCACAAGCCGCTCTACTGCATCTACGTTGCTGTCGGACAGAAACGTTCGAACATCGTCCGTACCATGCATACACTTGAAGAAGCAGGTGCCATGGAAAACACCTGTATTGTTGCGGCATCCGCCTCTGACTCTGCTGCTAACCAATACCTCGCACCCTATACTGGTTGCGCCATTGGTGAGTATCTGATGGATCAAGGTAAGGACGTGCTGATCGTGTTTGATGACCTTTCCAAGCACGCCGTTGCTTACCGTCAGGTTTCGCTCATTCTTGGCCGCCCGTCTGGTCGTGAGGCATTCCCCGGTGACGTTTTCTACCTTCACTCCCGCCTTCTTGAGCGTTCCGCCCGCCTCTCCGATGATGCAGGTGGTGGATCCATGACCGCTCTGCCGATCATTGAGACTCAAGCTGGTGACGTTTCCGCTTACATTCCTACCAACGTGATTTCCATCACCGACGGTCAGATTTTCCTCGAAACCGACCTCTTCTACCAGGGCATCCGTCCTGCGATCTCCGTGGGTCTTTCCGTTTCCCGTGTGGGATCCGCCGCTCAGACCAAGGCGATCAAGAAAGTCTCTGGAACCACTAAGCTCGATCTTGCTCAGTTCCGCGAAATGCAGGCCTTCGCCGCCTTTGGCTCGGACCTCGATGAGGCCACTCAAGCGAAGATCGACCGTGGTCAGCGTATTGTTGAGCTCTTCAAGCAAAACCAATACAGCCCTAAGTCTCTCGAGATCGAGGTTGCTGTGCTCTGGTCGATGCAGAACGGTCACTTTGACGATGTCGCCGTCGAGCGCGTCAAGGAATGCCAGACCGCACTTGAAGAATACCTTACCAACCGCAAGGCCGATCTCCTTCAGCTCATCGCTAATGATAAGGCTCTCACCGATGCTGTTACCGAAGGCCTCAATCAAGCCCTCTCCGATTTCAAAGCATCTTGGAAGTAATCAGCAAAGCTGATTGCCCTGACACCCGATTCCTGACACCCGCCCTCCGAACACATGGCCAACCTTCGCGACATCCGCCGACGTATTAAGTCGGTCAAAAGCACCTCGCAAATCACTAAGGCGATGCAGCTTGTTGCTGCCGCTAAAATGAAGAAAGCGCAGGACCAGGCACTCGCAGGCCGTAACTACGCGGACGAGCTCAATAAGGTTCTGACGAACCTTAAGCAGAACGTCGATGGCGATGCTCATCCTCTGCTCGAGAAGCGTGAGGGTGGAAAAACGCTAATGCTGGTCATCAGCACCAACAAAGGTCTCTGTGGCGGACTCAACACCAACCTTCTCAAGAAGGTCCGTGAAGAGTCCGATGAAAACACTCACTATGTCACCGTGGGTCGTAAGCTGCGCGCTGCACTTGCTAAAAGCGGAGCAACACTGGTTGCCGACTTCGAAGTCAACGATCCGCTGCCGTTTTCAGAAGCTCGCCCGATTGCTAAGTTTCTCACTGAGAAATTCCTCAGTGGCGAATACAACAAGGTGCAGGTGGCATTTACTAACTTCGTCACCACCTTGAACCAAGACCCTTGGGTCACTCAGCTTCTTACTATCGAGTCTGATACTCTTGCTGAAAAGCGCGCCTACGAGGGTGTGGGTAAAGATCAGGTTGGTGAGACCGATAAGGAAGACGCACTCGCAAGCGACTACATCTTCGAGCCAAGCCCTGAAGCCGTTCTCGATACCCTGCTTCCCCTTTACCTCAACTTCCAGGTCTACCAGATGCTGGTAGAGTCCCTCGCTTCTGAGCACTCATCGCGGATGGTTGCCATGAAGTCTGCCACTGATAACGCAGAGCAGATGGTTAAGGACCTCACTCTCGAATACAACAAAGCCCGTCAGGCAGCCATTACTTCCGAGCTTCTCGAAATCACGACCGCACAGAAGGCAATGGAGTAGCAGATATCTCCACACATTCATTTTTCTAACCAATCTCAAACCAACCACCAATTCGACTTATGTCCAACAAAGGAACCATCGTTCAAGTAATTGGCGCCGTTATCGACGCTGATTTCTCCAAAGCAGATAAGCTGCCCGCCATTTATAATGCTCTTGAAGTCACCTATGAACTTTACGGCAAAGAGAGCACACTCGTTCTCGAAGTTCAGCAGCACCTCGGTGACGGCTGGGTTCGTGCCGTTGCTATGAGCACCTCTGACGGTCTCAAGCGTGGTGTAGATATCACCGATACCGGCGCACCTATTTCCGTTCCTGTTGGGCCTGGTGTTCTTGGTCGTATCTTCAATGTTACCGGCGATGCCGTTGACGAGCGTGGACCTGTTCCACACGAGAAGAAGTATCCTATTCACCGTCCAGCCCCTGCGCTGATTGATCAA
This sequence comes from uncultured Verrucomicrobiales bacterium, assembly GCA_963933605.1. Taxonomy (GTDB): domain Bacteria; phylum Verrucomicrobiota; class Verrucomicrobiia; order Verrucomicrobiales; family Akkermansiaceae; genus Oceaniferula. Next base: position 9,852 of record CAWVVN010000008.1, read on the forward strand.
GCGACATCCACTGAAATTCTCGAGACAGGTATTAAAGTCATCGACCTCATTTGCCCATTCACGAAGGGTGGTAAAGTGGGAGCCTTCGGTGGTGCTGGTGTTGGTAAGACCGTGGTTATCATGGAGCTCATTAATAACATTGCTAAGGGGCACGGCGGTTACTCCGTCTTCGCAGGCGTGGGCGAGCGGACTCGTGAGGGTAACGACCTTTACGAAGAAATGTCAGAAGCTGGTGTTATCAACCGCGAAGACCTCTCCAAATCTAAGGTGGCTCTCGTATACGGTCAGATGAACGAGCCTCCGGGCGCCCGTCTCCGTGTTGCGCTTTCCGCGCTCGCCATGGCTGAATACTTCCGTGATGAAGAAGGCCAGGATGTGCTGCTCTTTGTGGATAACGTATTCCGTTTCTCACAAGCTGGTTCTGAGGTATCCGCGCTTCTTGGCCGGACTCCTTCCGCTGTTGGTTATCAGCCTACCCTCGCTGAGGAAATGGCAATGCTCCAGGAGCGTATTACTTCAACACACAAAGGATCAATTACTTCCTTCCAGGCCGTTTACGTTCCTGCGGATGACTTGACTGACCCCGCTCCCGCAAACACCTTCGCCCACCTCGACTCCACCGTCGTGCTTGAGCGTTCCCTTGCTGAGCTCGGTATCTACCCTGCTGTTGATCCACTTTCATCTGTATCTAACGCACTCTCTCCTGAGATCGTTGGTGAAGAGCACTACCGTGTTGCACGTGGTGTTCAGAACGTGCTTCAGCGTTACAAAGACCTTCAGGACATCATCGCGATTCTCGGCATGGACGAACTTTCTGACGAAGATAAGCTCATCGTATTCCGCGCTCGTAAGATTCAGCGTTTCCTTTCCCAGCCGTTCCACGTGGCTGAGATCTTCACCGGCACTAAGGGTGAATACGTCTCCATTGAGGAGACGGTTAAAGGCTTCGATGAAATTCTCGAAGGAAAACACGATAGCGTTCCTGAGTTCAACTTCTACATGAAGGGCGGCCTCGATACGGTTGACCTCGGTAGCAAGTAAACGGCATCGCTCAACAAGCGACGCACCGCTCTTTATTGCCAATAGCTCATTCTTAATTCTTATCGCTCATGCTCCACCTCGAAATCGTCACTCCTGAGAAGAAGATCTTCTCTGACACCGTTGAAGATGTTTATCTCCCCGGCGAGGAAGGTGAGATGGGTGTGCTTGAAATGCACGCAGCTCTCGTCACCTCACTGAAGGCTGGTGAGCTCCGTTATCGCAAGGATGGAGAAGTTCACGAACTTGCCATCGGTAGCGGTTTTGCCGAAGTCACCCAGGAAAAAGTCAGTGTTCTTACCGACATGGCAATGGGAGAGCAGGACATTGATGAAGCGGCTGTTGAAGCTGCCGTCAAGAGCGCCGAAGATGCCCTGCACGGACTCAAGCATGACAACAATGCCGAGGAAGTTGCACACCTTCAGGGCATGATCGCCCAGTCCATGGCTAAGCTTAAGCTCAAGCGTAAGCGCCGTAACATTTAGGCGAATAACGAATCAACTTACCAACCCCAAGGCGCCTCACAGCCCTTGGGGTTTTTTCATCCAATACCACATCCCAAAACAGAAAAGACTGTAAAAACTCGCCATAATGTGGTCAAAACGCCCATGCGCAATCCATCTGTGCGCATCAATCATAACGGGCAACCTTAATTCATGAACGTCTCACTCAACTGGCTCAAAGACCACCTCGATCTTTCTCACATGTCCCTACAGGATATCGATGACCTGCTTACCTTTGCTGGAGTTGAGGTTGAAGGCATTTCTCAAAAAGGAGTGCCGTCCGATAAGGTGGTGGTTGCTCAGGTCAAGTCGGCTGAAAAACATCCTGATGCCGATAAATTGAAAGTGTGCATGGTCGATGCTGGTGAGGCAGAGCTACGGCAGATTGTTTGTGGTGCACAGAACTACTCAGTAGGAGATAGGGTTCCTTGCGCGCTTCCCGGTGCTGACCTCGGGGGTGGCTTTGTCATCAAGGACGGCAAACTCCGTGGTGTCGAGTCCAAGGGCATGCTTTGTGGTCCAGACGAAATCGGATTGGCCTCAGCAGATGATGGTTTGATGATTCTCTCCGAGGATCTCGAAATTGGTAAACCACTGCAGGATTTATTCGAAACAGATACCATTATTGAAGTGGAGGTGACGCCCAACCGCCCTGACTTACTCTCACACACTGGCATGGCTCGTGAGTTGGCAGCTTTGGCGGGTATTAAGCGTAAGTCGCTTGATCTTGCTGAGCCTGATACGGTGAGCGATGAGTCTCTGATCAAGCTTTCTGCGCCCGACTCCTGCCCGCTTTACAGCGCGGTCAAGATCTCTGGTGTTTCCGTCGGTGAGTCACCTGCGTGGCTCAAAACAAAGCTTGAGGCTATTGGCCTGCGTCCGATCAACAATGTCGTTGATATCACCAATTACGCCCTGCACGAGCTCGGCCATCCTTTGCACGCGTTTGATGCTGCCAAGGTCGACGGGGCGCTTGATATCCGCATGGCTGCTGATGGCGAAATCTTTAAGGCCCTCGATGAGGCTGACTACACCTTGAGCAGTGAGGATGTTGTTATCTCCGATGCATCGGGCAAGGCACTTGCCCTTGGTGGCATTATGGGAGGTCTGGACAGTGGCGTGAGCAATGCCACCACCGATATCATCCTTGAGGCAGCCTATTTCACCCCGTCAAAAATCCGCCGCACCTCGCGCCGTCTTATCCTCAGCTCGGATTCTTCCTATCGTTTTGAGCGAGGCAGTGATGCGCAAGCGGTGCTTAAAGCATCTGCTTTTGCTGCTGGCCTGATCGTTGAAATCGCAGGAGGAAAGATCGAAGCTGCAACGGCCACAGCAGGAGAGGCGCCACAGCTTAACGGAGAAGTGGAACTTGATCCCTCCAAGCTTGATCAGCTGATGGGGGCATCGGTTACCCTGGAGGCGGCAGAGGATATTCTCACTCGCCTTGGTCTCGAAAAGCGGGAAGGCAATAGGTGGAGTGTTCCAAGTTATCGTTTGGATCTTCATCGTCACATTGATTTAGTGGAGGAAATTGCACGCGTGCACGGGCTCGACAATGTTCCCTCTCGTTTCCAAGCAAGCTTTGCTCAAGAAAGCAGTGTTGATGCTACTTACGATTATCAGATGTCGCTGCGCTCGACATTGTCTGCCGTTGGGTTCTATGAAACGCAGACCATCAAACTCATCGCTGAGAGCTCTACGGATCTTACCGTTGCTCAAATGGACACCGCCTTACCGCTGCGTCCGCTTCAGGATGGTGATGTGATTCGTGTGGCGCTGCCTCTGAGTGAAGATCATGCGGTGATGCGTCCATCGCTGACGCCAGGGCTGGTTGCATCCGCTGCACGCAATATTCGTCAGGGTGCCAAGGCACTGCGTTTTTTCGAAATAGGACGCCAGTTCCGCAACGTGGGTGGAGGCAAAGCCACCGATCTCGAAGCCGACTCGCTGGCCATGCTATTGGGAGGTGAGCGCCGTCCTAGCTCCTGGTCTGTCCAGGCTGGCTGTCAGGGTCGGATTGATGCCTTTGATGCCAAGGCGGCTATTGAGGCCTTGATGCCAAATAAGGAGATCCAGTTTGTGCAGCGTCAGCGCGATGGGTTTATTATCGCAGCTGATGTTCAATGTGGCGGTAAACCTATCGGTGTTTTTGCTCAGCTCAGCCCAGCAAAGTGCAGAGACTTGGGAATCGATACTCCGATCTATCTCGTCGAGCTTGATCTTAAAAAATGCCAACAGCTTAGTGAAGGGATTAAGCAGGTTGATGAGCTTCCTCAGTTTCCTGGTTCCAGCCGAGATGCGGCAATGGAAGCGCCCGCTGAACTTGCTAATGCTGAGATTGAGAAGGTCATTAAAAAGCATAATGAGCAACTACTGGTGTCTTCAGCTTGTTTTGATGTGTTCCAGGATCCCACCGGCACCAAGCTTCCTATCGATAAAAAATCCATTGCCTATACCTTTCACTACCGCTCTCCTGAGCGTACTTTGAAAGCCAAAGAGGTCGATGAAGCCCACCAAAGGCTCCTTGATCAGCTAGCTAAGGCCCTGCCTGTCTCCTATCGCTAGGGCGCTCCCGGTTTCATATCGATAGTTATATCCCTCGTTGCGCCCCTCGTTGTTGTGGCATGGGCGTTGCCAGTTGCCCGATATCAGCTGAGAGGTAGAAAGCTGAGCGGGGTCGATAGGCTTAGCTGCTGACTCGGTTTATCCTGTTTTAGGGTGGTAATCTGCATGGGAAATTTTATTTCTGAGCTTTTTTGGCGTTTCAAAGCCGTTCTTTTACACAAAACAACGACTAAGACCCCTTTGTTTATACCGACCTTTAACAATAACAAACAATATGTATAATATTATTGCATACTAATACATATATAGTCATATTAACGACGTGCGAGGGGTTTAATCTCTGATTAGATCCATCGCCAAGCCAACATAGCATTACGGAACCTCGCCTCCCGGCAAAAGCTGTCTTCTTGACAACCCAAAGCCCCCAACAGGTTGTGAGTATCCCTAGATGCCCCCAAACATACTAAGGATACCAAGAGGACACAGTTGCAACTTTTTCTCTCAAATCCCAGGAAACCCATTAACCCCCAACCGCTACAATTACCCCCAACAATCAATGTTCAAACAAAAGATGCCACATGAGATAAGCTCAAAAGGCAACTGAAGTTTACATGACAGCAAAGTAAAGCCCCCCACCCACAAATGAGAAAGCCCTCGCATCATTGGTTCATACCAACAGTGCGGGGGCTTTTCGGATTGAGGGGAAAGCCTACAGAAACGCTGTAGGCACTTAGGCGGTCACAGAGCCACGGTCATCTGTCAGCCCTGATTTCTCAATGTAGTAGTCATAACCTCCTGCATAGCGGGTGAGTTTACCGTCATCAACATGCAGGGTGATTTCCGCAAGGCTGCGGATGAAGTGAACGTCGTGTGAGATGAATACCAGCGTGCCCTCGTAGTGCTTGAGTGCCTGCAGCAATGCCTCGATGGAAATAATGTCGAGGTGGGTTGTGGGCTCGTCCATGAGCAAGAGGTTTGGTGGGTTGACGAGGAACTTCACCAAATTGAGACGTGATTTCTCACCTCCTGAAAGCACACGGACTTTTTTGTGCACATCGGAGCGGCGGAAAAGAAAGGAGCCGAGGATGGATCGGGCCTCGTCTTCACGCATATCACCACCGCAGCCCATGACTTCTTCCAGCACGGTGTTGGCTTCGTTCATGCTCTCGGTGCGGTGCTGTGAGTAGTAGCCGAGGTGGGTATTGAATCCCGCCTTACGTTCACCACTCTGAAATTCGAGCTGTCCTGCAAGGATTTTGAGCAGGGTGGACTTGCCGGCTCCGTTCGGGCCGACCAATACCATGCGGTCACCTCTCTCAATGGTGAGCTCAAGCTTATCGTAAATGACCTTATCTCCGTAAGCCATGTGGATGTTTTCCAGCTCGATGACTTTTTGATTGGAGCGTTTTGGCTGGGGGAAGTTGAATTTGAAAACCTTGCGGGGGGCAATGGGCTTGGGCAGTCGTTTGAGTTTCTCGAGCTGCTTAACACGGCTTTGTACCTGGGAGGCTTTAGAAGTAACCGAGCGGAAACGGTCGATGAACTCTTGAACGCGTTCGATTTCCTTGTTCTGGTTGCGGTAGGCCTGCACCTTTTGTTGATATCGTTTGGTGCGCTGCTCGAGGTATGCGGTATAGTTGCCAGTGTAGGAAATGAGTTGTTCCTCATCGATCTCGTAGACGGTTTCAATGAGCTCATCCATGAAGTCGCGGTCGTGCGAAATCATCAGCAAAGCACCAGGGTAGTTTTTTAAATACTGCTGCAGCCAGATGAGCGCCATCAGGTCGAGGTGGTTGGTGGGCTCGTCAAGCATCAGCAGATCCGGCTCCATCACCAATAGCTTAGCAAGGTGGGAACGCATGATCCAGCCGCCGGAGAACTCACGAGCGGGCTTATTGAAGGCGTCAGTATCAAAACCAAGGCCCGCAAGGATTTTTTTAGCCTTGGGCTCAAGTTGGTAGCCGTTAGCGGCGTCGAAAGTGTCTTGCGCAGCGTGATACTCAGCGCTGTCGGTATTGCCGGAAGCATCGCCCTCACGCATGATGCGGATAGCTTTGGCGAGCTCTGGGGTGATGCCGATGGCTATTTCCAGAATAGTCTCGTCACCGGGGTCTCCCGCTTCCTGGGCCAGATAACCCGTGATGGCATAATCATCCACCTCGACACTGCCAGCATCCGCGTCCTCTTCTTTGAGGATCATTTTGAAAAGGGTGGACTTGCCAGCTCCATTGGGTCCGACTAGCGCGACGCGCTCGCCCCAGTTGATGGTCATGTCTGCGTCTTCGAAAAGCGTACGCCCTCCAAGGGTTTTGGTAAGTTTTCTAATGATGAGCACGTCGGCTGATTACCTTAAAATAGGCATTTGTCACTTCAAAACCGAGGAATTCGGTAAGGGAAATCGCCCACAAGGAGAGGGAAACCCTAAAAAGAATGGCCACGCGAGGGCCTCACTGATGCACGCTTTACGAGCCGATAATTTTGCTGTTCTCGCTGCGAAGTAGGGCGACCGAGTAGTGAGGGTCATCTGGCAGTACTTCGATGTCCACAAGGGAGCCGGCTTTTTCAAGCATCTGTTGGCAATCTGGAGAGAGGTGACGCACGCGGAGGTTTTTACCTGCGTTTTTGTAGCGCTCGCCAAGCACGTTGATGGCCTCCAGCCCTGAAAGGTCCATGACGCGCAGGTTTTCACAATCAATGACGATTTTTTTGCGGTCGCTGGATGCGGTGAATTTATCCTGGAAATCTTGCACGGAGGCAAAGTAAAGCATGCCTTCGGGGGCGTAGATGCGTTCGTCGTCTTGCTCAGAGTCTTTGAGGACTTCCAAATTGATGTGTGCCGAGGCCTTGGCGGCAAAAACGATGGCTGAAATGATCACGCCAACAGCAACGGCGAGTGCCAGGTTGTGCATGAAGACGGTGACCAGTGTGACCGCGAGGATGACAATAAGCTCGGAATTGGCAACCTTGCCAATGGTTTTGAAGGTGGACCATTCGAAGGTGCTGATCACAATCATAAACATGACGCCGACAAGGGCGGCAACGGGGATGCTCATGATGATATCCGCGCCAAACATGATGAGCAGCAGCAGCGTGAGTGCCCCGACGATGCCGGAGGTGCGGCCTCGGCCGCCGTTTTTCATATTGATCAAGGATTGGCCAATGGTGGCACAGCCGCCCATGCCGCCGAATAAACCAGATAGGACATTGGCAGCTCCCTGGGCAACACACTCTCGGTTGCCCTGGCCGCGGGTTTCGGTGATTTCATCGATCAGCTGAAGGGTGAGCAGAGACTCAATGAGGCCAACCATAGCGATGGTGAGAGCGATAGGTAGGATGGCGATGTAGAAGCTAAGTTCGTTCCAAGGGACGGCGGAAAAGCTGGTCAAGGTAGGCAGGGAGCTGTCGATTTTGGCCTCTCCTGTGAGCATGATCAGAATGTCTTTGATGTCGCGTGACCCATCCAGGAACATGGTTAATCCAAAGACGACGAGAATAGCGACCAGAGTGGGAGGCACCGCTTTAGTGACTTTGGGCAAGAGCACGATGATGGCCATCGTGATGGCAATCAAGCCCAGCATCATGCCGATGGATTCCATGTTGAGCCATGTGGAAACCATGTTGCCGTCGTTATCAAAGGAGACGGACTGCTTGAAAAACAGCAGCTGGCCCAAGGCAATGACGATGGCGAGACCATTGACAAATCCCATCATGACGGGGTGGGGGATAAGGCGGATGAAGCGCCCAAGTTTGCATAAACCCACGGTGATTTGGATGGCGCCGGCAAATAACAAGGCGGTGACGAGATACTGCAGGCCAATATCATCAGGGCTGAGGCCTGCGAGGTCTTCACCGTTTTTGAGAGCACTCAAGCCGGCCTTCTTGCCCAAGGTGAAAGCTTGCGCGGCAACGATGGCAATGGCTCCGGTGGCACCACAGATCATACCGGGGCGGCCACCAAAGGCAGCTGTGATGAAGCCGACAAAGACGGCGGACCATAGGCCGACCATGGGGTTGACTCCTGCGATGAAGGAGAACGCAATCGCTTCGGGTACGAGGAGAAGAGCGACTGTGATGCCGGAAAGAACGTCGTCTTTAAGACTGCCGTTTTTTTTGCTGAAGAGATTGAACATGGGGAAATACCCGTGGGTTAAGTGCTTGCCGTAGTGGCAATCGCCGGTAATGGCAACCCTGATTCGGTGTTTTATTGCTTATCTTGGCGTCGCAGGGCAGGCCCAACATGATGCTGCATAGCTGTCCTGCTAGTAGATGGGCGGATGTTTTGCTCATGAAATAGGTGTTTTGTATGCGGTTCATTCTATATGGTTGATAACCAACAGATTGATTCAAAAGCAGCTCGGCGGGCTCACACAGACCCGGTGACAGGCGATTAGTCAGTCTCATCACGACATAAATTTTTATTTCCCTCAACAATGGGAAATAATGCTTTTTGAGATGCCTCATGGCGCAGCAGATCGGGTATGCGGCAGGAATTTTTTAAAAACTAGGAGAGACGAGAACCTCAGCCTAACAGGTGTATTTTTTTTTAGCCCCCAGCGTGGTAGCTGTGTTGGCCAGGAACCTTGCTGAAATAGCCTTGAGGGCGTCCATTTTTAAAGGGTTTGCGCCTTCGCAAGAAAAAAGTCACTTTTTGAATTAAAAAACAAAACCACTACATGTTGTATTGTTAATAATTTGTGGATACTATATGAGCAAAATCTCATTGACTAAAACGGTCATTCTCGAGCATGATCACGAGGCTGTCCGGTAATGTAGTATGCACACGAGAGTTAAGTCCAATTAACTCAAAATGAGCTAAACAAAGCAGGTTCAACCAAGCATGAAGCCTTTTTTGTTAAGTTGTAGTGACTTAGCGGTCAGCACCAGAATCCCGTCAAATTTCCAACGAAATACTCTCCGTAACATTCTCTAGAACACTCTTCGTAATATCCTCTTTAGGTAAATAATTTTTTCACAACCCAACCCTTACTGAAATGGCAGACACAATTAGCATCAAACTTGGCGAGCGTACATTTATCCTAGATCGCGAAAAAGCCGAGGACGCCTACTCCGCCAAAAAAGTGATCAACGGCCGCAACTCGATGTTTTTCAACATACTGCCGTTGAAATACACGTGGGCCTATTCCCTCTATAAGGAAATGAAGAACGCTCACTGGGAACCCGGTGAGAGTTCAGTTCAAACAGATGTGGTGCAGTGGGCTCAGATGGATGAGCCTTGCCAAATGCTTTACAAGGTTACTCTGGGTGCTTTTGCCAAGTCTCAGGAAATTGCTCAATCCAGCGGTATCTACACCATACGGGATTTGGTGACTGCCCCTGAGCTCAAACTCGTCTTTGGCCGCTTTGTTCACGAGGAGAACACACGTAGTGATATTCTTGTCTATCTGCACGGCTCTCTTTCCATCAACCCGATGGAATGCGCGGCTCTGGCAAACACGCCGGCCATGGCAGCCAAGCAGCAATTCATGGTTGATCACCTCAGCCCGATCGATCGTGATACAGATACGACGATCTTAGAAAACAAGCAGGCGATTGTCCGCAATGTCTTCTTAATGACGCACTGCATGGAAGGAACTCAATACTTTTCCCTGTGGGCATCCATCTTCTCTTTAGCCGCACAAAACAAGATTCCCGGAACGGGTAAGATATTCAGTAAGTTGCTCAAAGACGTTTCCTTCCGCATTAGCTTGTTCGACAAGCTGATCAACGAACTCATCGAAGAAAATTCAGATGTATGGACGACATCGTTTCAGCAAGAGCTCGTTGATTGCATGCTGAAAGCGGTAAAAATGGAGCAAGACTTCGCAGCTTCGCTTCCCGTTGCCGCTGCCGGCCTCGATCTTGAATCCCTCAATACTTACTTAGAATATTTGGCAGACAATCGACTCGCCGCTTGTGGCCTGCCACGCCAATTCCATCACGCTACAAGCCCCTTCCCATGGCTTGATGAGCAAATTCACCTCTCTGCAGTGCAGGTTGCTCATGCCAGCAGCGCTTCGCTCGCCACAAGTTTTGAGGACGAGGACCTCTAAAAGGACATCCCAACGGACACTCGACATGCTCGAGAGTCAATGACCCCTATCAAAACGACAGCCGACAACCAATCTCTGACCATCTCCCGCTAACAACCAACACCCTAGAACTAATGAATGCTCAACTCGATGATTTAATAATTCCCCTAGAAGAAGCGAAAGCCAAAAAGAACCTGGAGTCGAAGCGTGTCATTGGAGGTGATAAGATCAGTGGTTTTGGTCTCTTGCCACTCAAGTACCCATGGGCATGGGATATCTACTCAGATATGCGTGCCAACCATTGGGAGCCAGAGGATATTCCCATGCAGAAAGACGTCGAGCAGTGGCGTTCTGATGAAGTATCTGACGCTGAGCGCTGGATCATTAAGATGGGCATCGGCTACTTTTCTGCTGCTGAAGGCATCGTAGGAGACAATATGATTCACGTTATTCGTGACCAGGTTACGGCTCCAGAGCTTGAGCTCGTTTTCCGCCGTCACGCTCATGAGGAAAATATCCATGCTGATTCACTCGTCTACATGGTGTCATCTCTGGGACTTAATCCGCATGAATGTGAAGCCATCTTTGAGGGTGTGCAAACGGTGCAGGAGAAAACAAACTTCGTTGTTTCCAACAGCAGATCACTGCGCCGCGATATGGACATGTCGCTTGTTGAAAACAAGCAGGCGCTCGCCCGCAATATCTTCATCTTTGGTCAGTGCATGGAGGGCACCCAGTTTTATGGACTATTCGGCATGATCCTCAGCCTCTACCGTCAGAACAAATTCCCCGGTATTGGTCAGATGTTCCGCTACACTCTGCGTGACGAATCCAATCATATTAAGCTTTTGAGTAACCTGCTCATCGATCTTGTTAGTGAGAACCCTGAGATTTGGACAGATGAGTTCAAGAATGAATTGCGCGAGACCATGGCAGAGGCAATCAGGCTGGAGAAAAACTTCATTCGGGATTGCCTGCCTGTTTCCTCTATTGGCCTCAACCTAGAAGACTTTGAGCAGTATATTGATTTTATTGCTGATCGTCGCCTAGAAACCAGTGGCCTCGAGCCCCTCAAGGGTGGTGTGGAAAACCCATTCCCATGGCTCGCAGAAATGATGGATATTAAGAAGGAGCAAAACTTCTTTGAAGGTCGCGTCACGGAGTACCAGAAATCAACGGCACTCGGAAACATCGACGACGACGAACTATAAACCATCTGCTTTTTTCTGATCAGGCCGGCACCGTCGGCTTGTGATCAATTTCTCTCCGATTTCTCAATCACCATTTTAATTAAACTCAAAAACACCATAGAATAACCTGCGCCCATGTATCGCTCAATCTCTTTAGAAGAAGACCTCGCCCTGAAAAAAGTCATCACTGACCGTGCCGCATCCACTGATAATAGTGGCTGCTTTGATTGGCGCGCCGTGCTCGGCGAGCAAACGGCAGACCGCGTTCCTCAAATACTCGTCACTCGCGGAACAGAGGAAGAGGAGCTATCTCTTGCTAAGGTAGCAGACACGATTGGAAGTGCTCTCACAAACCTTCTTGTTTCACGCCAAGAGGAACAGGATAAGATCTTCAACGACGAAAACCGTAACTTTGTCTCCAATGTTGCCCAAAGTGTTTCCAGGTCTCTTACTGAGCAAGTCCGCGATGGTGGCCAGCTGCGTCTTTCCCGTAATGATTTGTATCTGTTGATTGAGAAAGCGCTCATTGAGAACGACGCCCACGATGTTGCAAAATCGCTCGTGTTCTCACGTTCCCTAGAGAAAAACGGTGAGGTGATTGTTTCCGAGGAGCCACAAACAATGCCAGTTAGACTGATTCGCCGTAATGGTAATGTCGTTCCATGGAGTCAGACCAAGATTGAGATCGCGGTCAGAAAGGCATTCCTCTCCATTAAAGAAGATCCTGAAGCAGCCGTGCGGGTTGCTCATGGTGTCACAGAGAGCATACGGAGTGGAGACTCTGCTTTTGCACACATTGAGAATGTGCAGGATCTTGTTCAAGAGGAGCTCATGCGCCAAGGCTACTTTAAGGCTGCAGAAGCTTATATTCTTTATCGTGCTAGACGTGCGCAAATGCGCATCGACGAGGAGCCAGCTGAGGATCCTAACCAGGAGTCGATGGTGGTTGTCACCGAGCAAGACGGAAGCACTGAGTTTTGGGATGGCAGTGAGCTCAAGAAGCGTATCACGTTCGCTTCCATTGGTCTTACTCTTTGTATTAGTGAACAGGAAATCGAGCAAGAACTACGCCGTTCCGTAGGAGCTGAGATCTCCCGCGAAGCACTGAAGTCCACGGTTATTCTTAACGCAAAGTCGCTCATCGAGCGCGACGCTGACTTTGCAAAGTTTGCTGGTCGTATCCTGCTGAGCTATATCTACGAGGAGGTGCTTGGCTGGAACATCCTTAGCGATGGCATTAGCGCCCTTAAAGTGGCTCATCGCGAACACTTCAGTAAATATCTTGCCTATGGCATCAAGATCAAACGCATTTCGCCCGATGTCGTTGCTCAGTATGATATAGATAAACTTGCCGATGCGCTGGACCCAACAGCTGACCTGGATTTTGATTACCTCGGTGTTCAGACGCTTTATGACCGCTATCTTATTGTCGACAAAACCGGAGACAAACAACGCCGTCTCGAGACGCCGCAATTTTTCTGGATGCGTGTTGCCATGGGACTTTTCCGAGCAGAGAAAGAAAATCGTGAAGACTGGGCAATCCGCCTCTACAATCTCTACAAAGGCCGCCGCTTCTGCTCGAGCACACCGACTTTGTTTAACTCAGGCACACTTCACTCCCAGCTGTCTTCTTGCTACCTTTACAAGGTTGATGACTCGATTGAGTCCATCATGCAGCGTGGCATCGCAGAAAACGCCTACCTCAGTAAATGGGCTGGTGGTCTCGGGGGGTCCTGGACTGCTGTGCGCGGCACAGGGGGTTACATCCAAGGCACTAATGGGGAGTCACAGGGAATTATTCCATTCCTCAAACTCCACAACGACCAACTCGTTGCGGTAAACCAGGGTGGCAAACGCCGTGGCTCTGGCTGCGCTTATCTTGAGTCCTGGCACAACGATATTGAAGACTTTCTTGAGCTTCGTAAGAACACAGGTGACGAGCGTCGCCGCTGTCATGACATGAATACGGCAAACTGGATTCCAGACCTCTTCATGAAGCGTATGGAGGCACGCCAAGACTGGTCTTTGTTCCGCACTAATGAGACACCTGATCTCCACGACTTATACGGTAAGGCATTTGAGCTTCGCTATGCGGAGTATGAAAAAATGGCTGAAGAGGGTAAGATCTGGACGCGCAAAGTTCCTGCCATCGAGCTTTGGAAAGGCATGCTGAAGATGATCTTCGAAACCGGTCACCCATGGATTACCTTCAAGGATCCATGTAACATCCGCAGCCCACAAGATCATTGCGGCGTGATTCACTCCAGCAACCTGTGCACGGAGATTACACTCAACACCTCCGATGAGGAGACCGCAGTGTGTAACCTAGGATCTGTGGTGCTCGATACGCACATCACACCTGATGGCTCGCTCGATCACGAGATGCTGAAAGAAACGATTACCGTTGCTATCCGTGCCCTTGATAACGTCATCGATATTAACTTTTACCCTACCGAAGCGGCAAAGACAGCGAACAGCCGTCACCGCCCCATTGGCATGGGTGTTATGGGTCTGCAAAACGCGCTCTATAAAAAGGGTCTCGCGTTCGCCTCTGATGCCGCCATTGACTTCAATGATGAGTTCATGGAGGCCATTGCATACTACGCCTACAATGCTTCCTCCGATCTCGCTGCTGAGTCGGGAACGTATTCCAGCTACAAAGGCTCTAAGTGGGACCGAGGTATTCTTCCTCAAGATACGGTTGACCTCCTTGAAGACGAGCGTGGTGTCGACATTGATGTGCCTCGTGGTGCAAAAATGGATTGGACCCACTTGCGCGAGAAGATCGCCGAGCACGGTATGCGTAACTCTAATGTGCTTGCCATCGCTCCAACGGCGACGATTTCCAATATCATGGGAACGACTCCGTGCATCGAGCCCAACTATAAGAACCTGTATGTGAAGTCGAATCTCTCAGGAGATTTCATCGTGCTTAACCGCGAGCTAGTCAATGACCTGAAAAAAGAGGGTCTCTGGGATCAGGACATGCTTGATCAACTCAAGTACTTTGATGGTGAGCTTGGTGATATTGAAGACATTCCTGAAAGCCTGAAAGAGAAGCACCAAACGGTCTTCAGTGTTGGCTACAAAGCAATCATTGATGCCGCCGCGCGCAGACAGAAATGGATTGATCAGTCTCAGAGTGTTAACCTCTTCCTGGCTGAGCCAGAGATGAAGACCCTCTCTCACATGTATCGTCATGCTTGGCACACCGGTTTGAAAACCACGTATTATCTCCGCACCCTGCAGGCTTCTAATATTGAGAAGTCTACGATCTCGGTGAAGAAAGAAGTCCGAGGAGCAGCGGGTGCAGCGGTTGCAGTCAGCGAGCAGAAAAAAGAATACACCCCTGCCGAGCAGCAGGCATGCAGCATCGACGCCATGATTAACGGCGGTGAGTGTGAGGCTTGCCAGTAAACATTGTCATTTGTTCATAGTAGAAGCTCTCCAGCACAGTAATGCGCTGGGGGGTTTTTTTGTTTGAGCGAACAATCAACCGCTCAGTAAACAGAGAGCTCAGTACATGGTGAGTGGCTTCAAGGGCACTCAAGCAGCAAGCTTAACGAATCACGCCGCGCTCACTGCTGCGGATGAAGTCAATCAGTCTGGCAACATTGACATCCTCTGCCAACTCCGACTCGGCCAATTCTTCGGTGAGTTGAGCGAGATTAACCTTCTTACTGAGAAAGAGCTTCTTGTAGGCACGCTTGAGTGCGCGCCGCGTGGTTTCGTCAAAACCTCGTCGCTGTAAACCGACCAGGTTGAGGCCTCTGACAGCGGCAGGACTACCATCCACAATGGTGAATGGGGGGACATCCTGGACAATTTTTGTGCAGCCTCCTACGAGGGAATGTTCACCAATTCGGCAAAACTGATGGGCTCCGGATAGGCCCGAAATGATAGCGTGGTCTCCGACGGTGCAATGCCCGCCGAGCGTGCCATTGTTGGATAAAATACAGTGGTTACCTACCTGGCAATCGTGAGCTACGTGAGAGTAGGAGAGGAATAGGTTGTGATCCCCAATACGCGTAGGCACTTCTTCAGTGGTTCCTCGGTGAATGGTGGTATTCTCGCGGAAGGTATTGTGATCACCGATAAGCAAGGCTGTGGGCTCACCGACGTATTTAAGATCCTGAGTTATTTGGCCGATGGCTGAGAAGGGGAAGAATGTATTGTTCTCACCAATCGTGGTATGGCCCTCAATGACAACATGTGATTTTAATACACTGCCGGCACCAATATTGACATTGGCGCCCACCACTGAGTAAGGCCCAATTTCAACGCCATCAGCGAGCTGTGCTGATGGGTCAATGACCGCAGTCGGGTGGATCAGGGAATCTGACATGGAGGCGCTATTTGCGGAGCGTGAACTTAGTTATCGATCAGTGCGAATTTGAGTTCGCCTGAGGATACGACTTCGCCATTAACCATACAGCGGCAAACAGCAGAGCCAATATTACGGCGCACCTTGAGGATTTCTGCCTCAATGAAGAGGGTGTCACCAGGTAATACAGGCCGGCGCCATTTGACCTTATCAACGCTCATGAAGTAGCCGATTTTACCTTGGTTCTCTGGTTTGCGTAGCAGCAAAATAGAGGCGACCTGTGCCATTGCTTCCACCTGAAGCACACCAGGCATCACGGGGTGACCCGGGAAGTGCCCTTGGAAATAGGGTTCGTTGATGGTGACATTTTTGACTCCTGTGCACTTGCTGTCTCCCTCGAAGTCGACCACTCGGTCAAGCATGAGGAACGGGTAGCGGTGTGGCAGGATTTGCATGACCTCATTGATGTCGAGCACGCCCTCTCCATCAGGAATTTTTAACGGCGGCACCATTGTGCGCATGCGGAGATATTCTGCTTTCAGCGTAGCTGCCATTTGCGTGTTTGGCCCGTGGCCGGGTCGGACGCAGATCACGTGTCCCATGATGCGTTTGCCGCTAAGCATGAGGTCGCCGATGACATCGAGTGCTTTGTGGCGGGCGAACTCGTTGTCAAAGCGCATAGGCTCTTTGCTCATGACCTCATCCCCGCGCACGACCACCGCATTTTCTAAACTGCCACCTTTAATCAGTCCTTTATCGAGCAGCGGCTTAACATCTTCGTAATAAACAAAGGTGCGTGCGGGCGCAATTTCAGTCTCGTAGAGCTCGGGTGTGACTTCACTTGAGAAATACTGTGTGAAGCGGCCTTCTGGTCCGATATTGGTGCAGGAGACGCGGAACTTTTTATCCGGGACGATAGTGATTAATGATCCGTCTTTGGTCTCCATGTGAATCGGCTCACGAATTTCATAGACCCTGCGGTGTTTGTCCTGAGCCACGATACCTGCTTGTTTGATGAGCTCTACGTAGGGCTTGGATGAACCATCTCCGATAGGGGGTTCGTTGGCATCCATTTCGATAAGGGCATTGTCAACGCCCATGCCGCACAGGGCAGAGAGGATGTGCTCTACGGTATGAACTTTAACAGATCCCTCCGCTAAGGTAGTGGCCCGTTCGACGGTTTGCACCTTGGCGACATCAGCATCAATGAAGGGCTGGTCATCAAGGTCGACACGACGAAACTTGAAACCGTGCCCTGCAGGAGCAGGCTTCAAAGTCAGGCTGACTTTTTCCCCAGTGTGGAGAGAGGTTCCCTCAAGTGTGGCACTTGAGGCGACTGTATGTTCCATCTCGGCAGACATTCACTGGAGATAGGATAGATGGAGCCCGTTGACAAGCATTTGCACGGTTATCTAAGCTGAGATGTTGATGCTGTTGGTTTGGGTGCGAGGGGCTAAAAGCTTAAACATACACTGGTATTAGAGGGATTCTTCGGTAAAACGATGGTCATGCACCATATTAGCTTTTTGGACGCCTCGACCGTAGGGGACGTTGACCTCGGCCACCTTGCAGCACTTGGCAAGCTTGAGGCTTATCCCGTCACCGCGCCCGATGAGCTTATTGAGCGGCTACAGCACGCCAACATCGCCATCACCAATAAGGTGATCATTGACGCGGCAGCGCTTCAGCAGTCGCCTCATCTGAAGCTTATTTGCATTGCTGCCACAGGAACTAACTGTGTTGATCTCGATGCAGCTAAGGCGGCAGGGGTTACGGTATGTAATGTTGCCGGCTATTCTACGGCGAGTGTCACACAGCATGCGCTCGGACTTTTGATCAATCTTGCCACTGGCATGAACCGCTACGCTGGTGAGTTAAGTCAGTGGGCTCAATCGCCCATTTTTACCCGGCTGGATTATCCTATGATCGACTTGGCAGGAAAAACCTTGGGCATTGTAGGGCTCGGAACCATTGGCAAATCCGTTGCCAGGGCGGCTCAAGGACTGGGCATGAATGTGGTAGCCCTCTCACGCGATGGGGCCCAGCAAGGCGAAATCGAGCGCTTGGAACGTGATGCGTTTTTTGCCAAGTCTGACGCCATTACACTGCACTGCCCGTTGACGCCCGGAACAGAAAAAATGATGAATCGTGAGACGCTTGGTCTGATGAAGCCAAGTGCCTTTCTCATTAACACGGGGCGTGGCCAGCTCATTGATGAAGACGATTTGGCTACAGCATTGAAAACCGGTGCTATCGCAGGGGCTGGCCTCGATGTGCTGACGGCTGAGCCGCCGCCGGTAGATCACGTATTGTTGGACCCGACCGTGCCTAATCTGATTATTACTCCGCACACGGCCTGGGCGTCGCTTGAGGCTCGCAGGAGATTACTCGAAGGAGTTGGAAAAAACATTTCCGCCTTTCTAGCGGGAATGCCAGAAAACGTGGTCAACTAGAGTGTAGACGCTGAACGGACAGGGGCTAAGCGGTAAAGAGGCGCGGTTCTAAACCGTCATCAGTTCTTTTTCTTTAGCAGCTAAGTGTTCGTCGATTTCCTTAATGTATTTATCGGTGAGCTCTTGAATGTCCTGCTCGTAGTCATGCATGCCATCCTCAGTGAGTGCGTTGTCTGCCTTCATTTTCTTAGCGGAATCCATGCCGTTCTTGCGGCATGAGCGCACGCGCACACGAGCTTCTTCGGCTTGTGTTTTGACCATTTTAACCATGTCACGGCGTCTCTCCTCGGAGAGCTCAGGGACGGGAATGCGGAGATGTCTGCCTTCATTGGCAGGGTTGAGGCCCGTATTACTCTCGAGAATAGCTTTTTCTATGTCGCCCGTGGTTGAGGGATCGAAGGGCTGAACCATAATCATGCGAGGTTCTGGTACGGTAATGACAGCGAGGGCCTTAACTTTCATACTACTGCCATAGCTGGGGACGTTGACATCAATGTTCTCGACGAGAGCAGGGCTGGCCTTTCCTGTGCGGATTGCGGCAAATTCGTGAACGGCGTACTCGACGGCCTTTTGCATGCTTTCCTGCGTGTTTTTAAGTGCTTCGTTTGGTTCCATAGTTAGAGTTGTGAATATTAAATAATGTATACTGAGATTACCTAGCCTTTGTAAACAATGGTGCCGATATCAGCTCCAGACAAGGCCTTGGTGATATTGCCATTACCGCCGATATCAAAGACAATGATTGGAATGTCGTTGTCCATGCAGAGGGTGAATGCGGTTGAATCCATTACCTTCAAATTTTTGCTGAGGCAGTCTTGGAAGGTGACGGTCTCGTAGCGCACGGCATCAGGATTTTTCTTGGGGTCGGAACAGTAGACGCCGTCGACCATGGTGGCCTTCATAATAGCATCGGCTCCGGTCTCGCTGGCGCGCAAGGCTGAGGTTGTGTCTGTGGAGAAAAATGGGCTGCCTGTACCGGCGGCAAAAATAACGACATTTCCCTCACTGAGTAATCGGTTGGCCTTGCGGCGAATAAAGGGTTCAGCCACGTTTTTCATTTCGATGGCAGACTGGACAACACATTTTACCCCTTCAGCTTCGAGCGCGCTTTGGAGCGCAAGAGCATTCATGACCGTTGCCATCATGCCTACGTAGTCAGCAGTTGCTCGGTCCATGCCACGGGCGCTGGCGCTGGCTCCGCGCCAGAAGTTGCCGCCACCACAGACGACTCCAATTTCAATGCCGCTGGCGGCGCTTTTGCTGATTTCTTTGGCAACGCGTTCGACAATTTCTGGAGAGATATTGTCTTGGCTGCCCGGCTCTCTCAGGGCTTCGCCACTGAGCTTTAAAATTACTCGCTTAAAGGAACGGGCATTGTGGGAGATACTCATAGTGCTGCAGGTAAGAATCATGAATACGTCACGCTGAGTCAAGGAGCGAGTGATGGAAAGATTCTGTTCATTTGGGCATCAGGTAATTTATTGATTCTTATCGGTGACATAGAGGTTCTTTTAGTTTATATATTTTTGATGCACAAAGATGAAGAACGCGTCATTGAACTTGAATTTCTGAGGGCTACCGAAAATGCGGCGTTGCATAGCTCCCACTGGATGGGGCGAGGAGACAAGGAGGCGGCTGATTTTGCAGCATGTGATGCGATCCGGGGAATGTTTGACCTCATGGACATCCGCGGTGAAGTAGTTATCGGTGAGGGCATTAAGGATGAGGCGCCCGGTTTGTTCATCGGCGAAAAAGTAGGCACCTGGGCTGAAGGCAGCCCCCGTTTTGATGTGGCACTTGATCCGGTGGATGGCACGACCAATGTTTCTAAAGGAATGCCTAACTCTATCAGCTGTATTGCAGCCGCCATTCCAGAAGAGGGGGAAGAATGTGCACTGCAGGAAATCCCAGCATTTTATATGAACAAGCTATCTTATCCTGAAGTGGTCAGGGAGGCTTGGATCAAAGATCCTTCGCTGCCAATCAGTGTGGATGCGCCCATTTCAGAAGTCATTAAGGTTTCCGCTAAGCTGCTCGGTAAAAACGTGCGCGACGTCACTGTGATGGTTTTGGATCGACCACGGAATGAGTTTATTATCGAACAGGTCAGAAGTCTTGGTAGCAAGCTGCGCATGATTGCAGATGGTGATATCACCGCGGCTATGGCGCCTTCCTTGCCGAGCACGGATGTGGATCTTTATGCCGGTATCGGCGGGGCTCCGGAGGCAGTGCTTTCTGCGGCTGGTCTGAGATGTCTCGGTGGTGGTCAGCAAGCTAAAATATGGCCAGCAGATGAGGCGGAGAAGCAACAGCTTATCAAAGATGGTTGGGGCGATCAGCTTGACCGTATTTACAGATCTAAGGATTTGGCTGCGGGTAACAACATCTTGTTTTGTGCCACAGGCATCAGTGCGAGCCCCTTACTGCAGGGTGTGCACATTGAGGGTAAGACGGCCGTGACCCACTCAGTTTTGATGCGCATCAAAAGCAAGACAGTGCGTTTTGTGGAGGCTCATCATGACTTACGCACTAAAACAATCCGTCTGCGTTCGACCAAAGAAGAAACCAGAATGTAGCTGGTGGTAGCCAACAGGCCCACTTCATCCTCAATGGGTTAAACCTCTCTTGGGTTATGAGCCGCTCCTAGGTCAAACCGTCCTTACGGGCTTGTTTCCAGTAGGCGTACTCAGAGCGGTTGAAGTCGATATACTCGGGGGAGAGATCACTCGAGTAGACTTCGTACTCCGCCTTGCCGAGGTTAAGGTTGATGGTGATGGTGAAAGCATCCTTGGCAACGATTTTACGAAGGGCGTCCATCGAGGTCGTGGCCTGTAAGCCTCCTAGGCACGCAGCTTTGCCATTGATGTGGATATCAATGAGCTCTTCACGGACCATGGCGCGGGAGTAACCCACGGCGTGGATGATGCGCCCCCAGTTCGGGTCGTTTCCATTCCATGAGCTTTTAACGAGGGCTGAGTTAGCAACAGCTTCCGCTACTTTGCGTGCGTCGAGGTAGGTTCGGGCCCCTTTGACCTCGACGGTGACAAACTTGGTCACACGCTCACCGTCCCGGACCAAGGCCTTAGCCATTTCAAGCATGACGTAGGCTAGTGCCTCACGGAACAGCCGGCATTCTTTGCTATTGCGCTTGATGCTGGGCATGCCGCTCTGGCCATTTGCCAAGCCAATCACCGTATCGTTGGTACTCATATCACCATCAATGGTGATTCGGTTAAAAGAGGTGTCGACCGCTTCAAGCAGTGATTTTTGGAAGCATGAGGGGTTGATTTTGGCATCGGTCGTGACGAAGCACAGCATCGTAGCCATGCTTGGACAGATCATACCCGCGCCCTTGGCACATGCGCCGATGCGGACTCGGTGGCCGCCGAGTTCAAGTGAAACAGCGATTTCCTTTTTGCAGGTATCGCTAGTCATGATGGCGTGTGCGACATCCTCGCCCTTATTGGGATCAAGCCCTGTAACAAGCTCTCCTATTTTTGGTTCGATGCGCATCATCGGCATCGGAAGGCCAATGACTCCGGTCGAACAGATCGCAATTTGTCGCTGACGAAGTCCCAGCTCTTTGGCCACCAGTTTGCAGGTCTTGCGGGCATCGCTGATGCCTTCAACGCCGGTGCAGGCATTGGCATTGCCACTATTGGCGACAATGGCCTGCACCTTGTCGGCTTTTAAATAAGCTTGAGATACCTTAACGGGAGCAGCTTTGACCCGATTGGTGGTGAAGGTGCCAGCGGCACTGCATGGATGCTTGGAGTAGATCAGGGCAAGGTCAAGACGGGGGTCGTCTGGGTTTTTAATGCCAGCACTAACAGCCGATGCAACAAACCCTCTCGGAGCACAGACTCCTCGTTTGATTCTTTTGATATTAGCGTTAGGGGGCATGACAATTTAAGACGCTGATCGGATTTTAAAAATTTTGCAACCCGGCAGTTTCAGGAAATGCGCAGATGAGGTTGAAATTCTGGATTGCCTGACCAGCTGCGCCCTTGCCAAGATTATCCTCAGCACTGAGCAGAAGCACACGTCCAGTGCGTGAATCATAATCCCAGCCAATATCGATAAAGTTGGTTCCGGTCACATTTTTGGTATCAGCGCAGCCTCCTTTTCCTAGCAGTCTGACAAAAAACTCATCGGCATAGGCCCGCTCAAGTGCCTGTTGCACCTGATCAGGATCTGCCGTGAGTTGGGCGCTGGTCGTCGAGCAAATGCCTTTGTGGACAGGTACAAGATGAGGGGTAAAGGAGATCGCAACCTGTTGTCCAGCTGCCTTGCTGAGCTCCTGCTCGATCTCGGAGAGATGGCGGTGTTTGGGCACCGAGTATGCACGCACACTTTCATTGGCCTCACAGAAGATGAGAGGCAGGCTCGCATTACGCCCAGCTCCACTGACCCCTGACATCGAACAGGTGACGATACTGGCTGGATCGATGAGTTTTTCCCGTAGCAGGGGGATGAGTGGCAGGCTGATGCTCGTGGGATAGCAGCCGGGGGAGGCGACCAGCCGAGCACCTAAAATAGCATCACGGTGGATCTCAGGCAGACCGTAAACCGCCTCGGCAAGAAGCTCAGGTGCCGGGTGATCAGCATCGTAAAATTCCTTATAGACCTCTTTATCATCTAGCCGAAAGTCAGCACTGAGATCGACAATCTTGAGGCCTTTCTCGAGCAGGCTGGAAGCATAGCCAGCAGCCACGCCATGGGGTAGAGCTAGAAAGGCGACTTCTGCCCCGCTGGCAGCCACTGCATCTGGGTCAGGAGCAATAAATGTAAGGTCAGCAGCGGAAGCACCACTGAAGCGAGGGAAGAGATCTGCAATTCTCTGTCCTGCATTTTGGCGAGAGGTGACACAAACTAACTCCGCGTATGGATGGGTGAGTAATAAGCGCAGCAGTTCTAGTCCAGTGTATCCACTGGCTCCTATGACAGCTATCTTTGCAGGTTTCATGAGACCTTGGAAATGCCATGAAAATACGTACTTGCCAACTCCTAAGTGATGGGCTTAATTGCGCCCCCTTGCCTTTGGGTGTTGAATCTGAAGGTAATTACAACATCGGGACTTGGCGCAGTTTGGTAGCGCGCTTCGCTGGGGGTGAAGAGGTCGCAGGTTCGAATCCTGTAGTCCCGACCAATCTAAAAAACGGAATCACCTCTGGTGGTTCCGTTTTTTTGTCTCGGGACGACAGGATGAGAACGAAGTTCGAGCGCACGACAAAGTGCCGTGCATCACGGCAATTATTCAATCAGAAATGCTCCTTTGCATTTCTGCCAGCCCGCACAGCTTGTGCGGAGCACAAGCAATCCTGTAGTCCCGACCAATCTAAAAAACGGAATCACCTCTGGTGGTTCCGTTTTTTTGTCTCGGGACGACAGGATGAGAACGAAGTTCGAGCGCACGACAAAGTGCCGTGCATCACGGCAATTATTCAATCAGAAATGCTCCTTTGCATTTCTGCCAGCCCGCACAGCTTGTGCGGAGCACAAGCAATCCTGTAGTCCCGACTGGCGTAACCAGCGATTTGAATTCAGCACATGATTCAACAACCCAAGTTTCCCAAGGAGGAAACTAGCAGACCAGTATAAGCTGATAAGACGAACTCAGCGTATGAACCCATTAACCAGACTTCCATAGGAGGAAGCAATCAAGGCATGAACCCCAGATGACGAGTCGAAGCTGAACGGGCCTGATCGTCTACGAAGACGACGCCCTCACCGCCCAACGCAATTTTGCAGAGCTTGCCCGAGGGTTGTCGTATTTCTCGCTGGAGGAGGCGCGGATGACACTCTCGCTGATGGCGCTGTAGAGCCCATCTGTCAGCCCCCATTGAAAGGCCTTTTTCACTCGGCGATCCTCGCCACTGTGAAAGGTTAGGACCGCGACGCGTCCGCCCGGCCGCAGGCAGTCAGGTAGCTTGCGTAGCCAGCCGTCGAGGACTTTGAATTCATCGTTTACCGCAATACGGAGCGCCTGAAAAACGAGGCGCTGACTGAGCTTGATCCGATCTGCGTCAAAAGATTTGGGCAGGGCCTGAGCAACGGCGCTGGCGAGTTCTCTCGTGGTGTCAAATTCCTGATTAGCTAAGGCATTGGCTAGGCGTGCGGCATTGGGCTCATCCGCATTTTCGCGCAACAGATTGGCGAGTTCCAGCGCGTTCAATTTTTTGATCAGGGCGCTGGCTGATACCCCCTTGTTGGGGTTCATGCGCATATCGAGCGGTCCTTGGTGTTTAAAGCTGAAGCCCCGTGCCGGATTGTCGATCTGCATCGAAGAGACTCCAAGGTCGGCGAGAATGGCATCGGCACCATCGTGCCAGCCTATTTTACTTAGCACTGTGCGCAGGGCGACAAAGTTGGTGCGCTCGCACTGCAAGGATTCTGCCGGAAAGCCAGCCGAGCGAAGACGAGTCTCCGTTTTTGGTAATTCGATGGGATCTTGATCCACTCCGAGTAAGCAGCCGCCGGGCTGCACGGCTTTCAAAAGTTCTTCAGCGTGACCTCCATAACCGAGCGTGCAGTCGGTCACCCGCTCACCCGCTTGGACGCATAGCGCCTGCATGATCTCGCCCACCATGATCGGCACATGCTGGCCTGCAGGAGTTTTGCCACCAGCGAGCACATGGGCTACGGTGTCGGCGTAACGCTCAGGATTGAGCTCCTTGTATTTTTCCTCAAAGCGCCGCGGGTTCTTGCCCTTGTATCGCACCCGGCGCTTGTGTGGTTCAGGAGTCTCTTCGCTGGTCATGCCCCAAACATGAGGGGCGGACTCTGAGAAGCAAGCGGAATGGGTTCAGGCGATATTGTCATGTAGCCTCTTTTTCTCTGCCATCAGCTTCTTCTGATAACGGCCTTGGATGACATCGACGATCACGAGCACGGCGATGACAAAGTAGAAGGTGGTTTTGCTCATCGCTTCCACGGGGTGGCCAAAGAAGCTGAGGTGGGCTTTGTGACCACCTTCGGAGATGAGTAGAACACCGACGATAAAGAGGATGAACAGGCCAAGCACCTCGTAGAGTCTGTTTTTTTGCAGGAAGGAGGAGACCTTGTCTGCCATGACGATCATCAAGATGCCACTGATGACAATGGCGATGGTCATCACCCAGGCGACCTTGGTGATGGCCATGGCACTAAGAATAGAATCAAAGGAGAAAACCAGGTTCATCAACACAATCAGTGCGACGATTTTACCAACAGAGGCCCGCTTTTTTTCCTGATCATGCGCGTGTGCTTCCTCGTAGCTGAGCATGTGAATGATTTCTTTGACCGCGGTGTAGATGATGAAGCCGCCGCCGAGTAGGGTGATCAGGGAGGCGAAGTTGACCTCTGCATGCACAAACGCAGTATCGATTTTAAACCAGGTGGACTGGAACGAGTCCATCATCTTGAGCAAGACGAATAGCAGCACGATGCGCAACACCACCGCCAAGCCAATGCCCCAGATGCGGACGGATTTTTGCTTGTCCAAGGGCGCGCGTTTGGACTCCAAGGATATGTAGAGCAGGTTGTCAAAACCGAGCACGGCTTGAAGGAGGATGAGCATGAGTAGATCAACGACGTTTTCCATATTGAGTTGTCTATCATTCTGACATGGACTTGCCAAGCTCGGCTGACGAGGCATGATAAGTCCATGCAGCAGAACCGACTTGGGCAGAACCG
>CAWVVN010000009.1:0-34955 GCA_963933605.1 uncultured Verrucomicrobiales bacterium
GGCGTTTGTTGGGGCAGATGCATGGGCATGGGTGCATTGGATGGCCCAGCCGTAACGTGGCAAGTTATTATTGCATGCCTGCCTCTTCGAGCTTCTGGGCCATTTCTACTTTTTGCAGGGCTTCGGTGAGCTCAAAAACATCACCGTCGAAGACGCCGTCCATGTTGTGGGTGGTGAAGCCAATGCGGTGGTCGGTGATACGTGACTGCGGGAAGTTGTAGGTGCGGATTTTTTCGGAGCGGTCACCGGAGCCGATCAATGAGCGTCGTTGGGCTGAGTATTGCTCGGATTGTTCGCGTTGCTTGGCCTCAAAGAGCTTGGCTCGGATGATTTCGAGGGCCTTTTCCTTGTTCTGTGTCTGGGAGCGGCCGTCCTGACACTTGACCTGAATGCCGGTGGGGAGGTGGGTGATCTGCACGGCGGAGTCCGTCGTATTGACGTGCTGTCCTCCGGGGCCTCCTGAGCGGGTGGCTTTGATTTCGAGCTCCTCCATCTTGAGTTGTACGTCAACGTCCTCTGCCTCGGGCATGACGGCGACCGTGCAGGTGGAGGTGTGGATGCGGCCTTGGGTCTCGGTGGCGGGGACGCGCTGAACGCGGTGGACACCGGACTCGTATTTCATATAACGGAAGACCTCTTCACCGGTGATTTTGATGATGACTTTGGAGAAGCCGCCTGCCTCTGATGGTGTGGAATCCAGGTGTTCGCACTTCCAGTTGCGCTGCTCGGCGTAGCGCTGATACATGCGCATCATCTCGCCAGCGAAGATAGCGGCCTCGTCACCACCTGCACCGGAACGGATTTCGAGCAGGGCGTCACGGTCCTCAGCCTCGTCACGGGGCAGTAGGGCGTATTGCACATCTTGGGAGAGTTTTTCGATGGTGGCTTCCAGATCGGGAATTTCCATGTTGGCCATTTCTGCCATTTCCTCGTCATCCTCTTTGGCGAGTTCCCGGTTCTCTTCGAGGTTTTTCTTCGCTAATTCGAGCGCATCCCACATTTCCAGAAGCTCCTTAAGGCGACGGTGCTCACGCATGATCTCCGTTGCTTTTTTCTGATCTGAGAACAGGTCTGGGTCAGTGATAAGCTGCTCCACTTCAGCGAAGCGCTCGCGACGTTGGGAGATGAGAGTGGAATAGTCCATGGGTAGAATGGTGAATTTAGAATAGTGAATTTAGAATGACGCTCACGCTCCACGCATGAGGGAAATCTCAGCGAGGGAGATGAGAGAGTTCCTAATATCATCTGCGCTGGCTGTTTTAAGATCACTGGCTTTCATTGCCTTGTCCACGGTGAACTTTCCGGAGCGGCTACGGCGCAGGGCGGAGAGGTGGGCGCCACAGCCGAGATCCTGGCCGATGTCGTGGGCGTAGGTGCGCACGTAAAAACCCTTAGAGCAGTTTACGGTGAACTCGACCTCAGGAAGCGCGATGCGATTGATGGAGTAGTCGGTGACATAGATGGCACGAGCTTTGCGTTCCACCTCAATGCCTTTACGGGCGAGTTTGTAGAGAGGCACGCCGTTTTTCTTAATGGCAGATACCATGGGAGGGATTTGTTCGAAGTTGCCGGTGTATTTATCGAAGGCGGCATCGATCTGTTCGGCGCTGAAGGGCGGGACCTCTTTTTGCTCGAGGATGTCACTCTCCTTGTCTTGCGAGGAAGTGGTGGCTCCAAGAGTCAGTGTGCCGTGGTATTGCTTATCCTCTGACATCAGCAGATCTTGAATCTTGGTGGCACGGCCGATGACGAGCATCAGCAGTCCGGTAGCCATCGGGTCGAGTGTGCCGCAATGGCCGATTTTCTTGAACTTAAGCTGACGTCGGCAGATGGCGACAGCATCGTGCGAGGTCATGTCCGGCTCTTTGTCAACGAGTAGGACACCGCAGGGAGCATTGGGATCAGGGTGCATGGGTAATAGGCAGAATGAATGGCAGTTGGATTTCCTTCAGGTGTATCCGGAAGAGCAAGAGCGTAGTCGCTAGAGGACTTCGCTGATAGCGGTAAGCACTTGCTGGCGTGCGTCAGCCAATGGTCCAGGCATGCGGATACCGGCAGCGCGGGCATGGCCACCACCTTTGAAGCGTTGGGCCAGCTCACTGCAATTCACCGAGCTGTCCTTGGCGCGTAAGGAAACCCGTATTTTGCCATCGGGAAGCTCCTCGAAGAAAGCGGCGACGATGACACCTTGGATGCCCCGGATGAGATCGATGAGGTCTTCGCTGTCCTCGGGTTTGAGGTTGAGCTCTTCTTTGACGCTGTTGGGCAGTTCCCAATGGGCGACCTTGCCTCCTTGCTCAACCTCTAAGGTATTTAACAGGGAGCGAAGTAGCTCGATGCGGCGGTAGGGATTGTTGTCGTAGGTGAGCGCATTAATGGTGCCGACGTCAATGCCGCGGCGCACCAGATCAGCGGCCATTTCGTAGGTTGCCGCGGTGGTGTTGGAATACTGGAATGATCCGGTGTCGGTGGATACGGCAACATAGATCGCATCACGGGTGAGTTCAGAAAAGGGCAGCTCTTGCTCCGTGATCAGGTTGTAGAGTATTTGGCCCGTGGCGGGGGAGATAGAATCAATATGATTGAGGTCACCGTACTTGGGGTTAGAGACATGGTGGTCAATGTTGATCCAGAGTGTGGCCTTGCTGGCTGCGTTGAGGGCATTATCTCCGAGGCGCGGTTTGGTGGCGCAGTCCAGGGCGATGGCGACCTGAACATCGAGTGGCTCAGCGGGTGGCGTTTGGACTTTATCACTGCCGGGGAGGAAGGTCAGGTTATCGGGGGTGCCGTCCTCGTTGATGTAGTGCACGGTTTTGCCCATTTGCTCGAGAGCGTGGCCGAGGGCGATTTGGGAGCCGATGGCGTCACCGTCAGGTCGGATGTGACTGAGGATGATGAAGGAATCGTGGGCGCGGATGGCGTCAGCTATTTCTTGAAAGGTGTTGTTTTCACTCATACGGATGGAACGTTTGCTTGATGGGGGGTTTAAATGGAAATCAGGGAATGAACAGATTTTTTTAGCGGGGTTTTATGCATGATGAGTGCAGATTGAAGTTTCCAGTGCTTGGTTTTCTGCTTATGGTCGCTGCAGTAAAGTGGATTTCTTCGAGAACAATTGGCGTTCAGCCATAGAGATTATGATTCTTTGGATCGGTCTCTATCAGATTTATAGTGCTTTTAGAAAAACGCGAGGCGCGAGGATACTGGTTGGGTTGGTGTTGCTGCTGGTGGTGCTTTCCTTGCTGTCTCTGCTGCTCGATTTACGGGTGATATGGTGGGTTCTCTACAAGGTATTGGCATTGATGGCCCTGGCCTTGATCATCATCTTCCAGCCGGAGTTACGCAATGCACTGGCACGCCTGGGTAGTAGTAAGCTGTTTATGTTTTCGAAGACCCAGAAGCACGAGTTCTTGGATACCTTCTGTGATGCCGTTACTCAGCTTTCCAAGAAAAGGATCGGAGCATTGTTTGCCTTTGAGCGAGCAATCTCTCTGAAGGATCATTTGGAAACGGGAGTCCCGCTTGACGCGATTCTCTCCCCGGAGTTTGCACTCACCATCTTTCACCCCAAGACCGCGCTGCATGATGGCGGCATGATCATTTCTAAAAACCGAGTTGCGGCGGCAGGTTGCGTTTTTCCGGTAAGCTCCCGTGAGCTGGAAGACCGGAGCACAGGTCTCCGTCACCGCGCTGCGATTGGTATTACTGAGGAGACGGACTGTGTGGCAGTGGTCGTCAGTGAGGAGACCGGTCAGATTTCAATTTGTGTAGATGGCAAGCTGGAGCGCAATCTCAAGAAGGATGAGTTCCGCACGAGGATGGAAGCTATTTTTTTACCCGAGGATAATAACAATGAAGAAGATGCTGAAAAAGAATTGGCCGGCGAAGCTGGCGACGCTCCTGGTCGCGATAGCGATCTGGTTTCTGATTAATTATATCCTGAAAAGAGAGAATCCAGGTGCACTGCGCCCTGGGGCAAGTGAGGTGGGTAGGTGATCAATTATAATCGAATACGATGAAGGGAATCTTTGTGACTGGCACGGATACAGGTGCTGGCAAAACTTACGTGAGTGCGCTGGTGATCCAGGCATTACGTGCTGAGGGAGTGGACGCGGTCGGTTACAAGCCGATTTGCTGTGGCGGGCGTGAGGATGCCTACACCTTGTTATCTGCTTCAGATGATCGCTTGGAGCTTGATGAGGTGAACCCTTGTTATCTACGCACGGCCGCTGCTCCCTATGTGGCTGCCATGTTTGAGAATGCAGAGCTCGAGCTTGAGCCGCTGATTCAGGGTTACCATCAACTTGCAGCCAAGCACGACGTGGTGGTCGTTGAAGGAGTGGGAGGCTGGAAGGTGCCCATTCTGAAAGATTATATGGTGGCTGATTTTGCCAAGGAGCTTGGGCTTCCAACCATTCTTGTGGTGGGCAACAGGCTGGGCGCGCTCAATCAAACTTTATTAAGTGTCGAGTCGATGCGGGCGACGGGAGTGGAGCCAGCTGGACTGGTGTTCAACCATCTCGAAGATGAGCTCGATACAGCGGCGATCACCAACAAGGGCATTGCTGAGGAATTAACCGGTGTGCCGGTGATGATGGATGTCATCCGCGGGCAGGAGGAAGTGGAGGCGTGGCCGTTTCAGGAGCTTATTGAGGTCAATGCGCCTGCGGCGGATTGAGTTGAAGTTGAGAGTTGAAGTTGAAGTGGGGAGTGCGAATGGCTCTGTGCGGGATTGCGGCGGGGGGAGTTCATCACCGGTATGGTCATGCCACGTGGGCTGGTTGTTACTTAAGCTTAAACTGAGCACTTCAACTGCCACGAAGTGGCCCCCATCAAGATTGGACATTGGCTGTGGATTAATATATGAGGTGGGCATGATTGACATGCTGGTAAACCTCTACGAGCTGCCCGACACGGGTGAGATATACGCGGGGGTAGAGGAACAGGGGATTACCTTGCGTCGCGCCCGGGCATACGAGCGGCATATTGTGGCGGCGTGGGCGGCTGAGCACTTTTCCCCGAAGTGGGAGAGTGAGGTGAAGGTGGCTTTGTCACGCCAGCCGGTGAGCTGTTATATTGCGACGAGGGATAAAGAAATTTTGGGTTTTGCCTGTTATGAGACCACGGCGCGTGGGTTTTTTGGGCCTACGGGTGTTGGTGAGGACGCACGTGGCACGGGCATTGGCAAGGCACTGCTCTTTAAGTGTCTGGAGAGCCTCAAGGAGCTGGGTCACGTGTATGGCGTGATCGGTGGTGTGGGGCCGAAGGAGTATTATCAGAAGGCCTGTGGTGCGGTGGAAATTGAGGGTAGTGACCCAGGAGTTTATCGTGACATTCTGCCTGATTAGGTTGGTGTTTTTGAGCGAATACGAGAGTTTGATCCCGTGCAGGACCCTAAGTATGTCAAAGCGGCGTTTAGCCGGATCGCAGATCGTTATGTGCTGACCAATCATGTGCTCAGCCTTGGCACGGATATCCTGTGGCGTAAGAAGGTCGGTAGGATTGTCGCGGGCTGGCAGCCAGAGAGCATTCTGGATGTGGCAACGGGCACGGGGGATTTGGCTCTGGAGCTACAGGTGGCGTGCCCTGACGCACGTGTGACCGGTTCTGATTTCTGTGAAGAGATGCTGGCGTATGCTGCGGAGGGTGGTGTCAATGAGACCATTGTGGCGGATGCCTTGGCGATGCCTTTTGAGGATGATTCTTATGACGTGCTGACGGTGGCCTTTGGTTTGCGTAATATGGCGGACTGGCCGCGTGCTCTGCAGGAAATGCGCCGTGTGCTTAAGCCGGGTGGGCGTTTGCTGATTCTTGATTTTTCTCTGCCGACCGGGATTCTGCGTGGGCCGTATCGTTTGTATCTTAATAAGGTGCTGCCCAAAATTGCCGGGCTGATCACCGGCGAGGGCGATGCCTACGAGTACCTAGCTGGTACTATTGAGCAGTTTCCCAGCGGTAAAGACATGTGCGCGCTGATCGAGACTGCCGGTTTCACGAGTGCAGAAGCGCAGCCTTTGACCTTCGGTGTGGCGAGTGTGTATACTGCCACAGCATGATGATATATTGCGTTGCGCAGCTGGTGTTTGTTGCTTAGTTTCACCGCATGTCGATTCAGCAGTTTGCCAATCAGTTTGTCTGTGACCTTGTGGCCTATGAGCCGGGGAAACCTATCGAAGAAACCGCCCGTGAGCTGGGTCTGGATCCTGAGACGATTGTCAAGCTGGCGTCCAACGAGAACCCGTTAGGGCCAGCGCCTGCGGCGATCGAGGCGATGAAGGAGGCAGCTGCAGGGGTGCACATCTATCCTGATGGTGGCGGCTACAAGCTGAGGCAGGCCTTGGCGGATCATCATGACTTGGGCTTGGAGAATGTGGTGCTGGGTAATGGATCCAACGAGATCATTGAGCTGCTGTGCCATTGTTTTCTCAATCCCAAGGCGGAGCTGATCGCTGCAGAGCACGCCTTTGTGGTTTATAAGCTGATGGCGACTTTGTTTGGTGCCAAGTATGTGGAGGTGGCGGATCCTGATTTCATTCACGATCTTGAGGGAATGGCGGATGCCATTAACGAGGACACACGTTTGGTTTTCATCGCCAATCCGAATAATCCTACGGGCACGATGGTGAACCAGGAGGCTTTGGATCGGTTCATGGATCGTCTGCCAGATCATGTGGTGGCCGTGCTTGATGAGGCGTATTATGAATTTCTAGATGATGCTCCCGATACGGTGAAGTATGTCCGTGAAGGGCGTAATGTCTGTGTGCTGCGCACGTTCTCTAAGGCCTATGGTTTGGCTGGCTTAAGGATTGGTTATGGCTTGGCCTCACCTCAGGTGTCGGCAATTTTACAGAAGGCACGTCAGCCGTTTAACGCTAACGCGATGGCTCAGGCTGCGGCGCTCGCTGCGATGAATGATACCGAGCACGTGGCGAAGACGATGGAGGTCAACCGCACGGGTTTGGCTTTTTATGAGCAGGCGTTTGCGGCGCGTGATCTTGAGTATGTGCCGAGTGCGGCGAACTTTGTGCTGGTGAAGGTGGGCGACGGTGATGATCTGTTTGCCAAGATGCTGCGCAAGGGCGTGATTGTGCGTGCCATGAGTGGCTATAAGCTGCCGGAGTGGGTGCGTATTTCGATCGGCACGATGCCGGAGAATGAGCGCTGTATCGAGGTGCTCGATGAGGTGCTGGCGCTGCGCGGATAAGTCGCAGCTGGTGGGTACTCATGCTGATAGGTGAGTATCAAGGTGGGTATGCATGATTGACACCAGAGTGGGTATGTTTATGGTTACGTCGCTAATTACTGATCCTGATCATGAGTGATTCAACAAAGCCAATCAAGGCATCGTTCTGCTGCAATTACTGCCAGAAGAATATCCAAATTCCTTATGGGCTTTCCGTTATTAAAGCTCCGTGTCCTTACTGTGGTAAAGAGGTCACGTCCCCAGATTTTGGTAAAAAGGAAGCCGCTGAGCCCGAGGCTTCGGAGGCCAAGCCTTCGGAGGCCAGTAAGACGGATGGGGCTAATGAGGCTGATAAGGTGGAGCCGGTGCAGACAAGCACAGGGTCTACTGTCAAAGCGCCAGTTCTGCTGACGGGCGCGGCTGCTTCTATCAAGAAGACCAGTGATCTTCCCGATCCTAACAAGGAGGCCAACGAGAAGCTTGGTGAGGATAAAGAGGTTTCAGAAAAGAGCAAGGAGGCGCGGTTGATTTGGATTGTGTTGCTTGTGCTTTTATTGGTTATCGGCGGGCTTGCGATTTGGTTGACTAGCTCGGGGGGGAATCAAGCTGCTGTTGCTCAAGCGCAGGCCGATGAAGATGCGGGTGCCTCAGCCGAGGAGTTGGAAAAAGAGTGGCGGACAGGGGGCTGGAAGCAGGAGGCAAGTAATGTGCTCACCGGCTTCATGAGTGCAAAGTCAGCTGAGGAGAAAATGAAGTATGCGATTCCCAATGACGGGGTGCAGAGAGAGCTTCAGCAATTTTATCCAGCAGGGAGTGATGACTCGGATACGCCAGCTGAGTTTTTTGCGCATCGCTCTGGCTCTGAACAAGATCACGAGCGTGGTATTTTCAGGATGCAGTATCGCCAGCCTGGGCAGGTTGAGATCAAAGATTATTTTGCTCCGATTGGGTCCTTGGACAAAATAATGGGAATGAAAGAGGCGACGCTCATTGATATGGCGTATGCGATCAATAAAAGGAATGTGTCTGTGCCGATTAGCATTATGGCATTTTTCAAAGAGACGGAAGCAGGCTTAAAGCTTGATGCCTCTGTTTTTATGCAGGGTAAGTTCCGAACGTTCCGCTCTTTTGTCAATTACCCGAAGCCAGGGGATGAAAAAATATTTCGTGTCACGATCAGTGAGTCTATCGACCATGAGCTTCGAGATAATAAGCAGTACCGCACCTACCGAATCGAAGATTTTGCCTATCCAGAAGAGCATGTGAATGTCTCTGTGAAGGTTGATTCTGAGGTGGGTAAGATTCTATCTGCCCTCAATTGGAGAGGGACGGACCGGGGCTACCAAGCGCGCACCGCTACCCTCGAGCTAGGGTGGAGCAAGGCAAAGCCGGTGAGTTTGCAGGTGGAGCGCTTGATATGCTGGGAGTTTCTGGGTGTGGGTGGTGAGATTGGTAATAGCGCAGAGGATGCTGATTCCGATGAAGTTACTAAGGTGCTGCAAACAAGCGATAAGTAATGGTGGTGGAAACAACGGTAGCGGCAATTGCATCCCCCCCTGGTATGGGTGCGGTAGGTATGATTCGTGTCAGTGGACCGGAGGCTTTTTCACGTGTTAGTGATTGTCTTCCCAAGAGCCAGGATGCCGGTCAATTTGCGGAGCGCTACGCTAAGCTCACGAGGATTGTGGATGCTAATGGTGAGACTGTTGATGAGGTGTTGATCACCTGCTTTCACGGTCCGAGGAGTTACACGGGTGAAGATACGGTGGAGATAGCGTGTCATGGTGGCGTGCTGGTGATGCGGCGTGTGCTGCAGGGCTTGCTTGATGTGGGCATAGAGCCAGCTGGTGCTGGCGAGTTTAGTCAGCGGGCATTCATGAATGGTAAGATGGATCTGACACAGGCGGAGGCGGTGATGGATTTGATCTCTGCTCAGACAGATCTAGCGCTGCGCGCTGCGCACGAACAGCTGCAGGGCACTCTGGGCGATGAATCGGAAGCGATACGTGAGGAGATCCTCGGTATCGCCGCTCATATTGAGGCATACATTGATTTTCCAGAGGAAGATATCGATACGGATACCGGCGCGGCTTTACTCGGGCGCTTGGGTGCGGTGGCGGATAGCATTAGCAGGTTATTGCAAACTGCGGAGCAGGGGAGGATTTTACGGGAGGGTGTCAGGACGGTGATTTTTGGCGCACCCAATGCGGGCAAGTCGAGCTTGCTCAATAAGCTGCTTGGATATGAGCGAGCCATTGTCAGTGATATTGAGGGCACGACCCGCGACACCGTCGAGGAGGTGGTCAATCTGCAGGGCATCCCGGTGCGTTTGATCGATACCGCGGGTATGCGTGAGTCTGAGGATGTGGTAGAAGCTCAAGGGGTGCAAAGGACACGTGATCAAGTTGAAACGGCAGATCTTATTTTGGAGGTGGTTGATGGAACGCAGCCGCTGGTGCATCACCTGGGTGAGGATGAGCTAAGAGGCAGGCACCATCTTTTAGTGATTAATAAATCAGACCTGACGGAGCATGCAGACTGGGCGGATAAGGACGGTGTGCGCATCTCTTGCATGGCGGGAGAAGGTCTTGATGAACTCAGCAATGTGATTGCGGCTGAGCTATCGATGGGCACGGGTGAGTGGGGTGGCCACGCGGTGGCGATTAATGCCCGACATCAGGCATGCCTGAAACGTGCTCAGGCGGCTCTTGCTTCCGCTCAAGCAACATTGCAGGAGGGCATGGGGGCAGAGTTTGTCTCTATCGAGCTGCGCGATGCGATGGAGGCGATCGGGGAGATTGCCGGAAGGATCGATACTGAGGAGTTACTCGGTGAGATCTTTAGCAGCTTTTGTATTGGTAAGTAGCCTGTGCCGGGGTGCGCGGCGGCATGTCCAGTCCCTGCTTATTTCTCTTTGTTTTTATCAAAGAAGATTTTGATGTCGGCTTCTTTAGTGCCAAGAAGTTCTTGGGCTCTAATCAGAGCATCTCGGGTGGAGATGTTTGGGTTTTCACTGAAGTACATGAACAGGTTTGTCTCGCCCTGGGTGCGGTCACAGCCTTCTTGTAGGGTTTCTAAGACGCCGGATTTTTTCAGCACTTCATAGACCTCACGGGTGGCACCTGAAATCAGTACGTGAACTCCTTTTTTGCGGGTATGCTTGATCAGGTCGTCGAGTGCTAACACGCTGGTAGCATCAAGGTGACGCGCGTTCTTGAGCCGGAGAATGATGACCTTGAGGTTTTCGTTTGCGATGGTTTGCTGAACCTGTGTGCGGAAGAGGTCGGCAGCACCAAAGAAGAGGTCGCCCTCAACGTGCACGATTGAGATGGAGGGGATTTGGCGTTTATCTTTTTTGTTGAGCTCGCGTAAGTCGCCCTCGGCACTCATTTCATATTCGACGAGGTGAGGTTTGGAGGCTTTGCGCAGGAAGAGGGTGATGGAGAGGCCGACGCCTATAAAAATGGCGTAATCAAGGCGTGTCAGTAAGGTGGCCGCAAAGGTGGTGATGATGACGATGGCGTCATCGGGGGTGGAGCGCAGGCAGATGCGAATGTTTTTCCAGTTGAAGAGTGAGATGGCGATGCCGATCACGAGTGCCGCCAGAGAGGTTTTGGGGATGTTCTCAACAATGGGCAGCTTCACCAGGGCGAAGAATCCCAAGAGGCAGAGGATGCCGCAAAATATCGATGAGAGACGTGACTTAGAGTGTGACTCGTAGTTGAGCGCTGAGCGAGTCAGTGAACCCGAGGCGGGCATGGCTGCAACGAGGGAGGTGACAATGTTGGCCATGCCTACGGATAACATGTCTTGGTTGACGTCAGTCTGGCCTCCGGAGCGACTGGCGAGTGATTTCGACATGACGGTGTTCTCTAAGGAGGCGAGGAATGCGATGGCAAAGGCGACGCCCATGAGCGCGGAAATATCATTCCAGTTAAAGTTAGGTAAGGCGGGGGAGAGGGCATCAAGCTCAAAGGCGCTGAAGGTCTGTAGGGATTCAAAACCAGGTACCCACATACGTAGCATCCAGCCGGCGAGAGCCGAGATGGTTAGGCTGATGGCGAAGTTGGGCAGCGCGGGTATTTTTTTCTGAAGGATGATGTAAAGCAGCAGGGTGGCTCCACCGAGGATGACGGGCTGTAGTTGGTAGCTTTGCCAGAGGCCGGCCATTTTCTCAGCAATGCTAAAAAAGGTGCTGGCAGCATAGCCTTCATTCATGGCCTCTGCGATGCCGAGCAGATGCTTGAGCTGGTTGGTAAGGATGAGCAGGGCGGCTCCTGTAATGTAGCCAACGAGCACGCTGCGGCTGACGTATTGGAGTAGGTCGGCCACTTTAAAAAGGGCACCGAGAACGGACATGATGCCAACCATGATGACGAGTAGTGGCATGTATGCCTCGGGCGATTTCTCGAGGGTTCCCGCTGATACGGCAAAGAAGCTAAACACCATGAAGGAGGTGGCATTGGTGGGGCCGAGGATGGTGTGTCGCGAGCTTGAGAAGAGGGGGGCGACGATGGCGGCTAAGGAGGAGCAGATAATGCCATAGTAGATAGGCAGGTCTGCGATCGCAGCATAAGCCATGCCTTGGGGAAGGGCGAGCAGTGCGACATTGAGCGCAGCCTTGATGTCATAGCTGAATTTGTCGCTATTGTATGCCGAGAGTGTTTTGCGAATCGGAAACCAATCAAGGCCATTGCCGCGAGCAATTCTGAGCGTTTCGCGTTTGACCTTACGCAGTGTCACTTTGAAAAAACGTATCATACTTGGTTATTTTCTGCGGGCTTTGATGAACAAGATGATGCCAAGTGCGAGGCATGTAACATTAGGCAACCAATAGAGCAGCAGTGCTGTGTTGCCTGGCTTTTTCTCAAATGAATCAGCGACCATGAAAAAGAGAAAGTAGCAAAGTCCAACGAGGATGCTGATGGCAAGCCCTGTGGATGTCTCTCTTCGTCTGGCCTGAATGCCGAGAGGAACAGCTACCATGGAAAGGGCAAGGCATGCCATGGAGAATGCGTAGCGGCGATGAATCTCATTATGGAATCCGTAACGCTTCGAGTCATCCATGTCGGAAGGTTCTGCAAGTGCCTGGCGTATCTGGGCATTTGTCATGATGCTGGCTTTTTGCTTTTTCTTGCGGTCGGCGGCAAAATCGAAAAGTAGCGGCTCCTGCTCACCGATGAATGCAAGCTCACGTTTCCCACTAGGGCTGCGTACTTCCATGTAGGCGTCTGTCAGGTGAAGGCGGATTTGCTTCGATTCCTCAATGATTTTCAGCTTGGCTTCTCGGGCGTAGATACTCGCTTTTGGAAATCCGGTTTCATTTTCTTGGTCGAGTGCGTAGAGGTGCATGCCCTGAAGCACGTTTCCCTGACGTCCTTCAACAAAGATTTTTTGGTCCTGAAATCGAGTTTGCACAACGCCCGGATCAAGCATGGCATTCGGGTTTGCTTTGACGGCTTCGTAGAGGACGAACTTGATTTCGTCCTTCGCCTTGGGTGCCATGCTGATATTGAGCCACAGGCAGAGACCGCAGAGCAAGGCTGCGATGGTATAGACGGGCATGGCGACTCTCAGCAGGCTCAGACCTGCCATGCGCATGCTCACGAGCTCATTTTCTGCAGATAGCCGCCCAAATACCAAGAGGACGGCAACCAAGAATCCCCACGGGATGGTGTAAATGAGCGAGAATGGCAGCACGCTGAAAATGAAGCGAAGCACGAGTACTGGTGAGGCGTGTTCCTCGACGAGTAATGGGCGCAGTTCTTTAAACAGGTTGCCCATCACCAGCAAGACGCTGAGGACGATGACGCCAAAGACCGTAGCAGTAGCAATTTGCTTGCCGATGTAGCGATCCATGAGGCGTAACATGGAAAACATTTTGTCCACAAAAACGAAGACTGTCCAGAATCGACTGTTATCAGGCGAGGATTATACCACGAAAAAATTACCTGCTCTGAAGTGACTTCGGCTTGCCAAGGATTTCAGTAAGGATGATCGCCTGACGAGTGGACTGTGGGTTAGACAGTAAGGCGCGCACGTAGCTTTGTGGGCTCGGCTTGCTCTGGCCAGACGACAGTTGTTCGAAACGTGAGGCTGCTGCTTTTTGCTCTGCGGAGACCGTGGTCTTCCTCGGTTTGAAGGAGGGGGCTGGCTGCTGGCGGCTAACAGGGGCACTAATAAGAGTGCTTTGGCGCTGAGCATAGGCAGAAGGAGCTACGGCCGCCATAGGGGGGCTGGCAGGGGGTCGGGCGGGGGCACGAGCTGGAGCTTGTGCCGCAGCTTGAGCCGGAATTGGCGGTGGAGTCTGGGCTGCCTGTCTTTTCTCTAGCCTGGTTTGGCGCTGTCGAATTTCATCTCTATAATCGTCATAGAGTGTTTCGAGGTTGTCCGCTGGTTCCTCTTGCTCGGCCGCCTGATCTTTAGCCTGGATTTTTTCAATCAGCCATTTGACCGCGCTGATTACTACAAAGAGAATCAGGAGGATGACGCGGCCGTCGATATCAGGCATGACTTGGTAATGAGGAGATTGAGGATGTGGACCCGTGCGCTGGGCTAATTATCAATGGCCTTCGTCATCGTTGCCTGCAATCGAGTCACGCATCTTAGTGTCTGCGTTGACGTTCTGATATTTGACAAAGTCCATGATGCCGAGGTTGCCACTGCGGAAGGCTTCGGCGATGGCGAGTGGAATTTCCGACTCAGCTTCGACAACCTTGGCGCGCATCTCTTGGGTTTTGGCGCTCATCTCTTGCTCGACGGCGACGGCTGCTGCACGGCGCATCTCGGCTTTGGCTTGGGCAACTTGTTTGTCCGCTTCAGCCTGCTCTGCCTGAAGGCGAGCACCGATGTTGTCGGCAACATCTACATCGGCGATGTCGATGGAGAGAATCTCGAAGGCGGTGGAGGCGTCAACGCCTTTCCCAAGAACGAGTTTGGAGATGTTGTCGGGGTTTTCTAGCACGTCTTTATAGGACAATGCGGAGCCAACGGAGGTTACAATGCCCTCGCCGACTCGGGCGATGATGGTCTCCTCAGTGGCGCCACCGACAAAGCGGTCGAGATTAGTGCGCACGGTGACTCGGGCCCGGGCGTTGACGGCGATACCGTCCTTGGCGACTGCGGTGATTTTGGAAACACCTTTGGATGGATCCGGGCAGTCGATGACCTTGGGGTTGATGGATGTGCGGACAGCTTCGAGGACTGTTTTTCCGGTGTCCTTGGTCGCCAGGTCGATGGCGCAAGCGCGGTCATAGGATAGCGTGATGCCAGCTTTGTTAGCAGCAATCATGGCGAGTACCACATGGGTGATGTCTCCTCCAGAGAGGTAGTGGGCCTCGAGCTGGTCAGTCGTGAAGGGGAGTCCGGCTTTTACCGCGGTAATGCGGCTGTTAACGATCAGCGCAGGCGGAACCTTACGGAAGCGCATGAAGACGAGGTTGAGAAGGCTCACTGGAGCGCCCGCTGTGCGCGCTTGAAGCCAGATACCGAAGAATTTGATCAGGATGGTGAAGAAAATAAGGAAAGCAATGATTGCTGCTGCACCAAAGATGACGGCAAAGGGACCTTTTTCAAAAAGGGCTAATACGGACGGGAAAGAGGGAATGAACATGGTTTTGGAAGTGGTTAAGTGGTTGTTGATCTCTAAAGTGTTCTAGGGATGACTGGGTTGCAAGACACAAGAGAGAAAATTACCTCGTAATGACGTCTTGCTTTCCCTGAGGGATACGTTATTCACCTCCCTGTTATGAAACAGTTCATTTTTAGTATGCTCGTCGCAGCCAGTGTATTCTCCTTTGTTTCCTGTGAACGTCACAGCTGGGAGGACAGCTCAGAGGGTGCCAAAGACGGCACAAAAAACCTCTTCCCCAAGCCAGAAAAAAAAGATGATCATGCAGATCATGATTCCTCGCATGAGGGGCACGATCACTGAGATGACAACGCCCGGATGGCGTTTTTCTTTTGTGGGTGTTCACTCAATTTCATATAGGGCGAAAGCCTGCCAAAGGCTGATGATCTCATGAATAACCGCCGTAATCCGCTATGGCTACTTCCTAATTTGCTGAGCTTGGATGCTCCGCTTGTTGGTTTGGCCTGGATGTGGATGCTGGTTCGGTCATTGAGAGTGGATTACATGCAAACAGCAGCATGGTTTGTGCTGCCGGGTGCTATTTGGTGTGTCTATGTATTAGACCGGCTGATTGATAGCTGGCTTCGGCCTGAGCAACGTCAATCTTCGCCCCGTCACATTTTTCACTGGCGCTGGCGCTGGCCAATGCTTCTGGGGGTGGTCATTGTCGCTGCCTTTTGCATCTATGAATCCTTGTTTGTTTTGTCTCGCTCGATGTTGTCTGCGGGTCTGGTGGCAGCGGTGCTGTGTGTGTTTTACTTTTTGTTGGCATCCGTTCAGACAGGAAAGATCCCCTATGTTAAAAATTTGCTGGCGGGGATGATTTTTGCCATGGGGGTAGGGATCCCGGTCAATGCGGCCAATGCTTCATTATTGGTGACGGACTTGAATGACATTGTTTACGCCTTTAATCACACGGGGGCGATGGATGCGGGGTGGAATTTTTTGAAGATGGTGATCAGCACGATGATTGTTATTTTTTACGAAAGCCGTGAAATATGGGTGTTTGGGCTTTTATGCATGCTCAATATTACCGCCATTGACTTATGGGAGAGGGCGAGTGCCACACAGGATGAGGAGGTGGCAAGCGCACACGAGCAGAACTTAACATTAGGGCTGATCATTTTAGCGGGCGGCTCGCTGTTGTTTGCCTCGATGTTTGCGGATCAATATACGAAGCCGTTTTTTTACTCGGTGATGGTTTCCGCCGCGGTTTTACAAGCGATCAATCATTACCGGGAACATTTTTCGATGAACTCGCTAAGGGTGCTTGCTGATGTTGCTCTGTTGGTTCCGATACCAATTTTCTTGGTGGCATGAGTATCGTCAGTTAAGGTTTTTGACATGCATTCGGGAGGACAGTGGGAGCTTTGCTTTCCACCAGCGGAAACAAACCATCCGGTGGAGAAACCTGTAGCGCTCACCCAAAGTGGCATCGATGCAGAGCTGACGCTGGCATGCGCAGGGCTTGCCCGAGATCTGGGGCTGAAGGATTTAGCTGGCAAGCTGAGCGTCGTATGGAATCAAAGAATGCGTAGCACGGCTGGGCGCGCCTTTTGGCCTGAGGGAAAAATAGAGCTCAATCCAAAGCTTATCGAGTTCTCTTCAGACGAGGTGCGCAGTACC
Organism: uncultured Verrucomicrobiales bacterium; assembly: GCA_963933605.1. Lineage (GTDB taxonomy): Bacteria > Verrucomicrobiota > Verrucomicrobiia > Verrucomicrobiales > Akkermansiaceae > Oceaniferula. The sequence goes on from CAWVVN010000009.1 coordinate 16,440, forward strand.
ATGCTGCATGAGCTGGCTCATTTGGTAGCTTATGCCAGAGTGGGGCGAAAAAGAATCAAGGCTCACGGTAGCGAGTGGCGCCAAGCCTGTCATGACCTTGGTATTCCCAATGAACGCGCTACTCACAACCTGCCCCTTCCGACTAGAGAGATAGCACGCAAATGGCGCTATTCATGCCCGGTATGTGAAGAGGCAATCGAACGAGTGAGGAAAATGAAACGCTATGCGGGCTGTTATCAATGCTGTAAGCAGCATAATGGGGGTTATTATCACAAGAAATTCCGGCTAGTGGAGAGCCAGATTAATAGATAGCTCATCCGTTTGCCGATGCTGCGGAAGGCTGGAAAAGGTGGACTAGCTCAGCAGTCTGTCGGCCAGGGACTTCTTTATTCGACTTACACAGACGGAAATGTGAATAAGATAGGCCATCAATGGCGAATGGTCAGCTTGTGTTACTTTTTTTTCATGAACTCAGCTCTAAGTGACTGACAAACAGGTGTTCGCAAATGCTTTCTAGCAGAGAGGGGTGGCTGTGTTTTGGTCTTTTAGATCAGATTCCCTAACATGGTTTTATGCTACCTAAAAAGCGCTGCGATGATTTAAATAGAAGGGGAGCGGGCTTGGTTGTTCACAAAGGTGATATAAATACTCACAAGTTATTCACAGAAGATCGGAGCGGGCTAAGACCAAGCGCGGCGAAAGACAGGGATGGATTGGGACATAATGGCGCACTTCCAGCGCTTGCCGTCGTTCATTGTCGATAACTTGCGAATAGATCGCTGTTTTTTGGCCAGGAGGGGATACGCCCTATTCATTGGTTTTGAGTGATATTTGAGCTTTTTGTGGGGTATTTCATCGGCAATAGGCGATCGTATACAATTTTTTCAGCCGCTCCAGGCCCCCACAATCGATGATTTAGCGGTGATGGTTGCATCTTCTGTTTATTGTAAATAATAGCTCAGCAGCCAACTCATTAAGAAAACCTAATTATTCAGAGGTCATGAAAAGCAGGAAAAGATGAAAAAATAGTTGCATTAACTATTGACCTTAAGTGCACTGAAGTGTACTAAATGGGTCAGCAAGGGACATTGCGTGTATTTATGAGCACTACGAATCACAGCATGGGGGGTTACTTCCCCTACAAGATGGACACGAAATGTCGTGTGTCCATCCCTAGTGATTGGCGTCCAGAGGTAGTCAATACCGTGCTGCGACTGATGGTTTCCTCCAACGAGGGTTTTCCTACATTGCGTGTGCTCACCGAGACCGAGTTCGAGAAAATGCAACAGGAGGTCAACGACAGTGAGCGTTCACCAGCTCAGAAGCGAAGCATCATCGGCATCATTTTTGAGCGCTGCACCAAGGCCCATGTTAATGAGCAGGGCAAGCTCAGCATCCCTAAGGCGCTACTTGATCATCCAGGGTTGGAGGCCGGAGAGGGTCTTGTTCTGGTCGGTCGTGGCGACTTTATCGAAATTTTAAATGAGGAAAACCACCGCAAACTCCGCGCAGCCCATGAGGCTAGCATCATCGCTGATGCAAACGATGAGTTCGGATTCTTCTAAACCATACAGACAACAATTTTTCCTGTGCAATACGCTGATACAGAAATGACAACAATGCTGTTCCCCCAGCATGGAGACACGCGTGCAGAGGTTGAGGTAACTTGGAGGGAGCCTCACCTCTGCACCGTCTCTTACTCGGTGCAGTTTCTCTCAGGCGCGTCTTGTCACAGCCACACCTTTTCTTGGAATACACGTCGATGATAGCATGCAGTCTACCCTTACGAATTCATGTTGTTTAATGAAGCAAAGTTTGTAGCGGTCGGGAATGGGATAACTTGGAGGGAGTCCCACCCCGACTGCTCGGCTTCGCTTCCTCACGAATACAGGGAGCAGTGTATGGAATCAAAAAACTCGACTAATACCCCTTACCATCAACCCGTTCTTCTGGGTGAGGTGATGGAATATATGATTCCCAACGAAGGGAAGCTCATCGTCGATGCAACACTTGGAGGTGGCGGTCACACTGAGGCGATGCTCAATTCAGGAGCTCGTGTGATAGGAGTGGACCAGGATGAGCAGGCGCACGAATTTGCAGGAAAGCGGTTGAAGCAATACCCATCAAGCTTCACTCCTCTCAAAGGTAATTTTTCACATTTGCCCGAACTTTTGTCGAGCATTGGAGTCGATAAGGTGGATGGAATTCTCATCGATATCGGGGTTTCTTCCTGGCAGCTTGATGAGGCCGATCGTGGATTCTCCTTCGGCAAGGAAGGGCCTTTGGACATGAGGATGGACCGGTCTCAAGGTGATACCGCTGCCGACTTGGTGAATCAATTACCGGAGCAAGAGCTAAGAACCATTTTTTACGAATATGGTGAAGAGCGCGCTGGCAGCAAAATAGCTCGCCGTATTGTGGAGCGACGCCAAGACAAGCCATTCACAACGACTACTGAGCTTGCTGATTTCATCTCTTCGATAAAACCACGGCCCAAGGGACCCGCTGGTAAAATACACCCAGCGACACGTGTTTTTCAGGCGCTTCGCATTGCTGTCAATGACGAGCTCGGTGCGTTACGCACCTTTTTAGATAACGCATCCAAGCTGCTTAACCCGGGCGGGCGTTTGTTGGTGATTACTTTCCATAGCCTTGAAGATCGCATGGTGAAGCAGTTTTTCAGGCATGCCTCAGAGTCCCACATCGATCGCAAAGAGTGGCCTGAGCCCAGGGAGAATCCAGATTATCAATACCAGTTGATTACCCGCCGCCCTATCACGGCAAGTGAGGAAGAGGTTCAAGGTAATAAAAGATCCCGCAGTGCAAAACTGCGAGTGGTCGAAAAAAGATAAGCACCTTCAATTTATGAACAAACACCGCAATAAAGATCGCAGATTTTCCATCGTTGAGATGGTGCTGCTCGGTTTTGCGGCTCCAGCATTAATGGGGGGTGGTTTTATACATGCTTGGCTGAAAAATAGTCAGGTTGAGGTGGTGAAGGATATCCGCAAAACGGAGCTGCGCATTAGTGATCACGAGGGCTCGATCAACAGCTTGCAGGTCAAGATCGATAAGAAGCTTAATATTTATCAAATTCGCGATGACTTAGTTCGTGCGGGGTCTCAGCTAGTAGAGGCTCCAGCAAGCTCCGTAAAAAAAATTCTCCCCTTCTCCTCACGAGGAATGAACGAAATCCCCAGGACCACTGATCTAGCTCAAGTCCGACCATGATGATCAACTATCCGTGAATTCAGCCGTTTTCTATCACCGATGTATCTTTCTCTGCCTATTCTTTGTGACTGGGCTTAGTGCTTTGTCGGTTAGGCTCATTTATTTGCAGGTTGTTAAGGCGAACGCCACAGCCGAACATTTAACGGACTCAAGCAAGTCAGTGGTGTTGTTGGCAAATCGAGGTTGCATCGTTGATTGCAACAACCAGCTCATTGCGCGTAACATTCCATGTGCACGCATGGCTTTCGACAAGCTGAGACTGCGTAATACGGGGGTGGCCGCCCTCGCTCTAGCAAACAAGGAGCTGCGCGAAACGCCAGAGTGGTATTTATGGGATCAGGACAAGCGCAACCGTAAAGTCGAGGCGCGAGCAGCCCAGTTGAAAAACGAGTTGCAGGCTGATGAGATCATCGCTCAAAATATTGAACATGTTATCGATACCTTTGCCCGGCCACTGGGCATGACCACGGCAGAGCTTCGTCAGCGCATGAAGCTCGATAGGGCGGGACAAGATTATGTAGTGATTAAGCATGATTTGTCCGAGGATGATGCGGAAAATCTCAAGCAGCTTGCACGTGATTATTCAATCACTCCATCGATCGTGTTTAAAGAGTGGCAAAAGCGCTGGTATGTGATGCCTAACATGGCTGCTGCTATGGTGGGTTATGTCGGCGAAGATGAAAATGATCAAGGTAGGGTCGTTAAAGGGCGTGCAGGGATCGAGAATAAAATGAATGACGAGCTGTCTGGTAAGAACGGCCAGGTCATCACGCACAAAGATAAATATAGACCGCTTGATTTGGCTAAGCCAGGCAAGGTGACGCCACCAAGACATGGACTCAATGTCCAGCTTACCATTGATATGGGAATGCAGAGAGTCGTTGAAGAAGAGCTTGATGCCGCCCTCAAAGAGTTCTCGGCAAAGAAGGGCTCCATTATTCTCATGAACCCTAAGAATGGAACCATTATGGCAATGGCAAGTCGGCCAACCTACAACCTCAACACCCGCAAAAATATCGCTGAAAATGGTTTCGATTACGCGACCCAGGCGATTTACGAACCTGGTTCTACTTTTAAAATCATCTCTACGGCTGGCGCCATGGATCAGGGCCTAATTGAGCCTGATACGGTTTTTGACTGTGGTCCGTATCGAAATGGCTCAGTCAAACTAGTCAAAGACTATAAAACATTTGGTGATTTGTCAGTGCAGCAGATTCTCGCCAAATCGAGTAATGTTGGGTCATACAAGATAGCTTTAGAGCTCGGGGCAGATAAGTTTTTTGACTATCTGAGAGCTTTTGGTTTCGGAGCAAAGACCAACATCCTCATGGCGGGAGAAAGCGCTGGGGTGGTCAGCAATACAGGAAACCCAACCGACTTCTCACGCATCTCATATGGTTATCACGTTAGTGTGACGCCCTTACAGGTTGCCTGTGCTTACTGCGCCATTGCCAATGGTGGAGTACTGATGGAGCCGCAGCTGCTGAAGTCGATGATGGCGGACAATGGCGCGACGACTCATACCTTCAATAAGAAGAAAGTCCGCAGGGTCATTAAGACTGAAACCGCACTTAAAATGCGTGAGGCGCTGGCCACGGTTGTCGATGTTAAGGGCACGGCTAGACGTGCAAAAGTGGAAGGCTTCAGCGTCGCCGGCAAAACAGGCACAACGGTTAAGATTCATCCTCAGGGAGGATATTACAACGGTGAGAACGACCGCGACAAACGCTACACCGTTTCATTTGCAGGAATGATGCCCGCGGAAAATCCAGAGTTCGTTTGTGTGGTCGTGATCGATGACCCGAAAATGCCAGATGCCGAGGAGGGCATGCCAACAGTAAATCCCGGTGGCGGAAGTGTTGCGGCTCCTATTTTTTCCAAGGTCGCAACCCGTATAGCGAATCTTATGGGCATGAAGCCTAGCCATCAAAATGATGAGGCGCAGCCAGTGGCAAAATCAGATCAATAAATCAATGAATTTAGAACAAATAATCAGCTCTCTAGATGTTATCTCCGTTAGTGGAGATCTGGATAGTGAGGTGACAGGTATTTCCTTAGACTCCCGTGAGCTTAGTGCTGGTGGTGTTTTTGTGGCGGTGAGCGGCAATCAACTAGATGGTCAGCAATTTGTGCCTCAGGCGTTATTGAATGGGGCTTCTGCCATTATCTCTGAAGTCGAAAAACCGGCGGGAAGTGACGATCAAGTATGTTGGGTGCACGTTGCAGACGCTCGTGCTGCTGCGGCGGCTTTGGCATGCACATGGTATCAGCATCCATCTGCAGCTATGAAGGTGGTTGGGATTACAGGCACCAACGGCAAAACCACTACCACATTCATTACTCATGCTATCATGGAGCGGACATGGAACCGCGCGGGTTTATTGGGAACGATTCAAATCAATGATGGCGAGGAAGTCACTCCAGCCACTCATACCACGCCTGGGCCGGTGGAGCTGCAGTCAAGCTTGGCGAAGATGCTACACAATGATTGCCGTGGTGTTGCCATGGAGATTTCATCTCACGCACTCGAACAAAAACGCACAGATGGACTTCAGATGGATGCTGCGGTGTTCACCAACTTCAGTCAGGATCATTTAGATTACCACGGTAACATGGGGGACTATTTTGCTGCTAAATGCCGCTTATTTGAATTGTTGGAAATGCAGTCGGGAAGTAAAAAAACCACAGCGGTTATTAATTTCGATGATCCCTATGGACAGCGTTTGGTTGAAGAATTTAAAGGCAGGTTGCACTTCATCACTTATGGCTATGGCGTGCACGCTGACATGCGCATCGGTCGTGAACAGCAGACCGTTCGGGGCACTGAATTTGATATTAAGTACAAGGATCGTGATTATCTTGTCCGCACTCCTTACATCGGAAGGTTTAACGTTTATAACTGCGTGGCGGCCATTGCCGCTTCTGCTGCGGTCGGCATTAAGGTGCGTGACGCGGTAGTCGCATTGGCCGAAGCACCTCAGGTGCCCGGCAGGATGGAAAATATCGGTTCGCGTGAAGGTGCGTCTGTATTTGTTGATTATGCGCACACGCCGGATGCCTTGGTGAATGCCTGTGCAGCACTACAGGAGCTGAAACCTAATCGTTTGATTACCGTGTTTGGCTGTGGTGGTGATCGCGATAGCTCAAAGCGCGCACTGATGGGAGCAGCAGCATCCAAGGGCAGCGATTTCTGCATCACCACTTCCGATAATCCACGGTCTGAAAAGCCTGAAGCCATTCTTGCACAAATTGAGAAGGGCATGGCGGGTGAGAGGTACCAACGTATCGAGGACAGGATGGAGGCCATTCAGACAGCGGTGAATTTATCGCAAGAGGGGGACATTGTTTTGGTGGCAGGCAAGGGCCACGAGACCTACCAGGAAATAGCCGGCAACCGCATTGATTTTGATGACCGTAGGGCGGCTTACAAAGCCCTGAACCTTAAAAAGACCACCGTTTAACATTTCCCCATGAAACCGATCACCGTAAACGAGATAGCAAGCGCCACAGGCGGTGAGCTTGTCGCGTCTACGGCGGTGAATGGCGAAGCGTTGGTGAGTTCAGTTTCTACCGATACACGCGAATTATCGGAAGGCTCGCTATTCATCGCATTAAGAGGTGAAAACTTTGATGGTAATGCCTTTGCGCTCAAAGCGGCCGAAGCTGGTGCTGCCTGTCTAGTGCTTGATGAGCTTCCTGAAGCTGTAGCTGAGCTTGGCGTTCCGGTGGTTCTCGTCCAAGACACCTTGTTGGCATTGCAGCGGCTCGCTAAGTGGTATCGTCAGCAGCTCAATATCCGTGTGATTGGCATAACGGGCTCGAATGGTAAGACGTCGACCAAGGATTTCACCGCATCGGTCATTGCTCAAAAATTTAAGGTGAATGCGACCAAGGGTAATCTCAATAATCACATTGGTTTGCCTCTTAGTGTTCTTTCCACAGAGGAGAGTGATGAGGTTTGTGTATGGGAAATGGGTATGAGCCATGCGGGGGAGATTGCTCCTCTGTGCGATATCTCGGCACCAGACATCGGTATCATTACTAATATTGGAACGGCCCACATTGAATTTCTCAAAACGCGTGAAAGCATTGCTGAAGAAAAAAGCGCATTGGCACGGGCATTGCCTGAGCGGGGGACGCTGATTGTGACTGCAAGCTGTGACTTTGTAGATTATTTAATCAAACGCACTAGGTCCAAGGTGATCGTTGCCGGTAATTGTCGTGGTGCTGTTCGTGCAGAAGATTTGCGGATAACAGATGCTGGTTCAGCTTTCAAGTTATGCATTGATCATCAGGAAGAAATAGCGGTTGAGCTTAGCGTGAGTGGCAAGCACATGGTCAATAATGCACTGCTGGCAGCCGCCGCAGGCTATGCCCTCGGTATGAATTCAGCCGAGATAGCGGCGGGACTCAGTGCCGCGCAATTGACCGGTGGACGCCTGCAAAAGTTCGTATCCCAGGGGGTTACGGTGTTTGATGATACTTACAATGCTAATCCAGACTCAGTGATTGCTGCGATCGATACACTCGCAGAGTTGCCAGTTCATAACGGAGCACGCCGATTGGTTGTATTAGGTGAGATGGCGGAGCTTGGCCCTCACTCTGATGCTGAGCACAGGCGTGTAGGTAAAATCGCAGCTGAGAAGAATCTTACCGTTGTGAGCGTAGGTGTCGGCGCTCGGGAGATCTACCAGGGGGCGAGTGAGTGCAGTGGTGATGCTCATCAATTTGATGATGCCGATTCAGCAGCTAAATGGATTAAGGATTTTTGCAAAGAAGGGGACAGCGCGCTGTTCAAAGGCAGTCGTATGGCTGGAATGGAAAACGTCATGCATCGTGCGTTTCCTCAAAACTAAATCACTGATCAAAATATGTTATATTGGATTTACGAGTATTGGTTAGAGGCATTCAAGGCAGGGGATCAATGGGCCGACACCATGAGTTTTCTGAGGTTGCTTGGTTATGTGACGGTGCGTGCAGGTGTGGCTTGCATGCTCACCTTTTTAGTCAGTGTTACACTTGGCCCATGGGTGATTCGTAAATTAGTTTCACTGAAAGTAGGTCAGCCGATACGCAGTGCAGAGGAAGTTCACAAACTCAATGAGCTACACGGCGGTAAGGCCGGAACACCGACCATGGGTGGGGTTTTGATTTTGGGCACGGTTCTTATGGCTGTGCTTGTGTGCGGGCGTCCTTTGAATCCCTTTGTGGCTGTTACAACCTGTGTCATGCTCGCGCTCGGCTTGTTGGGTTTCGTGGATGATTACACCAAGGTGAAGCTAAAAAGCTCTGATGGCATCAGAGGGAGGGTGAAGCTGTTCTGGCAAGTGGCAATCAGCTGTGTTGCTGCTGCGTTTCTGTTCTTTAAAACCAAGGAGCTGGGCATGGGTTATACCATGGTTGATGTACCCATGCAGATAAGTGAAATTACCTTTCCGCTTTCTAAGCAGCCTTTGTTCGATATGGGTTATTTCTACATCCCGTTTTTCGCACTGATTGTTGTTGGCTGCTCTAATGCGGTAAATCTGACAGATGGTCTTGATGGCTTGGCTACGGGGTGCACTATTACGGTTTCGCTCGCCTATGCCGTGATCGCGTATCTGGCCGGTCATGCCTATATGGCTAAAGAATACCTGTTCATTCCTTATAATACCCATGTGGTTGAGCTTTCTGTGTTTTTGTTAGCTCTCGTGGGAGCTGGCTTTGGTTTCCTCTGGCATAACTGCCACCCTGCTAAGGTGTTTATGGGAGACACTGGTTCGCTTGCCATTGGTGGTGGGCTTGCCACCGCAGCTATTTGCGCCAAGCAGGAGCTGCTCTTGGTTGTTATTGGCTGGGTTTTTGTCATGGAGGCTTTGTCTGTGATTCTCCAAGTCGGCAGCTTTAAGCTTACCGGGAAACGTATTTTTGCGATGTCGCCCATTCACCATCACTTCGAGCTTCGAGGCTGGCATGAAAGCCAGGTGATCATTCGCTTTTGGATCATCTCTGCATTCAGTGGATTGGTAGGAATCGCCTTGTTGAAAATTGTCTAATATGAATTTGGAAAACAAAAACGTCATTACCCTAGGAGCCGGCTCAAGTGGCCGCGCTGCTGCTGCGCTTGCCGTTTCGGCGGGGGCTGACGTTACTATTCATGATTCACGTGACACGATCAGTGATTTGCCTAAAGGTGTTAAGGGGGTTGCCAATGCAACAACAGCTACCGGAAATGCGAGTAGCTGTGACCTGTTGGTTGTTTCCCCAGGGATTGATGGCAATAGCGACTTTGTGCAATCTTACCAGCAGCACGCGGGTGAGATGATTGGTGAAGTTGAGCTGGCATATCGCTTTTATAAAGGCCGAATCATTGCCATTACCGGCACCAATGGGAAGACCACCACTACGGAGATTGTAGATCGTATTCTGAATCACTGCGGTGTGAGCTGTGTGCCCTGTGGTAACTACGGCAAGCCTTTTTCTGAATTGCCTCTGATGGACGAGCCTCCAGCAGTCGCTGCTTTGGAGGTAAGCTCGTTTCAGCTGGAGACGGTTGCTGATTTCCATCCCAATGTTGTGATTTGGCTTAATTTCTCCGCAGATCACATGGATCGATATCCGACGCTGCAAGCCTACAAGGATGCTAAATTACGCGCCTTCGAAAACCTTGATGCTGACGACCATGTTGTTGTCCGCGCCGGCGAAGATGTAGGTGATTTTAAGGCAAGTGTAGCGACTTTTTCTACCGAGGTGAACGCTGATTACACCTTTCAAGATGGCTGGATATGTGAGGGTGGGGAAAAAGTAATCGACCTGTCCGTAACTCAGCTCCGTGGTTTGCATAATGCGGAGAATGCTATGGCGGCCTATGCGGCATGCTCAGTCTTGGGGCTTAAAGCGGAGGATGTAAACGAGGCGCTTCGTGGATTTGCACCACCACTTCACCGCTGTGAGTTAGTGCGCACGCTTGATGGAGTCGAATACATCAACGACTCGAAAGCGACGAACCTACATGCCCTTGATAGCGCGCTTCGTTCGCAGAGCCGTCGTGTTGTGCTCATTGCTGGAGGCAAGCAGAAGGGCCTCGATTACACCGAGCTCTTACCTCGTTTGCAGGCGACGACAAGAGGTGTCGTCGTCTTTGGCGAAATTGCCCAGCAGCTAGCAGCGACCCTTGAATCTATTTCTGACACCGTTCCCACCACTGTGGCTACCAACCTTGAAGAGGCACTTAGCCAAGCGCGCGACATGGCGGAACACGGTGACACCATTCTTTTCTCCCCCGGAACATCATCATTCGATATGTTTTCCGGTTATGAGGAACGCGGCGACTGCTTTCGCCGTATTGCCAACAATCTCAAGTAATCTTCCTAACTAACAAAAAAACAACCAACACAACGTTATTATGAATAAGCCAATCCAAATTAAAAGAAACAAGCCAGCCAGCTCTCATTATCGAGTGCTCTATGCCAAAACGGGACGCAAACGCAGATTGCATGCCGCAACCACTGCTACGGCAGATCAACACGCCGGAATGGGTGCCGATGTGCCTAGTATCGGTGTCGGTAGAGCTCTCTTCGTGATCCTTATCCTTCATGTGCTCGCCGTTGCTGCCATCTACATTCACAGCGCGTTTTTTGCTGATTCCAATGAGCTTACTGCAAACGAAGGTCAGCATGCTTTGTCGAAGCCTGCAGCGGCGCTAGTCGTGCCAGTAGCCCCAGTTGCTAAAAAAGTGGTTGTGAAAAAGAAAGCTGCTGTGAAACGAGTTGTTCAGCAGCCGGCCCATACAGGCCGCTATATCGCGGTAATGGGGGATACTTACCCTCGTATTGCAAAAAAATGTAACGTGTCAAAATCAGCCTTGTGCGCGCTCAACGGCAACCAGGCATTACGAGCAGGCATGGTGCTTGATCTTCCAGCTGAGCTCTCCGCCCGTCCCGTCGATCCTAAACCTGCGGTAGCTGCTAAAAAGTCTGCACCAAAAGCCTCCGTAGCTAAAAAGAAGGAATCCGCAATAGCAGCCAAAGCACCCGTTGCCAAGCCAGCTCGAGCGGTGAAGGTGACACCTACATACGATGTTAGCAATGCTCCTAAAGCACTTGTCGAGGAGCCTGCTGCTCTTGCAGCTACTGCTGCGATTCAGGACAGTGGTAAGACATACACCATCAAGCGTGGCGATACCTTGTGGGGGATTTCAAGCCGTTTCAAAGTATCGCGTGATCATCTGCTCGCGCTCAATGGTATCAAAGACGCAAACAAGCTTTACGCAGGTCGCAATATCAAGATACCAGCGAATTAAATCGCACACTGCTTTGATGTGATCGCCATCTCCTTTTAAATCATTATCCCATGGGTCGAAAAAATGCCATTTTCCTCTGCCTCGCCGTAATGGCACTGGTGACCCTTGGGCTTGTGATGCTCGCAAGCACGAGTGTTTGGAATAAGGATGTGGATGGTTATTCTTTAGTCAAAAAGCAGGCTGTCTTTATTGCCCTCGGTTTGATTGGAGCTGTGGTGATATCGAATGTTGATTATCGGAAACTTCGCGCTTTTTGGATTCCGGCGTTGGTTATTTCAACGACGCTTCTGGTGTTGTGTTACGTGCCGGGCATCGGCCACAAGGTCAATGGCGCGACACGTTGGATTAAGATACCAGGCATGCCACAGTTTCAGCCATCGGAGTTGGCTAAAATTTTTGTGATCATGTCACTCGCTGCCTGGTATTCGCATTACCAGACAGAGGGCAGGAAATTCTTCAAAGGCTTTGTGTCTCCGTCTATCCTTCTGGGGGTACCTGTGGTTCTTATCTTTTTCGAAAAGGACATGGGCACAGCAATGGCTCTGGGGTGTTCTGGAGGAATGGTCATGTTTGCCGCTGGCGTGCGCATGCCCTACATCATTGCTGCGTTTACTGCTACGGTTGGTGGCGCTTGGTTGGTTATTCTTAAAAACCCAGAACGAATGGGCAGGATCAACGCATTGTTTGATCTTGAATCTGATAAGCATCGACAAGGAGATGGCTATCAGCAGCTCAATGGCATTCATGCCTTTATCAATGGTGGAGTGAACGGCACGGGCTTAGGCAATGGTGTTGGTAAGCATGGTTCTCTGCCGATGGCGCATACTGATTTTATTTTTCCTACCATTGGTGAGGAATTAGGTCTTTGGGCTACGCTGGGAAGTGTATTCTGCTTTGTCATTATCATGGTGTATGGAATGGCCATTGCCATGCATGCAAAAGATATTTTCGGCAGGTTGTTAGCAGTCGGCCTGACCTGTATTATTGTGGTGCCAGCCATGGTGAACATTGGGGTGTGCACAGCGGTGCTGCCAAACACAGGCTTGCCATTGCCTTTTATTAGCTATGGAGGCACCAACATCCTCTTTACGCTATTTGCAGTCGGGGTGCTATTATCCATCCACCGGCAAGCTGCTTTCGGGAGCCGAGCTGAGGTCCCTGTGATTACTCAGAAAAAGCAGTGTCTGAGAATTTGACCTTAGGCAGAAGGCATCTCTGGTGATTGGGAGAAGTCTTTATTGGTCAGGGCTTGGATGGTAAAGATCCAGAAGGAAATTAAGCCCCATGTGAGACCGAGCACGACTCCGAAGTCGATGATGCCGCGCCAAGGATCAGGGCAGAAAAAAGTCACGGCCACTACCAGGCAGATAATACCCATGGTGAGGATGTAGGCGGTGAGCTTCGTTTTCCTGTTAGCATGGAAAAAACCCATTGAGAACAGAGGTGCCAAAACAATACGCAGCAATGTCGGGTGATCACGCAGATACTTGACTCGAGCTGCCGTGCGTGGGGAGAATTTTTTCTGAAAGCCGCGGTAACCTTCCGCCACCAACATAAAAAGAGCAAAGGCGACAAGGGCTATCCACTGCCATGTACTTAGCCCGCTCTCAATGGCATTTGCGGCATGCTTAGAAAGGCCAATGATGGCACGCAGCAGCAATGCGCTGACACCTATGATGGCCCAAGGAACTCCAATAAATCGCACGAACAAATGCATGCTCCAAAGTTGGCAGTTAAGCACGCCATGTAAAGACGTTGCTTTGAAAAAAGTGATTATGTGTGTAGCTCTGATGCTCTTTTGTTCTGCGCGTTGGTAATGGATACTACCACGGCGATAGAAAGATAATTGAGAGCGATGCCTGCCATGTCGGCAACGCTGGCAAGTTTGTCACGAATAGCCATGATTTCCACGTTGATGGATAGGTGACCTGCCAGTTGGCCTGCTGTGAGTAAGATGAATGCCAGCCATGAGAACCACCACAGGGGTAACAGACGCGTCAGAGTAGCGCGCATGGCAAAGCTTGCGTTACGTATTTCAAGCATGCTTCTGTAGGGTTTCCAGAGCGAAACGATGGGGATGAAGTAGTAAGCAACGGCCCATGCTGGAGTCGCTTTCATTTTGGGGGGGTTGAGTAACCATGCGTTCTTACAGCTGCGGTTGAGCCACAGGCAGTAATATGGCACGCAGAGTATATGGATGGTGATTCCAGCCATGTGTATTAGACGAAGCGTGATGGCGATATGGTGATCAGGCTTAGCTAAAATGGTTGCGGGGATGACTTGGCGCGCTAGCAGAGAAAAAAGAGTCAGCATGACTGCAGCAATAAGCCCAATGAAGATGACCACCTTAAGTGGATCATTGTTCCTGAAGGGTCCATAGGTGCCAGATAAGACTGTTTTTTTGGCAGTCTGTGGCTGATTGTAGGAGCTGGCGTTCACGTAGCCTTATGCTGAGGGGGGCGTCGACGCTTGAAAGAGTCGATTGTGCGAGCTTAGGCTGATGGTTTTTTGTCGAGTTCAAAAGCTTCATGAACAACGCGGGCGGCGTCCTCGATTTGGCTTTCACTGACAGTCACCGATATCTTGATTTCCGACGTGGTAATCATGCCAATGTTAATACCGGCCTTACCTAGTGCCTGAAACATCTTGGCAGCAACACCCGAGTGAGAGCGCATACCTATGCCCACTGTGCTGAGCTTAGCGAGGGCGGCTTCGGTTTCGATTTTGGCATCGCTGGAGAGCTCGCTAAGAACAGGCTTGAGCGCGGCTTGAGCGTGACCAAGGTCGTTGGTGTGCATGGTAAATGAGTGGCGCGCCATACCATCGCTGGAGATGTTCGAGACAATCATATCAACATTGATCTCAGCATCAGCTAAACAACCAAGGATTTTCCCCGATTGTCCAGGAGTGTCTGGTATATCTGTGATGGTGACGCGGGCTTGGGAGCGCTCGATAGAGACTCCTCGAATGACTACTGCTTCCATGGCTGGGTGTTCTTCGGTAACTAGGGTTCCTGGGTTGTCGTTGAGGCTAGAACAGACTTCAAATACAACACCATATTTTTTGGCGAATTCGACAGAGCGGGATTGCATCACCTTTGTTCCAGATGAGGCCATTTCCAGCATTTCGTCGTATGATATTTCGGGGAGCTTGCGTGCGTTTAACACGATGCGTGGGTCACAAGTATATACACCATCAACATCGGTGAGGATTTGACAGACATCAGCATCCAGTGATGCCGCAACGGCGATGGCACTGAGATCAGATCCGCCGCGCCCGAGCGTGTGGATCAGGCCCTCTTTGGTCACACCTTGAAAACCAGCAATGATCACTACTTTTCCCTCGGCAAGATAAGCTTTGATCCTTGTAGGATCAATTTCGTCAATTCTACCGCGGGTGTGACTGCCAACCGTTTGGATGCCAGCTTGGCGGCCTGTGGCAGAAACGGCGTCGACGCCAATGCTTTGTAAAGCCATGGCAAGAAGGGAGATGGATTGTTGTTCTCCGCTAGACAAGAGCACATCAAGCTCGCGTTCTGGAGCGTTGGCGTTGAGCTCACTAGCCATGCGAAGGAGTCTGTCGGTGACACCTCCCATGGCCGAAACCACAGCGACGACTTGGTTGCCTTCGTCCAAGACACGCTTGATCCTCGCCGCTACATTGCGGATGCGATCGAGAGTTCCCACGGATGATCCGCCATATTTTTGAACAATGAGTGCCATGTTTACGAGTCTGTTTCTTGATTCGAAGGGGTGCGCAGCATAATCAGCCGAGGCTTTACGTCAAGTCTGGGGAATGCCAAGAGATCTCTTTTTATGATGGCAAGACGATGGGTTGGAACGGCTCTTTTTGCTTTTGATAACGGGTGTTCCTGCTATTTCGAGCGGTAACCATGCGCATTCATGAGCATTTCAGCTGCATTTTCTTCTCGTAGATCTAGCCTAGAAGGATCTGCTTTACCAACGATTTGCAGCCATGTGCTAAACCAAGAGCTATAACGATAACCAATATGAAACTAGAAACGATTTGTCTCCACGGAGGCCAACAGCCAGACCCCACCACTAATGCTTGCGCGGTGCCTTTGTACCGCACCAGCTCTTTTGTTTTTGACTCCACTGAGCATGCGGCAAATTTATTTGCTCTTAAGGAACTGGGTAACATCTACACACGTCTGATGAACCCAACAACAGATGTGTTGGAGAAGCGAGTATGCATGCTGGAGGGAGCCCATGAAATGGCGGGCTTGGGATTTGCTTCGGGAACAGCAGCCATATTTAATAGCATTATCAACCTTGCTGAATCCGGTGATAATATTGTTTCCGCCCGCAATCTGTATGGTGGTAGCTACACCATGTTTAACGATATTCTGCCGAAGATGGGCATTGATGTCAGCCTTGTGGACTCCACTAACCCTGCTCATTTTGAAGCGGCAATCGATGATAATACCCGCGCCTTATTCTGTGAAACGGTATCCAATCCAGCACTTGAAGTCGCCGACCTCGAAGCGATTGCCAAGATCGCACACGCTCATGGTTTGCCCCTGATTGTGGATGCTACCTTCTCCACGCCGTATCTCACTAAACCACTCGACCACGGTGCCGATATTGTCATTCACTCACTGACCAAGTGGTTTGGTGGTCATGGTGTCGGGCTTGGAGGTATTGTGGTGGATTCGGGTAAATTTAACTGGGCGGGTGGCAAGCATCCGCTTTTTGATGAGCCTGACAACTCATACCACGGCTTGCGTTGGGGGCATGACCTTCCCGATCCATTGGCGCCACTTGCCTACATCCTTCGCCTGCGCACAGTGCCCTTGCGCAACCTCGGTGCGTGCATCAGCCCTGATAACTCATGGCAATTCCTGCAGGGCATTGAAACCTTGCCACTCAGGATGGAGAAGCATTCAGAGAATGCACTCAAAGTCGCCGAGTATCTAAAAGGGCACGATGCTGTGGAGTGGGTGCGTTTCCCTGGATTGCCAGATGACCCTGAATACGATCGTTGCCAAAAATACCTCAAGGGGAAAGGCGGCGGCATGGTTGTCTTCGAACTCAAAGATGGTAGCGATGCTGGCCAGAAGCTGATCGAGTCACTGAAGCTGTTTCTACACCTTGCCAATGTAGGGGATGCAAAGAGCCTAGCGATTCACCCGGCAACGACCACACATAGTCAAATGAGTGCTGAACAACAGCTTGCCGGTGGCATCACCCCAGGCCTGATACGTCTCAGCGTTGGTATTGAGCACAGTGATGATATCATTGCTGATCTCGACCAGGCCCTCGCTGCGCTGAGCTAGGCTACGTAAAATTCCGATGTTCACTTCAACTTGATAGCCTCAATCGAGGAGGCTTATTGGTTGATGTGCTCTGATATTTTATCGGTGATATCCTCAGCATCTCTTGCGTAGATGAGGGGCGATATCGTGCTGCTTGATCGTCCAGATGTATCGATGATCCAATCATACTGGTGATCGCGTGCATATTGGTGAATCATGGTGTGAATCTCATTCAGCGATGATTGGATGAGAGTAGATAAATCTTTTTTCGCCTGTATCAGGTGTAGATTTTCTATTTCGTTGATTGCCCGGTTTAGAGATTGGTATTGATTGACGAGTTTGTCAGCCCGATCACGGTATGTTTCTCTGGCTTCTGAAGTTTCAGCTTGTTTGATGATCTCCTCGCGCAGGCTCGCCATCGATTCGCTGACTTTGGTGCGACGTGAAACAAGGGTAGCAAGCCTCTGCTTATGCTGATCCCGTTTGGCCAGAAGGGCTTTTCTTTGATCGTTCGCCTTCTTGTAGTTCTCGAGGAGCTCATCAGCATTTACGGTAGCACAGCGTGTGTCAGCTGCCGCAGTGAATGGCATCCAAGCTGATAACAACACGAATGCGATGAGGTGGAGGAAGCGCTTGCTGAGCATGGTTGATCTACCATTCATATGATATCTTTTAGCAAGATGATCACGCTATGTCCAGCATGCCCGACCTGAGCTTTGCAGCTAATTTCATAGCGTTCGGTGAACTTTACGGTGACTTAGAAGTAATATTTGGCTCCTGGCTTCGGAATGATCGTCTCAGTAGTTGGGAGTTTTTCACGAAGCTGATCCGCGAACCATTCGGTTGCCTGAATGTCGCCATGGACGAGTATCGTTTTGCTCGGTTTCACCCGTAAAATGTAGTCGAGTAGGTCGTCTCTCGTGGCGTGTCCTGAGAAATCAAAGACCTCCATTGGGCAGTTGAACTGAACGGGCGGCTGTTCAGGATCAAGGTTGATGAGGTCTCCTTGTTTGCCAGCGCGGATATGACCTGCTGGGGAGTCGGGGTCTGCATAACCGACAAAGAGCAGTGCGTTTTTAGGGTTATCCATAAAGCCGCGTGCAAAACTATTGGATACTGTCTTTTCAGTCATCATACCGCTGGAAAGGGCGTAGATAGCACCAGGCTGGTAGACGATAGGGGTGCGCTTACGGCGGCGACCACCTGTCTTGACCTCCATGTCCTTGAGGACTCGAAAGCCGGGTTGATTACGCGGGGTTGAGTCTGCAAATTCATCGAAGATGAGTGACATCTTTGTGCTGAGACCGCCGATGTAGACGGGAGCATCGGGAATCATGCCCTCAGTTTTGAAGCGATTGATCATGCTCAGAACTTCCTGAGTTTTACCCATGGCAAATACGGGGACGAGGACAGATCCACCATCACGCAGGCAGCGGTTAATGGACTCGGCAAAGTTATTTTCCTCCTGTTGTCGGTTGTAGGACTCGTCACGAGGAGAGGCACCACGGGTTGTCTCGATGATAAGGACATCAATATCCTCCTCAGGAAGTTTAGCGCCTGGAATGAGGGTTTGATCTTCGAACTGTACATCACCAGTGTAGAAGATGCGTTTGTCCACGGTTTCTAACATGACACCCGCAGAGCCAAGGATGTGCCCTGCGTCATGAAAGCTGGCACGGACATTTTCATTGAGCTGGAATGGGCGATTATAGTTGAAGGTGCGCCAGCG
>CAWVVN010000010.1:0-33599 GCA_963933605.1 uncultured Verrucomicrobiales bacterium
CCTTAAAAAAGAAAAACCACCCGTTAAAGGTGGTGATGGAGGCGGAGGCGGGAATCGAACCCGCGAATGTCGGTTTTGCAAACCGATGCCTTACCACTTGGCCACTCCGCCTTGATGAAACATCATCATGCGCTGCGAAAATGCTCCCGCAAAGCGGCTTGGTGGTAGTGGCGATACCGAGCATTGTCAACTGTACAATTGTTGAATTGTTGTTCTATGGAGTTACTTGCCAAAGAATTATTTTCTGACTATGAAGCGTACATCTCAGTACTCGATCTGCACCAATCAGTGGATCGAAGAGCCTGAAAATATCATTTTTTAAAGCGATGGAAGGAATAGCAATAATGACCTCAGGCGGTGATGCCGCAGGCATGAATCCGGCAATCAAATGCACGGTAGATTACTCACGCATGCTCGGCTACAAGCCATATCTTGTACACAACGGCCTGCGAGGACTCATCGACGACCAGATCAAGGAAGCTACACCCAATGATGTGTCAGGTATTCTTCACCGTGGTGGCACGGTTCTACGCTCATCACGATCGAAGCGATTTTTTGAATACGAGCATCGCAAACAAGCTTTCGATAATCTTCAAAAGCACGGCATCACGAAGTTGATCGTAATCGGTGGTGACGGCTCTTTCCGAGCACTCAATCAATTCTATAGTGATTTTAAAGTTCCCTTCGCGGGTATCCCCGCAACCATTGATAATGATATTCCTGGGACAGACTACTGCCTCGGTGTCGACACCGCCCTCAATATGATACGGCAAAATGTTGATAGTATTCGTGACACCGCGAGCTCGTTCAGCCGTGCCTTCGTAGTTGAAACAATGGGCCGGCACTGTGGCTATCTCGCGATGGCATCAGCCGTCACCAGCGGCGCTGAAATTTGTCTGGTTCCAGAGCTTGATTATGATCTAGAGGCTATCGAAAGGCGGCTTCTTAAGGACATTGAAAATGGGCGCCAGTTCCTCATCGCGATTGTGGCGGAAGGCTGCCAAATGGGTGAACAATTAACTCAATGGATCAACGATAAGCTGAAAATGGATGCTCGCCTGACAACTCTGGGACATATCCAACGTGGAGGTTCCCCCACCGTACGAGACCGTTTGATGGCCTTTAAATTTGGCATCGCAGCCGTTGATGCACTGCACCGCGGGGAAACCAACAAGATCATGGTCTACCGCTCTGGCAGTTACGGCACTGTGCCTATCGATGAGGTAACTAATCAGACAGCAGGCATTGATCCTGTGCTAGTCGAAATATGCAAGCCGCTTTGTCGCTAGAAAGTCGGCTTTATCTTTAGCCCTTAATATTCGCGCTCCAAGAGATAGCGCGCAATCTGCTCAAGCCTCCTGCCTTTGCCGCCGAATACCTGCAGCGCTCCAAGCGCTTTTTTGGTGAGGCGGGCTGCCTCTTTCCTTGAAGCTTCAAGTCCGAGCACGGCAGGATAAGTTGACTTATCGACTGCCTCATCCTTACCAGCAGTTTTTCCCAGCATCTCGGTTGTCTGGGTAACATCTAGAATATCGTCAATCACTTGGAAAGCGAGACCGAGATTATAGCCGAAAGTAGTAAGTGCCTCTAGCTTGCGCGGGGTGGCATTGGCAGACATGGCCCCCAAGCGCACCGAGCTAGTGAGCAGCGCGGCAGTCTTCGCCTCATGAATTTTGACCAACTCTTTTTTACCGAGTTTTTTCCCTTCGCCCTCAAGGTCAAGCACTTGCCCCCCAATCAGCTTCCGGCTACCTCCGGTAACGGCGATTTCTTCGACATACTCCTTCACTCCATACCTTTTATTAGCAGGAGTTTGGGCGATGATCGCAAAAACTTCGGTAAGTAGCGCATCCCCTGTTAAAACGGCCATGCCCTCACCAAACACCTTATGAGAAGTCGGCCGGCCACGGCGTAAATCATCATCATCCATGCTGGGGAGATCATCATGCACCAGTGAATAGGTATGCATGACTTCGGTAGCACATGCTGGGGCGAGCGCGTCATCTATATCACCACCACAGGCTTCAGCCGCAGCAAGACACAGAATAGGACGCAGACGTTTACCGCCGGCAAAGATGCTGTAGCGCATCGCCTTGTGAATCGTTTGGGGCTTGGTGCTCTCACGCGGCAGAAATTTACCCAGCGCGGAATCCACTTCTTTCTGCTTGGCCCTAAGCCACGGTTTAAGATCGTCCATCGGGCTGGTGATAGCGGATTAGCCTCTATTAGACAAGCTCAGCAATCTGAACCGCATTGAGTGCTGCGCCCTTGCGAACTTGGTCTCCCACCACCCACAAGGCGAGGGCGTTATCAAACACCATGTCCTTACGGATACGACCTACGAGACAGTTGTCCTTTTTAGTCGTGTCCAGTGGCACAGGATAAAGGCTGTTCTCAGGATCGTCCTTGGCATCTACCCCGGGGCAGTCGGCATAGGCAGCACGGGCCTCGGCAACATCAACAGGGCGTTCAAATTGAGCCGTGACACTAACGGAGTGAGATCGGTGCACTGGAACACGCACGCAGGTGCATGTTACTCTGAGGTCGGGAAGGTTGAGAATTTTACGACTCTCGTTGAGCATTTTTAGCTCTTCCTTGGTGTAGCCATTATCAGTGAAGGCATCCACGTGCGGAATGACGTTGGAAGCAATCTGGTGAGGGTAAACATTTTTCATGTCCTCGGTGACCTCTCCACCAGCACCCAATACTTTAATCTGCTCGTCGAGCTCGATAATGCCTTGGGCTCCACTTCCGGAGACTGCCTGGTAACTAGAAGCAATAATACTGCGCAGGCCGTAGAGCTTATGCAGCGGGCTCAAGGCCATCAGGGTAATGATGGTGGTGCAATTAGGATTGGCGATGATTCCTTTTGGCCTATCCTTGACCGCCTCTGGGTTGACTTCAGGAACGACCAGAGGCACTTGATCATCCATACGGAAAGCCGATGAATTATCAATGACAACGGCTCCAGCTGCAGCAGCACTTGGGGCGTATTCCAGAGATAAGTCGCCACCAGCACTAAATAGGGCGATATCCACTCCCTCGAAGCTTTCATGTGTTAATTCCTTAACTTTGATTAAATTCCCTCTGAATGGAATCTCTTTACCAGCAGATCTGGCGGAAGCTAGCAAGGTTAGTTCACTAATTGGGAAATTACGCTCAGCTAAACAATCTAGCATTTCCTGCCCAACTGCACCCGTAGCCCCCACGATTGCTACATGTTTTGCTTCTGAAATCGTCATGACAGTAGCTGACATCGCTGAAATACAAGGCCCTGTCAACTCTGGCATCCTGTCAATTTGTCATTTCTCACAGGTAAAAAAAACTGCGAATTTCTGCTTTTTCTTATTTTCATTTAGCACAAACGCAATAGTGTGGTATGATTTGCCCATGGCTATTACGAAAAGAACTCGTTTCTCTCGCCGCGTCCCCGATCACGTGACTGATGAAATCGTCAATGTTTTGGGAGATGATGACAGCTTCTTCGGATTCAATGATTTATTTGAAGCTGTTTACGCGCGACTCAAGGAACGCAACGCCGTCAGCGGTGGAGAAGAAATGCTCCGTCTCCGCTCATACGAAAAACTACAAAACCTTGTCACCCGTGGGATGATCGAAAAAGAAGGTAAGCAGTATAAAGGATTAGCTAAGCTATCTGAAGCTCACAGTGACTTCTTGGCCGCTCAAGATTCTGCCTAGGTTCGCCCTAGCGATCTAAGATCCCTCAACAAAATTTCGTGCTGGTTATTACCATGCGAACTGTTTTAAAAACCCGCATCACCAAATCACTAGGTGGTGCGGGTTTTCTTTTTAGCTGCGCTGCTTAACACCATTACTCAGTAACTACTGTATATTCAAAACGATGATCGAGAATTACTTACCCGTTGTCATGCAGGCCATGGTCGCTATCGGATTTTGTGCCAGCATGCTCATCATGAGTGTTCTCCTGGGCAAAAAAGGCAGCAAAAACTCATTCAAGGACACTCCCTATGAGTGCGGCATGCTTCCCATTGGCGACGGCGCACCTCGATTCAGTGTAAAGTTTTACCTCGTGGCGATGTTGTTTGTCATTTTTGATATCGAGGTTGTGTTCCTTTATCCATGGGCCGTGCAATTCCGTGAGCTTACCGCCACAGGAAATATGGCATTTTACAGCGTTTGTGGATTTGTAGGCATACTCACCGTAGCCTATGTCTATGCCCTCAAAAAAGGGGCTCTCGACTGGAAAGCCTGAGCTGACCAAGATCTTATCTGCCTCTCAACGCGATGCTGAAAGACTCGAGGCGCCGTTCCATGCATACTGCGGCTGATGTGACATTTGTCATACATGCCATCGCTAGGGCACTCACTGACTCAGAGCTACAGGCCCCTGCCCTGGACAATTTTCCCCCATTGACTCGTTGCGACTCCAAGACTATTATGTCCAGCTGAGATAGAAGTTCATTGATTAGATGCAAACACAAGGATCCTATAGTGAAAATCCGCCCGTCAGGCAATCGGCGGGCAATCCATCTTCTAGGCCAACGTTCCTCATTGCATGCTGGCTTCTTGCCCTGCTCGCATTTGCACAGCTCATCACCATAGGTGCTGCCTTCACATCAGAAAGAACGGTGGCAGCTTCCCCAAAGGCTGTCACAAAAGCTGTGCCAAAAACTGTCAGTCTACCCGTCAGGGTGAGCCAACCTGAACCCACAAAACTCAGGAGCCTTGACGAAATCCTTGCCAGTGTTGGACCTCATTCCCCATCAACCCCAACGACCACTGATTCAAGCTCAACAACTCAAGTAGTAACGGTGCCAGCGACCACCGGAGGCACCGGATCAGACACTGCGATTACCGTGACCCCCTCAGGGTATGGTTCTAGCATGATTGCCGATCCTGTCGCCGAGCGGCTTGTGCGTGAATCCCGCGCTCTTCAGCTCGATGGCGATATGATGCGCGCCATGCTCAAGCTTGACGAAGCCGCCCGCCGTGACCCCTCTGAAGCAGCGGTCATTTACCATAAAGGCTTACTCTTTGAGGAAATGGGTTTGTATACCAAAGCTGCGGACCAATACCAACAAGTGCAGCAAATGGGCATCAAGGCCGGAGCCTATTTTAGACTCTCCGCCAAGAAGTTAACCAAGGGCATGGATGTTGCCCATGCGCACAGGCCCGTCATATCGATTGGCCCGATGAATGCACGCCCAGGCAATGGAGCAATGGCTAGCAAACAGACTAATGTGGCGGTCACTATTCTTGCCAGACCAGACAAAGCCATCAATCCAGCAGATGTTCATGTGCAGGTTCATTTCTATGATAGGCTCAATGGTGGCGAAATTAAAAAGGCCAGTTCCCTTGCCAAAATCGATTATTCTTGGGACGAGCCAGCGGATTGGAAAGGAGCAAGTCGCGAAGAGACGGTGCATTTTTCCTATGCGATTCCAGAGGCAGACCGTGCCGAGGCACATTTATTCGGGCGGCGAGAGTTCTTTGGTTATGTCGTAGAGCTCGTCTACAAGGGCGAGGTAATCGATCAGCAGGCATCTCCGCGCAGATTAAACAGTATTCACGGCGATCATATTTCACCGCAATACAATCATCCCCTGCCTTGGCTCCCAGGAGATCAAAACTCATTGTTACCCAGCAAAGATGATTTTGATTACGATGATGACTTACCATCCCTGCCTCAGCGTTGATTTACGGGGAGGCGGTTGATTGGTCGCCCTTGATCGCTTCGCAACCATCGTGCAACGCGAACGCAGGTCCACCAGGTGAAAACCACACTGGACGTCCCAGCGACATGGGTCGACTACTCGACGCTGATCACGACATGCCCAGGCCACCGCTAGGAATTTTCTTTTGATGGAAGTGCTCGGAGGTGCTTGCATGGGTGGCAAGCAGGTGTATCGTCTCGCTCGTTCACACACCCAGCTGGTTGAGGGTTCGGCGGATCGTTAAGCCGCAGTCTAAGCCTCTACCTTGTGCACATCACTGAGCAACAAGCCCTTGAAGTTTTAGATGCAACTTTCATTCGCAATCACTTTCATATAATTACCTGTCACCTATAAAATGGACACCCAGACCAATCATTCAGCTTCGGCCGAAACACCCCCCACCCTACCCAAAGAGGTCGAGGCGCCAATCTCATGGCGTAAGATCGTGGCGCAATACCGACAGCCTTGCCTGAAGAAAAGCGTCTGGCAAATAATCAATACCGGGATCCCCTACATCGGCCTCTGGGCTCTCATGTATTTCACGATGACAGTCTCTTGGGTGCTGACCATCGCACTTGCGCTCCTGGCTGGGCTATTCCTCGTCCGCGTCTTCATCATCTTTCACGACTGTGGCCATGGCTCCTACTTTCGCTCAAAAAAGGCCAATAATATCGTCGGCTTTATTTCAGGCCTGCTAACACTGACGCCTTATCGTCATTGGCGCTGGCAACATGCGGTCCATCACGGCAGTTCTGGAAACCTCGATCAGCGTGGCATCGGCGACGTATGGACGATGACGGTCAAAGAATATCTAGCAGCCCCGCGCAGGGAACGCTTCTTTTACCGACTCACGCGCAACCCTTTTGTGCTCTTCGGCCTCATTCCACTCGGCCTATTCATCTTTTATCAACGCGTCGCTTACGCCAACGCCAGCAAGCTCGATAAGCGTTCCGTATGGGCAATGAATGCAACCATCCTCGTTTATGCGATCGCCATGAGTTCCCTATTTGGTTTCTGGAATTACTTATTGATACAACTAACCGTCACAGCGGTCGCGAGCACACTCGGCGTGTGGCTGTTTTATGTGCAGCATCAATTCGAGGACACCTATTGGCGCAGCGGCGAAGAGTGGGACTACACACACTCCGCCATGAAAGGCAGCTCGTTCTACAAACTACCCAAAATCCTGCAATGGTTCTCAGGTAACATCGGCTATCACCACATTCACCACCTGAGCTCTCGCATCCCCAACTATTCCTTGGAGCAATGCCACAATGCAGAGCCGTTCTTCCAGCAAGTGCCAGAACTCACACTGCGCACCAGTTTAAAATCACTTAAGCTGCGGCTCTGGGATGAAGACAGTCAAAAGCTGGTCGGCTATAAGCATCTAAAGACGATGCAGCTAGAGAAAGCTGCCTAAGGTGGAAAGATTTCTTCAAGATAATGTCTCGGTTCCATATTAAAACCTGCAGTGTGTGGAGCTGCTTTTGTAGGTGATAAGGGGTTAGTCAGAGGTTAAGTTAAGCCCAAAATGAATGGTGCGCAGTGCAGGATTTAAAACTGCGACATCATACGTGTGAAGCATGCGCTGTATTCCATAGCTAATCGCGCTTTGCGCCAAAGCCGCTCAGACACTAGAAGCTAATTTCCTTACCCAAGACACCGAGTTCAACATCACCATTGTGAATGCCTTTGAGCTCCTTTTGCAAAAGCTCCGAACGAGATTGCTCGCCGTGGATAAGCCACACCTTTTTCTTGGTTCCTGTGGTGGCTTTAAAATAATCGATAAGCTCAGAGTTGTCTGCATGACCA
This sequence comes from uncultured Verrucomicrobiales bacterium, assembly GCA_963933605.1. Classification (GTDB taxonomy): domain Bacteria; phylum Verrucomicrobiota; class Verrucomicrobiia; order Verrucomicrobiales; family Akkermansiaceae; genus Oceaniferula. The sequence goes on from CAWVVN010000010.1 coordinate 7,509, forward strand.
GAGAACGAATCCATGATCTCAACGTGGGCGAGCAGCTTATAGGGCTGCCCAAAAATATTCACCTCCGGGAGACGATGGCGTATTTTCCAGCCCAAGGTATTCTCCGCACAATAACCTACAAAGAGAATGGTATTATTCGGGTTAGCAATACCGTTTTTCAAATGATGCAGAATACGACCCGCTTCACACATACCTGAGGCCGAGATAATGATCCCCTGTTTTTTACTATCATTGAGCTCTTTTGATTTAGCCACCGACCTAATCAGAGTGAGCCCCTCAAAGCCGAACGGGTTACGCTTTTCATAGAGGAAATCGTTCACCTCTTGGTTGAAGCACTCCGGGTGTAGGCGGAAAATTTCCGTAGCATTGACTGCCAGTGGGCTATCGACAAACACGGGGATCTCTGGCACGCGCCCTTCTTCAAACAGCTGGTGTAAGACGTAGAGAATCTGCTGAGTCCGCTCCACGGCGAAACACGGAATGATGATTTTACCGCCACGCTTGATGGCGGCATTCAGCACATCAGCAATGCTGTCATCAGCTCCCGTTCCAAGCTCATGCTCCCGACCACCATAGGTGCTTTCCATCAGCAAGTAATCAATATCTTTCGCCGGCACCGGGTCATTCAGCAGGTCATTACCTCCCCGACCAACATCACCAGAAAAAAGGAAGCGCTTGGTCTCACCGTCTTCCTCATCTTCGATCTCCAATAAAATCTGAGCACTGCCCAAAATATGGCCGGCATCATAAAACCACATGGTCACCCCTGGAGCAATTATCATCGGCCGCTCATAGCCAACATTGACAAATTGTCTGAGGCACTTTTCCGCGTCTCTTGCCCCGTAAAGTGGTTTAATAAGGGGTTTGTTCTTTTTTTTCAGATGCTTATTGAGCCACTTGGTATCACTTTCTTGAATATGGGCACTGTCCTTAAGCATGACCTGACACAGGTCACGGGTGGCAAATGTAGCGTAAATATTGCCATCAAAACCTTTACTACAGAGATTAGGCAAGTTTCCCGAGTGATCAATATGCGCATGAGAGAGAACCACACAATCGATGTCCTTAGGGTCAAAATAAGGAAAGCAGCAATTAATCTCATAGGCATCATTCCTCCGACCCTGGTAAAGACCACAATCGAGTAGAATACGCTTACCGTTGACCTCTAACAGGTGCTGAGAACCCGTCGTAGTACCTGCAGCACCACAAAATTTAATCTTCATAATACTATTCAAGGGCAAGACCCACACAGATGCAAGCAAGCAGGCTGTTTTCTAACCCTCGGTATGCTTAAAGAAGCATGTTAGACTAGCTACCAAAGGGCCAAAATAATTTCAGCACACGTCCAAGAAAACTTCCAGATCCAGCTTCTCGCTCTGCATCAAGAATCTGAGCGTAACGTATAAGCCCAACAGCTGTGGAGTATTGAGGGTCACGGAAACTGGCGTGCACACCACTCATGTTAACTTGGTCTGCGACGTAAATGGAAAGCCCAAAAACCTCATTAGCAAGCTCAGTAAGCCCGCGCATACGGCTAGTACCACCTGTTAAAAATACTCCTGAGCCAATACCTTGCAGGGCATCTTCTGGAAGCCGATCACGGATAAGCCTTAGCGTTTCCTCCAACCGCCCATGGATAATTTCATTGAGCAGTGAACGCTTGATCTGGCCTTCAACAAGGCCCTGGTCATCCTTGACGGAAACGGTACCAATACCTCTAGCTGCATCACCGGAGCAATCACCCTCTGTTTTCTTTAAATCTTCAGCACGACTTAACGGGATTTTTGTGACCAAATGGATGTCGTTGGTGATGTGATCCCCTCCCACGGGAATACAGCCAGATGCCGCGATAGCCCCTTTCAGATACAACACATAATCCGCGGTACCGCCGCCGATATCGATGACTAGCGCACCAGCATCTTTGTGCTCTCTATCCAATGCCACTTGAGCTGTCGCAATGGGAGCAAATACAACGTCGTCTACATCAAGTGGAATTTCCCTCACACATTTAATACTGTTCTGAATACGAGTCCGAACACCATGCACAATGTGAAAGTCGACTTCGAGTGAACGCCCCAGTAACCCCACTGGGCTTACAGCATGCTCTTGCCCATCTAGGCGATAATGACGGATGAAGTTGTGCAGATATACGTGGTCACCGGGAATTGCCAGATCACGCGCTATCTCTGTAGCCTCAGCAAGGTGCCCATGATGCACTTCTTCCTCCTCATCGGGCAAACGATAGGTTCCACGGTTGTTGACACCCTCGATATGTAATCCGGTAACGGATAACAGCACGCTACTAATGTCTACATCACATATATCCTCAGCTTGAAGCAGAGCCTCTTTAACGCCAGCCCTTGCCTGCGGATAATCTGTGATTTCACCTTTTCTGACGCCGGCACTGCGGGTTTCCCCTACACCAAGAATCTTAACAGAGCCATCAGGCTTCACCTCGCCAACTACCATGCAGGTTTTGGTAGTACCAATTTCGAGGCCTACATGTATTTTTGATTTTGCCATTGGGTGAATAGAAAAGGTGTTAATTTAGTATTATCGATGAAATGCCATCGAATGAGGTGGGTGTCAATGAGCTTGAGATCAGGTTGATAGAAATGTGAATGAGGCCTCTAGTGAATCGTCGGTATGCGAGGTTTGATGAGCACTGGCTTATCTAGTGGGGCCGTCTGTTTTTCAAATTCAACGGGAATATTCATTTTAGGCATCAAGTTCATCTGTTTGATCTTATGTTTCCCTTCAGCACCTCCACTCTTAATGTTTTCTGCCAAGCAGTGCTCGTGAATCGTGATGAAATCCTCAACCTGACGCACATGATCATACATACCAAAGACAGCTCTTGATCCGTCGTTGCATACGAGCTCCATCGAGTAATCATTGATCAGCTCAATTTGCCTAGCTAACCACTCCTCACGGACGTCGGCCTCGCTAACTGTTTTCATGAGATGTAGAGCTCTCGTTAAGTCGATGTGCTCTGCCTCACTCCCGTGTACAAAGTTTTCGCTTTTAGCTGTCCTGATGGTGATGACCGGCAGATCTTTTGACGCTTGCCATAAGCCTCCTTCGCAAGGAAAGGTAATGCCATTTTCATCAATCAATACACCATCGGGTTGACACCCTAAGAAACCGACAGGCTCACAATGAATCCAAGCCACAGGAACACGCTCTTGAATTTTAATTTTGAGTGTTCCAGGAAGGCGGCGCTCGACTTCACAGTGCACGACCTCAGGCAAAGCGCTCAAGCTGTCACGGACACCCTCAATGTTAACAGCAAAAATAGTTGCATTCAAATCAATGCCCGCCAAATCCACCACCCTTGTGTGATCGAGGTAGCCATTGGTCTGCAGGTCGATTTCCCGAAGGTCGTATTTTTCATTTTTCAAGAATAGCCTCTCAACACCTCGATAGCCCCCGTATACAGCAGAGCCTAACAGAACAAGGCATGTGAAGTATTTCAAACCTTTGCCCATACCTCGCATGACTTGATACATCACGATTCGAGGTGAGCTCACCTTAATATGCAAGCGCTGGAGGTCTCCTCCTTGGCGCACATTGCGTTGGACAGCGGTGGTTTTTCTTCGAGCTCTTGATCTTGCCATGGTCGTATTCTAGGTTCGGTGTTTAAGGGAGATATCGGCGATGGTTTCACATAAGGGGCCAAATTCGTAACCGGCTACTTGAGCCGCCTTGGGCAACAGGCTGCTAGCCGTCATGCCGGGAATGGTATTCGCCTCGAGAACGTACGGCCTACCCTCTTTGTCCAGTAAGACATCTACCCGTGAATATATTTCAATGCCTAGAGCACAGTGGGCAGCAAGGGCTGCATCCTGAACCGCTAACGTCGTCGCCTCATCCAGATCAGCTGGGCAGTAGTAATCCGTGCCGCCATCATCGTTGAGCCACGGATACTTGTTTTTCATATCATAAAACCCACTGCGGGGCGCGATATGGACGATGGGTAAGGCAACACCATCCAATACACCCACCGTTAATTCTAAACCCTCAATATACTGCTCCACCAAAACCTGATCACCATATTTTGCTGCGTCCTCCATGGCCGCTGTGGCTTCAGACTGATCACGCACAATATGCACACCGACACTGGAACCCTCACAAGGCGGTTTGACCACGTAAGGTAGTGACATTACGGGAAGCTTGGCACCGCCTGAACAATCAACGATTTCCGATACAGGTGTTGGCACCCCGTGAGCTAGAAAGACTTCTTTACTGGCAACCTTGTCAAAAGCAACCTTGCTACTCTCTCTGCCGGCACCGGTGTAAGGCATTTGCATGCTTTCGAGAATTGTCTGCACTTCACCATCCTCACCAAAAGTCCCGTGAATGGTGTTAAAACAAAGTCCCGTTCCCGTGGGCAGCTCGAATGAGTGACCCGTTACATCAACCGCAACGGCATTTAATCCCTGTTCCTTGAGCGCTGCCAAAACCGCATGACCGGATGCCAGTGACACCTCCCGTTCGGATCCGGGACCGCCCATGATTACAGCGATGAGTATCTCTTTATTCATATGCTTCTCTTAAAATTTTTGCCTTGGTTTAAAATGTAAACTCATCGTCTCCGATGATTTGGACTTCCGTCTCCAGGTTGATCTCTCGCTGAGCCTTGGCCTCCCGCCGGATGTGGTCGATCAAACCAAGAACATCCGAGGAGCTCGCCTTGCCTCGATTAACAATGAAGTTTCCATGCTCGCTGGATACCTGGGCTTTGCCGACAGATGCCTCCTTTAAGCCCAACTCATCGACAAGTTTCCCCGCAGGTATCTGTTCTGGGTTTTTGAAAATACATCCGGCACTCGCTGCGATAGGCTGAGATGATCGCCTTTTCTGCTTTGATTCCCGAGTGCGCTCCTCGATCAATTCAGGACCTGAAACTTCCGCCTGAAAGCTCGCTTCGAGAGCATAGTTTCTGCGCAGTTCTGGCACATTACGGTAAAGCGCCTTGATCTCCTCAGCGCCACGCTTTCTGATTTCTCCGTCCTCATCAAGAAAGGTCACCTCGACGACCTGATCAAAGGTTTCTATTCCCATCGCCCCTGCATTCATTCGCAAACCACCACCAACATTCCCCGGAATGCCCTCCATCCACTCCATTCCAGTCAATCCATTGGCCGCGGCTACACTTGCTATTTTTTTAAACCTCGCACCCACTCCTGATACGATCACATCGCCCTCAACGCAGACTTCAGAGAAATCACCTCCAACGGGGTGAATAACTGCGCCACGTATGCCGCCATCCCTGACCAATAGGTTAGAACCTCGTCCAACGATGCGTTGCGGAATGCCACGGTCTCGGCAGTATTTGACGATCCTTGAGAACGCTTCAAAGGTGTGCGGCTCTAGCCAATACTGCGCCGGCCCACCACATAGGATCGTGGTGTGACGATTCATCGGCTCGTAAAGCTTTGCTTTGAGTAAGGATCCTTCTTCTTGCTCGCTTCCCTCTTCACAGCAACGCGTTATTTCCTCGATGACTGCCATATCACGCGCGATTTTTGTGCCGATCTCGTGCACGTTACCCGCACCCAAAGTAAGCAGCAAGTCACCTGACTTGAGGGCATTGCCAACGACGTGGTGAGCATTCCGAATTGGACCTACTACCTGAGCAGGAACGTTCCCATGTGCCGCAATGGCATCCACAATGGTTTGCGCAGTCACCCCCTCAATCGGCAGCTCACTCGCTGGGTAAATATCGGTGACAAAAACAAGATCCGCATCCTGCAGGGCCTTGCCAAAATCATCGGCTAACTTCTGCGTGCGACTATAGCGATGCGGCTGAAAAACAACCACCATGCGCCCGGGCTTCAGTGAACGCGCCGTTTGCAGCGTGGCCTCGACCTCGGTGGGATGGTGACCGTAGTCATCGATAATACGCAAATGGGACGAGACATACTTATTTTCAAATCTTCTACGTGCACCTGCAAAGGTTGCCAGGGCACGTGCCACGAGCTGAAAATCAACCTTCAAGGTATCGGCAACGGTGATCGCGGCCAGTGCATTGAGCACGTTGTGTCTACCGGGAATGCCTAGCTCTACCCTTCCCAACCGTTCGCCTTTTTTGACGACATCGAATGACACCATGCCGCCACTTTCGTGGATTTCACTGGCCGTGAAATCAGCATCGTGCCAGCCATAAGACAACGCGCCCTCACGGCTTGCACATAGCTCACTGGCCACGGGGCAGCCTGCAAAATAGATTTTGTTGCCAGCCGTCTGATCAAGCAATGTGGTGAAGACCTCCTTGATGTGATCAATATCACGATAAAAATCCAAATGCTCCTCCTCGATGTTAAGGACGACCGCGTGTTGCGGGTGATAAAGCGCAAGGGTTCCGTCACTCTCATCACCCTCTGCGATCATCACCTCACAATCTTCCTCCCAATGAGCATTGTTACCCAATACGGGGATCTCAGCACCCACGTAGTGACACGGCATCATGCCGCCACGCCTCAAAACATGCGCGCACATCGCCGAGGTCGTGGTTTTACCATGCGTGCCAGAAATAATCACACCTTGCCTGGTGTGCAGGATCGCTGCCAAGCACTCTGCTCTTCTGATACAGGGAATACCCTGAGCTCGCGCCTCAGCGCGGGCAACATTCTCTTCACGAACAGCAGATGAATACACCACCACATCGGCACCATGCACTTCATCTGCGCGATGGGGACTAGAGAAGTTCAAACCTAAACCCTGCATGCGCTGGGTTTCGCCGCTGGTGACCATATCCGAACCGCTGACATGGTGACCCATGCCCAACAACAACAATGCCAAGCCACTCATTCCAGAGCCCGCCACCCCTATGAGGTGGACCCTCAAGGGGTTCTCTCGGTCGGTTAATCGTTTGCTAAGCTCATCAATATTCATACTCGGTTTTTATATCTGGAAATTGGCTGCCTTATTTGGTCATCACATCGACAGTGATCAGATCGCAAATTTTCGCGTCAGCATCGCGAACGGAAAGGGCCGCTGCCTGTGTCGACATGGCTTTTCTATACTCGTCATCTTCAACCATCTTGCTGAGGTCAGCCACCAACTGACCCGCATCGAGCCCAGCTTCTTGCCTGAGAACAGCAGCGCCGGCAGTCTCAAAAACCTGAGCGTTGACCGTCTGGTGATCATCAGCTGCGTGAGGATAGGGAACGAGAATTGATGGCATCGCCACATAAGCAAGCTCCGTCATGCTTGATGCTCCAGACCGGCAAACAGCAACATCACACGCAGCATAAGCAGTCGCCATATCATCACAAAACTCAAGCACGCGGTAGCCTTCACGTTTACCCACTAGGGTTTTGACTCGATCAAAATCATAGGCTCCAGTGATATGGATAAACTGCAGCCCGGGCATCGCCTTAGCGGCGTCGATAATGAGCGTGTTCAATGTTTGAGCCCCCTGACTACCACCCATCACCAAAACCGCAGGCCCGCCAGTATCCATGCCAAATGCCTTGCGTGCATCTGCCCGCTCCGGAAGTGAAGTGAGTTCATGCCGCACCGGAGTGCCCGTAACAACCACCTCTGCATCAGCAAAATAGGAAGATGCCGCCTCCATTCCCAGAAGCACCTTACGGCACCAGCGTGCTGTGGTACGGTTCGCCTTACCCGGTAGAGCATTAGAATCGTGCACGTAAGTCATGAGGCCGAGTTTTTTACCAGCGAGCACAGGAGGCAGAGAAGTGAAGCCTCCCATACCGAGCACGACATCACATTGATTCTGCAGCAGGATTTTGCGGCACTGACGCACGGTGCGCCAGAGTTTGAAAAGAAAAGGAATCATCTTCGGCGACAAGCTCGAGGGCTTTGCTATGGCAGGCACCGTATGAAATGCCAATCTGCCGTATTTTTTAGCCCCTTGGGCGTCTACCTTCTTCTCTGAAATTAACAGCAATACCTTGTGGCCGCGCCTATCCAACTCCTCGGCAACAGCAACACCAGGAAACAGGTGCCCCCCAGTACCGCCACAGGCAATCAATATGTTGAATGTATCAGACATGCAGAGATTGAATGATTTACATGGTTCACGATGTAATGATCTCCCCTTTAGTATGTGGAAAAGCAGCGCATACAGCAATGATTAATATATGTTAAATAATAAAAATTGCTGCTTTTCTGGCGTTAATGAACCCGATATCTAGGGCTTCCACCTGCAACAAACCTCCACACTTGCCTTCAGAGCCGCAATCTGAGAGGATTTTGCAACTATGAAAGATTCATTCATTTTACTCATCATCATTCTTTGCGGCTGTGGCTGGGTCGCCAATAAATACGTGCAAAAAGCCAACACTAGTAGTGAGCAGAAAACCCGCTTCATCGAGCTTGCCGAAGACTATAATGACGACGCTAATCTCTTTCTCATCGAACAAGCGAAAGAACATCACGAGGAGGCCTTTGAGGCCTCATATCGCATGTGGGTGCTCTCACCCATCGCCGAGCTCGACCTCTCATCCCATTACGATGAAAAAACTTACTACCGCACACTTGGAAAAAAGATCAAACAGGCCACTGATCAGTCGGGGCAGCAAGATGCCTATAAAATGCTTCTCGATATGGCCAAGCATTACGGCGTAACGTTAAAAACCCCAAAGCCGGCACCAAAAACCTCACTCGGAAAAACCGCACCCAAACCTCAGGCAGCTAAAAAGTCTCTGTTAAAAAGTGGTGAACTCGGAGACAAAAGAATCATCCCGAGAAGTCGAAAGCGATACGATGATCGATAAAGGACTCAACCGAGACTCCATCCAGCTCTTCCTCTCCTCAGCAGATTGGAAAACCACTTTTTCAGGTTCACACCTTGCCGCAGGCTATAAAATAGCCCGTGCCAAGCAGGTCACCAGCTGCCTCATTGAGGAATTGGATACAGGGGATATTGAGATCACCGCATCCGTGATGGAGCGCTCTGGCCACCAGGAGGAAACCACCATTGCTCTATGGCAGGAAGGCAGCGTAATGCAGCTCGATGCCTCTTGCACGTGTTCTGTTGGCGTCTGTTGCGAGCATGCCGCAGCTGCACTCGAACACCTGACACGGCCAGGCAGGCTGGAAAGCGCCTACGGAGAAATCACTGATCAGCCACCAACAAAAACTCTCCATCAACAAGCCACCCCTCCCTCCACCCCCACCACCCCATCACTGACAAGCCAAAGCGACTCAAACTCTGAAGCCAAGGTAGCCTTTCAACTCCACATCGAAAAACGCCCTCAAGGCACAAACTTTAACTGGCTGCCTGATGTCTATGCGACTGCGCACGCGATCTACGACAAAGATAAATACCCGCTTGATCCTGCAGGCAACATCCGCAAACCACGTCAGCGAGCGGCTGAAATGACCGCCCTGCAGACCCTCTACGCTCTCGATCTCCTGCCAGGTGCTGAACAACCACCGCCATCACTGAAAAAACTCTCAATTCCTCATCAAGAGGGCACGCTCTGGTCACCTGACCATAAGCAATGGCAACCCTCGCTCTACTGGCAACGCTTTCACCACGAAGCCATTACCGCACTCGAGAAACGAGGCTGGCAAGTCACCATCGCACCAGGAGCTATCCACCCGCCACTTAAGTTTGAAGCCTCCAGCTGGCGAGCTGAATTCATCGATGAAGGCAGGGGTTGGTTCAGCCTCTCTGCTGGCTTCGAGGTCGATGGTCAGGCAATGGATCTGCAGCCTATTCTGGCCACTCTGGTTGAATACAATTTCCTCAAACTCACTGAGGGCATGCCTGACGGTCAAGAATTCCTCGTTTTCCTGACAGGAGGAGAACACGCTGGCCGTGGCATCACCTTACCGGTAGGCCGCTTCCGCCGCATCCTCAAGCACCTCGGCGAGCTGATGGATTTTAATTTCAATGGTAAAGCCGTGAAGCTTCACAAAATAGAGGCCGCCTCACTTTCCGAAATACTCAGCGAAGAGGATCCCGAATTCTTATTACCCAAAGAAATCGAAGCCCTGCGCAACTCCTCCCTCAAGCAGGAGCAGGTAAGCGTTCCAGACACACTCAAGGCAACGCTACGCAGCTACCAACGCGAGGGCTATGAGTGGATGCAGTTCCTTGCTAGTCATGGACTTCACGGCGTTTTGGCTGACGATATGGGGCTGGGCAAAACCATGCAGACGCTAACGCACATCTTAGCTGAAAAACAAAAAGGCAACACCTTGCCTAATTTAGTCGTCGCCCCCACAAGCGTCGTAGAAAACTGGCAGCGTGAGGCCGCTCAATTTGCCCCTTCACTCAAGGTCACCATCCTTCAGGGCGCTGACCGTCATCGTCGTTTCTCTGATCTCTCCGATACGGATATCGCGCTTACCTCCTATGCCCTGCTGCACCGTGATCTCGAGCAATTCAGCCAACAGCGTTTCCACCTGCTGGTGCTTGACGAGGCCCAGCACATTAAAAATCCGGCCGCTCAAGTCTCTCAGGCCGTTCGTCAGCTCGATGCCCGTCATCGCTTGTGCCTATCGGGCACCCCTATCGAAAACCATCTTGGCGAGCTTTGGAGTCTCTTTGATTTTCTGATGCCAGGTCTACTCGGCAATGCCGAGACTTTCCGCGAAACCTTCCGCACACCTATCGAAAAAGAGGGTAATCAGCAACGTGCCGATGCGCTGGCTCATAAAATCGGGATATTAATTCTGCGCCGCACCAAGGATCAGGTCGCCACTGAGCTGCCACCAAAAACAGAAATTCCGCACCTTATCGAACTGGGAACAGACGAAAAAGATCTCTACGAAACCGTGCGCTCCACCATGGATAAACACGTTCGCCAAGCACTTGCTATCCGCGGCCAAGAAGCTCAAATCGTCTTTCTGGATGCCTTGCTTAAGCTGCGCCAAATCTGCTGTCACCAAGACTTAATCGCTAATAAAGGATCAGATCCGGTATCAGAAAATATTTCACAGGGACCAAGGCAGTCTGCCAAGTTCAACTACCTCAAAGAACTGCTCGAAACCCTAAAAAAAGAAAACCGCAAGGTGCTGCTATTCTCGCAGTTCACATCGATGTTAGACATCATTGAAGAATACCTTATCGAGCAACAAACCAGCTATCTCAAACTTACCGGAGCGAGCAAAAACCGGCAGGATCTGGTTGAAAAATTCCAGGCCGGCGAGGCCGAGGTCTTTCTTATCTCGCTCAAGGCAGGCGGCACTGGGCTCACCCTCACCAATGCCGACACCGTCATTCATTACGACCCTTGGTGGAATCCAGCGGTTGAAAATCAAGCCACGGACCGCGCCTACCGCATTGGGCAAGACAAACCCGTGTTTGTGCACAAGCTGATTTGCAAAGGCACCGTGGAGCAACGCATCCAACAAATGCAGCGAAAAAAATCAAACGTCGCTGACTCCATTCTCACATCCTCCATCAATCAGCTCAAGCTCGACGACGATACACTCACTCAGTTACTCGCGCCGATGCCATGATCATCACTTGCGAAACCGACTTTCTGGCGCCCCCATTCTCTTCCGAAAGGGAATCTCATTCACAAATCGTTGTTTTTTAGCAACTATTCCTAATCTGGCTTGTTTCATCGTCAGATTGTCCACCATGTTACACATGAACCGATTACTTGCATTCACAGGAATATACTACCTCGTGATCACGATCGGCTTCTCTGTTGAGCCCCTTACTCAGCAAACGATTCGGAGCACCAGCAATCAGATCGACCTGTTTATTGCGGGGCATCTTAAAGAAAAAAAAATCGAGGCGAATTCGATTATCGATGATGCCACGTTCTTGCGGCGCACCTACATCAACATCACAGGACGCATACCCACCGCTGAAGAAGCCGGCTCATTCATCAACGACGGCTCTCAGGATAAACGCCGCAAGCTCGTCGACACCCTTATTGACTCAGAGGGATACAAAAGCCGCATGTTTAATTTCTGGGCAGACTTGCTACGGGTGCAGACCAACCTCGATAAACATGGCCTCGGATGGCACGTCTGGATCCACAAGGCCGTTGACCAAAACATGCCTTATGATGATTTTGTCCATGCCATGCTCTCTTCCAACGGCATGGTCTCCGACGATGCCGCAGTAGGATATTATCTGCGCGATCGTGAAATGCTCTTAGACAATGTCAGCAACACGACCGAGGTCTTCCTCGGCACACAAATTGGCTGCGCTCAGTGCCATGACCATCCATTTGATGACTGGACTCAGAAACAATATTTTGAGCTCGCCGCTTTCATCGGTAATACCACCTACAAAAGCGATGCTGCCAAGCACCTACTAAGCAAGCTCGTTAAATACTCCTTTGAGAAAGACGGTAAATTAAAGGGCCAACAGGGTGAGAAGTCTCGCAAGTTGGCCATGAGGAAAAAAGGTGCTGCTGGTAAATACTACAAAGACTACAGCTCTCTCTTTAAAGACTTCGGCAAAGTAGCGGTCAGTGAAGACCCTAAAAAAACACTGCGCCTCCCCAAAGACTATCAATACAACGACGGTAAACCTGGTGACATCCTCATCCCCAAAACCCTCTTTGGAGAGGCTATTTCAGACGACGTCCCCCTTGATCAGCGCCGTGAGGCATTTGCCCATTGGGTAACTTCCTCAGAAAACCCGCTCTTTACCAAGGTCATCGTCAACCGTCTCTGGGCGGAGGTATTTGGCCGCGGTATTGTCGACCCGCTCGATGATTGGTCAGACACCAAGCGCATTTCCCACCCAGAACTTCTCGATTACTTGTGCGAGATCATGCGCGCTACTCAATATGACACCAAACAATTCATGCGTGTACTTTACCACACTCGGCTGTTTGAAAGTTCAGCCTGTGTGGAGGAAGCAAAGATGGGCGGACAGCATGATTTCCAAGGGCCTGTCTTGCGCAGGATGTCCGCAGAAGAGATCCACGATTCTTTTCTGACACTAGAATTCGGCAACCAAGACCAACATAAAAATGAATCTCTGGCATACCGCTGGAATAGCTATGTGCAAAGTGTGGACAAGCTCTTCAGCATGACCATGCCAGAACTCATCAAGCTCAACCAAGAAACTGATGCATTAGAAGAACGTATTTATGCTGCTCGTGCAGAAGCCACAAAACTACGCATTAAGGCGTCACGAGCTCGTGCGGAAGGTAACACCGAACAAGCCAAAGAGCTCGACCAAGAAGCCAGAAACAAAGTGAATGATTCCAAAAAAATCAATCAGCAAAGCAGCAGCATGATGGCTGCTAGCATGATGCAAAACAAAATGCGCACCAAGCCAAGGCAGAACATGAGGTCCTCTGAGCAAAGCTCGCCATCAAGACCCGGTACTTTTTTGCGCCAGTTCGGGTCATCTGACCGCATGACACCTGATGCCTCCCATAGCCTGGCATCGACACCACAGGCACTGACACTACTCAATGGCCGTGAAGTTGCCAAACTGACAGACGGCAAGGGCCAGCTTGCCGCTTCACTGCGCAAGGCCGATTCTGCCTCACAGCGCCTAAATATCCTGTTCCTCTCGATCTACGGGTGCATGCCCACCGAGACAGAACGCCAACAACTCGAACCGCTCACCACCAACACCAATCAACTTTCCACTCTTGCCCGCGCCATGCTCAACTCGAAACGCTTCCTCTTTGTCCAGTAACACGACCTGCCAACTGCCAACTGCCAACTGCCCTGAGCGGAGAACCAAAAACCAAAAACAGCCCTAAAGCGGCTAACTCACAAGCCATGTCTCACAACCACTTAAAACTCGATGAAGTATCACGCCGCGGATTTCTTGCGACCACGGCCAAGTCCTGTTTTGGACTTACCATCGGAGGTGCGGCGGCAAACTTTTTCAATCAAAAAGCGAGCGCCGCTGATCCTGCCGTCATGGCAACAGGCGGAGCAAAGGCCAAAAGCGTCATCTATCTCTTTATGTCTGGTGGCATGACCCACCTCGACACCCTCGACCCCAAGCCTGAGGCTAGCTCTGAAATTAGAGGTGACTGCCGTGCCATTCAAACCAATGTCGATGGCATACAACTAGGGCACTGTTTACCTGGGCTTGCCAAACAGATGGACAAGGTCGCCCTCATCCGATCGATGAGCACCACCCAAGGCGCGCATGCTCAAGGTCGTTACTACATGCGCACGGGCTACACTAAACGATCAAGCATTGTACATCCATCCGCTGGATCATGGGCAAGCCAACTTGCTAACAATCAAGGTGGCGAGCTACCACCCTTTGTCACCGTCAATTGTAGCAGCAGCCATCCAGGAGCGGGCTTCATGGAGGCTAGGCACGCTCCTCTACCTCTCGGGAACGCTAGCTCTGGACTACAAAACAGTAAGCGCCATAAAATGAGCGAGGATGAATTTGACCAGCAACTTTCCTTACGCAAACAACTCGATGCCGAGTTTGACGCCCGTTACTTCAAAACACAAAAAAACGTTCGCGACTACAGTGAGGCATTTGATGCTGCTGTGCGCCTGATGAAAAGCAAAGATCTCGAAGCGTTTGATCTCAGTAAAGAAAGTAAAGAAGCACATTTATTATACGGCGCACAAACCTTCTCCAAAGGAGTTTTATTGGCACGTCGCTTGGTCGAGCGTGGTGTTCGTTTCATTGAAGTAGAGTTTGGCGGCTTTGACTGGCACGTGGACAACTTCAACCAAATGGAGGATAAGATACCCGTCCTTGATCAGGCACTATCCGCCTTACTCAAGGACTTGGAACTCAAAGGCCTTCTGGACAGCACGCTGGTTGTTGTAGGAACAGAATTCGGCCGCACCCCTGAAGTCAAAAGTAATGCCGGCCGCAACCATTACCCAAAAGCCTTCTCCTGTCTGATGGCTGGTGGTGGTATTGTCGGCGGCCAACCCTTCGGCAGCACTGACGAAAATGGCGCTCAAGTTACCACAGAAAAAACCACCGCTGAGGACTTCAATGCGACCATCGCCTACGCCATGGGATTACCGCATGACAAGGTTGTCAACTCACCCTCCAAGCGCCCCTTCCGCATGGGTGGTGTCGACGGTAAGCCGATCACCAGCCTGTTTGGCTAAAGCACTTTTCTAGCCGAGTTACTCTACGAGCTTGCGAGCGGCCTGCAGCATTGCATCCGCTTTATCTAGATCGGGTGCCGCGCCGCGAGCCATGTCCGGCTTACCACCGCCTTTGCCCCCTGCAATCGGCCCTAGCTCCTGAATCATCTTACCTGCCATGAGGCCTGCTGATTGAGCATCACCGCCACAGAAAGCTCCTAGGTGAAGACGCTCACCATCATTGACAATAAGAAAAGCCGCTCCAGTGAACTGCTTTTTCTTCAAGCCATTGATGAGCTCCTGAAGCAAGTTGGCAGGACCTTCAAAGACTTCGGCAATATTAGCTCCACTCTCAAGAAGTGTGACAAGCGCCTCGTCTGCTAGTTGAGCAGCAGCGCCGGCTTGGGCTTTTTTCAATTGCTTTTCTGCCCTCGCCCCAGCTTCACGCAGGGACTCAATATGCTCATGGTAGTGCTTAAAGGTGGTATTGATTTGGTGGAAATCTCCACCCTCTACGAGAAGTGCACCCATAATGTGAGGGAATTCAGAATGCTGCACTGGCTCCTGACCGATGGCTTGCAATGCCTGGTTGGCCTTCTCGAGCTTAGCACGGAAATCTTTGCCCTGAGCGGTGCTTTTTTCAACCTCCTCACTCATCCATTCCCAGGCGGCACTACCGCACACCGCTTCAATTCTACGGATGCCCGATGCGATCGCGCCCTCAGACTTGATTTTGAAAATGCCGATGTCCTTGGTATTGCGCACGTGAGCACCACCACAAAGCTCCATCGAGTATCCATCTAAATCACCTGCGCCTCCGCCGACTTGCACAACGCGCACGATGTCACCATATTTATCACCAAAGAACTGCTGGATATCTTTGCGACCCTGAATGTCCGCGTGCGCAACCTCCGTCCATGAGACCGTGTCTGCTGAGCTGATCCAGCCATTGACCATCGCTTCGATCTTTTCCAAATCACCAGCATTTACCGCGCCGGAGTTGAAGTCAAAACGCAGCCGTGTGCGGCTCACCAGTGAACCCTGTTGAGACGCGTCCTCGGAGACAACGTCGTGCAAAGCAAGATGCAGTAGGTGCGTGGCTGTGTGGTGGGCTTCGATAGGACGACGACGCTCCGTTTCCAGACTCAGGGTCACTGAGTCACCGACATCAATCTTGGTTCCAAGCTCAAGGACATGCGCACGGGCATCACCAAGCTGCTGCACTGCAGAAACCGCATACTCATTGCCCTCATGAATAAGCGTTCCCTGGTCGCCTAGCTGGCCACCCATCTCAACATAAAAAGGCGTCTTGTCGGTAATGACTAAAAGACAATCTGGCTGCTGATGAATTTCCAAAACTGCAGCCTCCGTAATGTCTTCTTCAAACCCGGTGAACTCAGTGGTCGCACTGGTGGCGATATCGGCCGCACGAATCAGCTCCTTGGTCTGTGCGGCACGGCCTTTTTCGCGCTGCTCTTCCATGAGCTGCTCAAACCTCTGCATGTCGACGCTCAAACCACGCTCAGCACAGAGCAACTCAGTAAGGTCAATGGGGAAGCCAAAGGTATCATAAAGCTGAAAAGCAAAAGCACCATCAAGCGCCTTGCCACCCTCAGCCGCCTTCTCCTCAAACTTAGCGAGGCCGCGATCCAGCGTTTCATTAAAGCTGGCTTCCTCACGCTTGAGGTTATCTTTGATGGCCTGCTGACGCTGCTTAAGCTCAGGGAAAACACCCGACATCTGCTCGACGAGGGTATCGACAAGCTCAGTCATGAATGGGGTCTCACCGGTAAAACCAAGCGTCCTGCCATAGCGCACAGCCCGACGTAATATCCGGCGCAACACATAATTACGACCTGTATTGCCTAACACAATACCGTCTGCCAGAGAAAATGAAAGTGTCCTGATATGGTCAGCAATCACTCGGAAAGCGATGGCTTCCTTGACCTCTTCTGAAATCGTCGACTTATCCGCATCGACCGAATCGGGGTAGATGTCATGATAGGTTTTGCCACTCAGCTCCTCGAGTTTGCGGAAGATCGGCTGAAAGACGTCTGTGGCGTAGTTGGTCGGCTTCTTGGAAAAGTCCTTAAATCCGTCCGTGCCTTGGTAGATTGAAACCGCGCGCTCAAAGCCCATGCCCGTATCCACATGTTTGGCGGGAAGGTCGCGGAACGAGCCATCAGCTTCAGCATTGTATTGAATGAAGACGAGGTTCCAGATCTCAATACAGAGGTCGGAGTCCATATTGACGAGCTTGCCATCAGTATCACCGTTTGGCGTGAGATCGACATGCAGCTCAGAACAAGGGCCGCAAGGACCAGTTTCGCCCATCATCCAGAAGTTATCTTTGACGTTACCATTAACAATCTGCCGTTGCGGATCGAGGCCCTTTGCTAGAAAAAGCGCCGCCCAAAAATCATAAGCCTCTTGGTCAAACTGTCCCGGATCCCCCTCACCCGGCATGTAAACCGTGGCGTAAAGCCGCTCTGGCGGAAAGCCCCAGCGCTCAACGACGAGTTCCCAGGCCCAATCGATGGCTTCCTTCTTGAAGTAATCACCAAATGACCAGTTCCCCAGCATCTCAAACATGGTGTGGTGGTAGGTATCGTAGCCGACATCCTCGAGGTCGTTGTGCTTGCCCCCTGCACGAATGCACTTCTGGGTATCGGTCGCACGTGGAGGATCATAGGGCGCCTTATCTGTTCCGAGGAAATAAGGCACAAATTGGTTCATGCCAGCATTGGTAAAAAGCAAACCTGGACTTTGCGGCATCAATGAACCCGAGGGCACGACGCTGTGTTGCTTTTCCTTAAAAAAATCGAGGAAGCTCTGACGGATCTCGGAAGCGGTCATCTGGGGAATGGTAAATAGTGAATGTGCAATGTTGAATTCAAAACAATGCGACCGCGCTGATACGGAAAGATGGCCGACAAGTAAAGCCCTAGGAGCTATTGTGCCAGCCGTAATCGAATCAAATCGAGCCAGGCAGATGATTCCACAGCAAAGTCAAACAAGGGAGCTCGCTGGGAAACCTGCTTCTTTAAATCCTGATAAAAAGACAGCTCTGCAATACAACGCTGGAGCAGGCCGACTGCAGCTTGAGCATCCCCATTCGGGAAAAGGCCCAGATAATCCTCTCCCAGCATGCCCACATTGCCCCTGATATCACTAGCAATCACAGGCAAGCCCATGGTCACCGCCTCACAGATCGCATTGGCTCCACCTTCAACCGTAGAGGTATTGAGCAATATATGTGCACGTGCCATTTTTTCAATCAATGTGGCGTGATCTAATTTCCCGCACCAGTTGAAATGCTCCACCTCTGCACTGGCATGGGTCATCTCAGCAGCCAACTGGGCAGATGCATCACCATAGCTATTGATGAAAATGGGCGAATCATCCGGCAGCAAAGCGCCCACCTCGACGGCAAGTTGTGGGTTTTTCACAGCACGCAGATTGCCTGCCATGACCGCTTCGAAACGATCACCACTCGCAGCGAGGTGCTTGATTCCTGCAGCCAAGCGAACACTCGGAAAAATACAGACGGCTTTGTGCTGCAGCCTCTCAGGAAGCACCTTCAGATCTGCCTCATGCAGTGTGACTAATGCGTCGGCTCGCTCCATGGTTTGCCTCGTTTCGGAGCCTTCGTCTTCCATCTCTGGATGGTTAATATCGGAACCCGTCACCACCACCACCACCTGACGCCCAGGATTTCGGCGGTCAAACTCAGCCACCACGCCGGCACTGCGCCAGGCATTCAGTGCGACTAGGCATCGAGCATCCGCACCTTGATAGGTTTCAGCCTCCACCTGCACATCGAAACCGGCAGCACGTAAAATCAACTCAGTACGATCAGCCGTCATTGCGTTCCCCTGCCCTGTCTCTTTGGGGAATGGTGAATGAATAAGAACGTCAATCATGGTTACTAAAGGGAAGCCGAGGGATGTAAGCTGTTTCAAAACGTGTGCCGCTGACACGCATCAGGTGATTACCGTTTAAAACGATTGGAGCGGTTGGAAGGGTTGGGCGCAACGGCTCGAAGCGGGTGGACCGCGCAGAAATCGTTTTCAGCAGGTAGCATGTCAGCAGGAATATCCGCTGTGTAGGATGATCGATGATAATCACAGCCTCGGGTCGCCCGCTTCGCCGACCACCGGCACAACTGCGCTCGCTTGAGCTGAAATGGCTTAAACTCAGGTGTGGCATAGCCAAGCTGACCCGCCGTCTTCATCACATCTGTCCAGATGGGAGCTGCCAAGGTCGAGCCATAACCACGGTTAATAATTTTTTTAGGGCGATCCATCCCCACCCAAACCGCGCAAGTCAGCGTGCCTGTATAACCCGCAAACCAAGCGTCTTTGTAGTCATCCGTCGTTCCCGTCTTGCCGGCACAAGGTGCCTTGTAACCGAGCGTTCTCACCCGATTTCCCGTACCTCGATCAACCACTTGCTGCAAGGTATTGGAAATACTCCAGGTAGCACCGGGAACTGCCGCACTGATAACGAGTTTACCAGAATCACCCTTGCCCGGGTAGACACGCTCCCCGGAGGCATTGCGTATTTCTTGAATGATATATGGCCTATACCAATCGCCATTATTAGGAAAAACAGTATACGCACTCGCAACCTGCCAAGGAGTCGCTTCCCAAGTGCCCAAGTAGCTCGATGGATTTTTCGGTATGCCCTGAATAAACCCAACATCCATCGCCGTCTGATTCACACCTTCAAGCCCAGCAAAGTTCCCCACCCTCACTGAGGACGTGTTGCGTGATCTTACCAGTGCATCCTCTGCGGTAATAAAATCGCCAAACTTTCCATCCGAGTTCGCTGGCGACCAAGATCTCGGTGCACCGTCAATCTCACCGGGCCTGATCGCGCCATCAGGTATCCATGTCTGGGGCATCAAACCTCGGTTAAAGGCAGCAAGATAAACAAAGGGTTTGAACAGAGATCCTATTTGACGCTCTGCCTGAATGGCTCGGTTGTATTTTGATTCATTGGCATCTCGCCCACCAACCACGGTGAGCACGGCTCCAGTCCCGTTTTCGATCACCACACACGCACCTTGCACGTATGCTGGTCTGCCCCGCTTCTCAGCTGATAGGCTTTGCCACTTCTTACGTGTTTGGTGCCAATACCCAGGTGTTTGCTCCACCTTGGCAAGATTACGCTCCATCGAGAGCTCGGCCGCACGCTGGATGGTATGGTCAACCGTGGTGATGACGGTGAGCCCACCATACTCAATGTTATGTTCCTCAAGAATGCGATCCAACTCACGGCGCACTGCGTCCATGACATAGGTATCCATCACAACCCGTCGATATTTAGGTCGGACAATGAGTTTTTGTTTTTTTGCCCACTCAGCCTGCTGCTCCGTAATATGGCCATAATTGACCATTCTTCCCAGGGTGACATCACGCTCACGAGTGGCAGCTTCGATATTTTTAAAGGGAGAAAAGGCGTTCGGCCCTCGAATAATACCCGCTAGCATGGCTGACTCGGAGAGGCTCAATCGACTTGCCGGTTTCTCGAAGTAGGTTCGTGAAGCTGATTCCACCCCGCGGATAGAGTGGCCCCAGAATATACGGTTCATATAATGCTCAAGGATCTTCGACTTGTCATAATTCCTCTCAATTCTCCAGGCCAACGCCATCTCCAGTAATTTCTGATCAATAAGCTGTGCTGATGATTTTTTCTTGCCGGAGTCAGGTGGAAACCAGGTATTTTCAGCGAGCTGAATACTGATCGTAGAGGCACCTTGGGCAAAGCGGCGGCGTTTGATGTTTTCTACCGTTGCCCGAATCACCCCCTTAATATCAACACCGAAGTGACTGTAAAAACGGGCATCTTCCCGTGATATCAGCGCATCGCGAAACTCCTTTGCCACTTGATCATAGCGGACCAGGTAGCGGTTGTCTCCATGCAGTCGACCCAGCTCACTGCGGCCGTCTCGCGCATAAACGACTGTTCTTGCCGGCATCTCAGCAACCTTATCGAGATTATACTGCATTGCTCTGGCACCGTAGAAAAGAGCCAGCACCGCAAAAAAACCGATCATCAAAACCGCCATATAACCAGCTGCCCTAGCTGGCCATTTCATCAATAGGTTCCAATCTTGAGTAAAGCGGTCGACGAGGCCGAAGGGCCAGCTCCAAACCATCATCAAGCAGCCTCGCTTACTCGCCGCAGATTGACGACGACGATTAGAGGCTTTCTTGGTAGCTCGGCGTCTAGGCGCCGCTTTTTTACGCCCAGCCTTCGCCGCAGGGGGGCGCTTGCGACCTGAACGAGATCCTGAATTGGATTTTTTTGCTGCCATGGTGTATTGTCTCTCCCAACTGAAATCATCTCCAGCCCGGAGCTCCTGCGTCTGCCAACAGGTGTATCATACCTCAACAGCTTCCCACAAGCTAGCGTGACGCGGAAATTTGTGGCACAAACCTCAATTTATGCAACGCTTCTCATGGTGAAATTGCACAATAAAAACCTATCAATGCAACATAACACTCTATTCATGAGAACGTATTTCACCAAGCCAATGATGTTCGCCACAATGTTTGCCACAATATTTGCCACAATATTCGCCATGGCCATGCTGGCGATTCAGCCCCTAGCGGCAGCACCCAGCCCGCAGAACATCTCTCAGCTCAAATCCCTGGAACAGAAAGTTACAGGAGTCGTGCAAAAAGTGCTTCCTGCCACCATATCGCTGTTCTCGACGAAAAGTGGTGCCTCTGGCAGTGGTGTTGTCGTCAGTAAGGACGGTCTTATTCTTACCGCTGGTCACGTCGTTCGAGGCTCCGATGAAATGACGGTTGTTTTTCCCAATGGAAAACAAGCAACAGGGAAAGTGCTCGGCGCCAACTACACTCGAGACACCGCCATGATTCAAATCATGGATCCCAAACCTACTTTCGGCTGGCCGCATGCGGGCATTGGAAAATCGCGGAAACTTGATAGCGGAGATCTCGTCATCGCACTAGGTCACGCCGGCGGATATGACCCAGTGCGCACTCCTCCCGTGCGCTTCGGCCGAGTGATCGCCCAAGGGCAAGATCATTTCCTCAGCACAGATTGCACGCTCATCGGTGGTGATAGCGGAGGCCCGCTGTTTGACTTAAATGGAAGCGTCGTAGGTATCCACTCATCGATTGGAGAATCTCTCTCATCCAACAACCACGCTGGCATCACTGGTGTTCTGCAAGACTGGAAGAAACTCGAAAAAGGGGAAACCTGGGGACGCCTTGGGGGAAGCTCACTGTTGGACAACCCCGATGCTCCGGTCATTGGCATCATCACAGGCCGACCAACCAAATCCGGTATTAGTTCCGGTATTAGTATTAGGCACGTGTTTGAGGGTGGCCCCGCCAGCAAGGCTGGGCTGCGGGCAGGAGACATCGTCCATAACATCAATGATAAAAACGTTCCCGATCTTCGCACCCTCCACATCGTCATCGCGCAGCATGAACCGGGCGAAACCATCACCATTCGCCTTATTCGTGGCCAAGATCGACTCACCCGAAAGGTCACCCTGGGTCGCCGTGGCGACATCATCCCCGATGAAAAACGCTAACCATCAAGGAGTCACCGATAGCCAATCACACAGATAATCATGAAAATTCAATCACTACTAGCAGCTGCGGGATGGATCTGCTTGTCCTGCCAAGGAATCGCGCAGTATTCTGTGAGGTTACCCGATCCTCTTGCTGGTCTCTCGTGGCATGAAAAAAGGGAACTGAAAAATCAGGCCTCCGGCTTCTTTAGTGCTTCCAAGCCAGTGGTCGCCGAAGCGGCAAAAAGCACGGTGAGCATTTATCACCAGGGTGGCAGAATCTGCTACGGCACGGTTGTCATGAGCGGATCGAGCCCGCAGCCTCTGATTCTCACCAAATGGAGTGAAATCAAAAAGGCCAGTAACCGGCTCGTTGTGATGACCTCAGAAGGTAAAGCATTTGCCGCTACCCTTGCGGGCGTTTATCCAGATCACGATCTTGCACTACTGGATTATGACGTGAGCGATGCCGAGCTAACTCCGCTCGATCTTTCCCAAGCAGCTCCGCTACCTCTCGGCAGCTTTATTCTCATGGCAAACCCTGACGGCAACGTCGAGAGCTTTGGAGTTGTCAGTGTCGAATCTCGCAGCCTTCGAGATGGGGACAAAGCATATCTGGGCGTCATGATGGACTTTAGCAATGAGCAAGGGGGCATTGCGCTTCAGAAAATCATGCCTGGTTCTGCAGCCGCCAAAGCCGGGCTGCAAGCAGGCGATATTATTTTAGCTGTGGATCAAGAAAATCTGACGGGATTCATGGAAATGAGAACGCTGCTGCAGAGACTCCAGCCAGGATCAGAAATCATCGTCACATACAAACGGGGCAACGTTCGCAAAAAAACCACAGTAGAACTCGGCTCCCTCTCTGAAAATTCGACCAATCGCCGTATTCCCCAAGAACGCATGAATATCATGGAAAGCATGGGTGCTACTCCCAGTGATACTCGGACGGATTTCCCCAGTGTTGTACAGTCTGATATGCCTATTGCGCCAAGCGATGCCGGCGCGCCCATTACCGACCTTGACGGCAAGATCGCAGGCATCGCTATCGCCCGCGGAAGCCGGATCAAAACCTACATCATACCAACGAGCACGATCCAAAAGCTACTTGCCAGAGCACCGCAGGCCGTGAGTCATGGGAACGCACAGCTCTCCAAGCGTGGGGTAACAGAACCAAACAACCAAGCTGAAAACCCTCGTGATGAAAACCCTCGTGACCAAGTCCGGCGTCTGCTAGGCAAACCGACTGGCACAGGTGACAAAAAACAAGAAAACATAGGCAAAACTCAAGAAGCGTCCAAAAAATTGCCCTCAAGGCGCAAAAACGAGCCATAATACGTATCTTTTTCTTGCCAGAGCGTGTTCAATTCCTATGCTCACGCCTCAGTCCAAGCGGGGTTTTCATTCCTCGCTTTTTTATTTGCATCAGCATCTCAAAGAGACTGAACACCCAACAACGAAAACAACCGACAAACCATGAATCCTATCATTACTCCTTTTGCCGGCCTAGCAGGTCTCGTAGTCGCATTCCTTATCCTCGCCACTATTTTGAAACGCCCAGGGGGTGAAGGCAAGGTCGCTGAAATTGCTGGGAAAATTCAAAAAGGTGCCATGGTCTTCATGAAGCGTGAGTTTATACTCATTTCCTTTTTCGCCCTCGTTATCGCCATTCTACTCTTCTTTTTCCAAGAAAGTGCCTACGGAAAACAGCAATCACTGGCCTTCGTTCTTGGTTGCCTTGCATCATCCTTCGCTGGATTCGTGGGTATGTTCACGGCGACACGCGCCAATGTTCGCACCACTATCGCTGCACGCGATAACGGACAAGCCGATGCGCTCGGCGTCGCATTCTTCGGTGGCTCGGTCATGGGACTTACGGTTGCGTCCATGGGCCTCATCGGGCTCGGTGGACTATTCTATTTTTACAAAGACAATCATCACGTCGCTGAAATCATGGAAGGCTTCGCAATGGGAGCATCACTGGTCGCACTCTTCTATCGCGTCGGTGGTGGAATCTTCACTAAAGCCGCAGATGTCGGTGCTGACCTCGTCGGAAAAGTCGAAGCCGGAATTCCGGAGGACGATCCTCGTAACCCAGGCGTGATCGCCGATAACGTTGGCGACAACGTCGGTGATGTTGCCGGTATGGGATCTGATATCTTTGAATCCTACTGCGGTGCTCAAATTGCCACGGTAGCGATTGCTGGCGCAATTGCTGCTGACACGGTCAAGAACTCGGCCCTACTTGAGAAACTCGGAACCACCGCTGACAAGGCGGGTGATCTGATGTTTCTTCCTCTTGCCCTCACCACCGTCGGCCTGCTCTGCTCCGTGCTCGGAATTTTTCTCGTTAAAATGATGTCGTCCAAAAACCCGGCTAGTGCTCTTCGCATCGGCACGATTGGCGCTGCGATCATCTTTGTCGTTGCCACCTTCGGCTACACCAACATGCAGGGCTTTAGCTCTAACATTGCCTTAGCGGTGCTCTGTGGTGCCGTGGGAGGTATTATCATTGGCCTCATCACTGAGTATTACACGGGAGGGCAGCCCATCCGCGACATTGCCAAATCAGGTGAAACCGGAGTCGCTACTGTGATGATCAGCGGCCTTTCCGTCGGACTTAAATCCGTTGCCATTCCCCTACTAACACTCGCAGCCACCGTTTATGTTTCCTACGAGTTCGCCGGCCTCTACGGCGTGGGACTCGCTGCCGTCGGCATGCTTGGAACCGTTGGCATCACGATGGCGATCGATGCATACGGCCCTGTAGCTGATAACGCAGGCGGCATTGCCGAGATGAGCGCCATGGGCCCTGAGACACGTAAAATCACCGATGGACTCGATGCCGTGGGAAATACCACCGCAGCGATCGGTAAAGGATTCGCCATCGGTGCTGCTGGACTTGCCGCACTTGCCTTGATCACCGCCTTCATCAAAAAGTCCGGAGTAGGTGAAGGTTTCAACTTTGCAGACGAAGCTGTTTTACGGACCTTCTTCGTAGGCCTCTTCATCGGCGGCGTCGTTCCCTTTGTCAATGGAGCCATCACCATGGAAGCCGTGGGTAGCGCAGCCTTTGAAATGATCAACGAAATCCGACGCCAGTTCCGCGAAATCCCCGGACTACTCGAAGGCACAGGCGAACCTGATTCTGACAAATGCATCGACATCGCCACACGTGCGGCCACCAGAAAAATGATCCTGCCCGCCGTGCTCGCCGTGGGAACACCCATTGTTGTCGGCTTTGGATTTAACTTTATAGGCGGACCAGGAGAAGGAGCCATCGCCCTCACTGGCACCCTATGCGGAGCTCTACTTGGCTGCATTCTTATGGCGCTCTTCATGTCCAACGCAGGCGGAGCCTGGGACAATGCGAAGAAGTATGTTGAGGACGGTCACTTCGGTGGCAAAAACTCCGAGACCCACAAAGGCTGTGTGGTTGGTGATACCGTAGGTGATCCATTCAAAGACACCTCCGGCCCCTCGATGAATATTCTCATCAACGTGATGGCGATTGTCAGCCTTGTCATTGCTCCTCTCTTGTAAGAATG
>CAWVVN010000011.1:0-33380 GCA_963933605.1 uncultured Verrucomicrobiales bacterium
AAAGCAAGGATGCCAACACCACCATGGCCCTGGTCGCCAATACCATCCTCAACCTAGACGCGGCGCTAACTAAATAAACAAGAAACCGATTAACGAACCAACCACCCGAGCAGACGACAAGCGACAGCGAGAAGTGCAAGCGGGCAAAAAATCATGAACCTTCAAGATCAACTCATCCACGACGGACTGCTTCACCAGACCCGTCGCCAGTTCCTCTCCAAGTGCACCACCGGTCTGGGTGCCGCATTTATGTCCTCCATGCTTGGCAAGAACGCCTTTGCTGGCGCAGCGGGAACTGATTCAGCAGAACCACTGGGAGCGCTCTCTCACTTCGCCCCCAAAGCCAAACGCGTTATCTTCATGCATATGGCAGGTGCCCCGTCTCACCTGGAGCTCTTTGATCACAAACCTGAGCTCACCAAACTCGATGGTCAACCCGCCCCGCTTGACTTCCTCGAAGGCGCCAACTTCCCCTTCATTCAAGGAGTCCCGAACCTCATGGGCTCCATCTTCCCTTTTCATCAGGCCGGTGAGAGCGGCCAATGGATTTCCGATCGTCTGCCACACTTTGAAAAGTCGATCGATGAAGTCACCTTCATCCGCTCCATGCACTCAGAGCAGTTCAACCACGCTCCCGCCCAACTGCTGCTGCACACCGGTAATACCAACCTCGGCAACCCATCAATCGGCTCCTGGGTCACCTACGGACTGGGTTCAGAAAACGACAACCTACCCGGCTTCATTGTGCTGCTCTCCGGCGGCAAAGGCCCCTCTGCAGGCAAATCAGCTTGGGGATCAGGCTTCATTCCCTCGGTTTACCAAGGCGTGCAGTGCCGCTCCAAGGGCGACCCCGTGCTGTTCCTCTCCAATCCTGACAAAGTTTCGCGCCATATGCGCCAATCCACCATTGAGGCCATCACCAAGATCAACCAAGAAGCTCACGCTCAAAGCAACGACCCAGAGACACTGACCCGTATCTCACAGTATGAGATGGCCTTCCGCATGCAGATCCATGCCAATGAAGCCTTCGAACTCAAGGAGGAACCCCAATACATCAAAGACCTCTACGGCGCCCAGCCTGGACAAGAATCCTTCGCCAACAACTGCCTGCTCGCCCGCCGCCTCGCTGAGCGAGGAGTGCGCTACATCCAGCTCTTCGACTGGGGTTGGGACTCACACGGCACCAGCAAAGGCGACTCTCTCGACCACCAGTTTGCCAACAAATGCAAGCAAATCGATCGCCCTATCCATGCCCTCATCACCGACCTCAAACAACGAGGCCTGCTCGAAGACACCCTACTCGTCTGGGGCTCGGAATTTGGCAGAACGCCGATGAAAGAAAACCGTGGCGGCAACAACGACATCGAAGCACGCGGCCGCGACCACAACCCCGGTGGCTACACTATCTGGATGGCTGGTGCGGGCATCAAACGCGGCCACTCCTACGGCGAAACCGACCCCATCGGCTACAAAGCGGTCACCAATCCAGTTTCCACCCAGGATCTTCAGTCCACCATCCTCCACCTCATGGGCATGAAACACAATAAGCTCACCTTCCCTTTCCAAGGGCTGGATCAAACCCTTCCCGGCGTTACCAAACCCGCCCACCTCATCAAGGACATCCTCGCATAGGCTGCTCTGAACCTGCTTGCCTGGATAAAGATCTTTTAATAACTTTAAGAAAAAATTGCACGTTATCTGCTACTGATTCATCATCTCTCTTATCAGCAACCAGCC
Organism: uncultured Verrucomicrobiales bacterium; assembly: GCA_963933605.1. Lineage (GTDB taxonomy): Bacteria > Verrucomicrobiota > Verrucomicrobiia > Verrucomicrobiales > Akkermansiaceae > Oceaniferula. The sequence continues at coordinate 1,738 of CAWVVN010000011.1, forward strand.
AGACATCCAACCCGTGCAAGCCACAGATACCAACCAAGACCTCAAGCAATCCGCCAAACGTGAGCTCAAAGCCATCAGTAGCGGACAAGTCACCTCTGCCGAAAGCGCAGCGCTGGTCATGGACTTCATCAAAAACGAGGAAAAAAACATCCTCGAACGCCATCGCAGCGGTGCTGAAGGACTCGAGATCACCTCTGCCCGCGCAGCCCTTCTCGATGCTGTGCTCGAGGTCATGTTTCAGGCTGCCATCAAGCGCCAAAAAGGAGCTGCCCCAGAAGTAGCGCTCGTGGCTCAAGGTGGTTATGGCCGCGGTCAGCTCAACCCAGGATCCGATCTCGACCTGCTCTTTCTGCTTCCCCGAGCATCGCATAAAATACCCAAAAGCATCTCTACCATCATCGAGGAAGTTCTCTACATCCTCTGGGATGCTGGATTCAAGGTCGGCCATGCCTGCCGCTCTATTGCCGAGTGCATCAGCGAGGCCCGCAAAGACCAGATCAGTAAAACCGCCCTCATGGACGCACGTCTGATCATTGGCAACCAAACACTCTTCAACACCTTTACCAAACGTTTTGACAAAGAGTGTATCAGGAAAAATCAGAAAGCCTTCTTTGATCTCCGACGCAATGATCTTCGTGGCCGCCACAAAAAATACTCACACACCGTCTTTCTCCAAGAGCCTCACGTTAAGGAAAGCTGCGGTGGCCTCCGTGACTATCAGAATATTCTCTGGGTGGCTCGCGTCAAACGTGGTTTCACTAGCCTCGATGAGCTCGTAAGCGCTAAAATCATTACCAAAAGCACCTGCCGTCAGCTCAAGAAAGGTTACGACTTCCTTCACCGCGTGCGCAACGAGCTCCATTATGAAAGCGGGCGCAGTACAGACATCCTCACCCTCAGACTACAGGGGGTTGTCGCCACCAACTTCAACTACCCCCAAAAAACCATTCTCCGTCGCTGTGAGTTCTTCATGCGGGACTATTACCGCCACACACGTGCCATCTACACCCACAGCACATCGCTGATGGAGTATTTCGAGATCGAAACACAAGACCGGCCTAACAAGGGAATCCTTAGCATCATTCCCTTCACCAAGAAAAAACCAAAAACAGTAAAATTTGACGGCTTCATTTCACGCAACGGCCGCATATTCCTACAAGATAAAAGCGCCCTTGAAGAAGATCCTAACAGAGTGATGCGGCTGTTTCAGCATTGCCAGTTACGCAATCTCGGGCTCAGCCCTGAGGCCCGCAAATACCTGCATATTGCAGCAAAAGAAATCGACCGCTCATTCCGCTACAACGCCAAAAACCGAGAGACATTCAGGGCCATTCTGGAGCGAAAAGGAGAAGTCGCTCGCATCCTTCGTCTCATGCACCGCACTAAGGTGCTCGACAACTACCTGCCCGAGTTTGGCGCGATGGACTGCCTTGTGCAGCACGAGTTCTTCCACCGCTACACCGCTGACGAACACACCCTGCGCTGTATCGACATGCTCGACAGCCTCACCGATGAGCTCGACCAGCAAGACCCCGGTCGTAAGCTCTACCGCCAGCTGCTGCACAACGTCGAGGATCCCTACGCGCTCTACCTGGCCCTCATCCTCCACGATACCGGACGTGCAGAAAACGTCCGCGAGCACATCGACGGCTCCACCATCCTGGCCGACAAAGTCTGCCGCCGACTCCAGATCCGCAGCGGACGGAGGACCATGCTGATGTTCTTGGTCGATAACCACCTCACCTTCTGGCGCTTCGCCACCAGCCGCGACCTGAGCGATCTTTCCGTCATCGAAGAATTTGCCACCATCATCAAGGACAAACGCAATCTCGATGCCCTGCTCCTTTTCACCTGGGCAGATTCCAACGGAACCAACGAAGAAGCGTGGTCACCATGGAAGGAAACCCTGATGCTCCAGCTATACAGCTCCACTCGTCTCTGGCTCGAGAAGGGAAAGGAAAACTTCAAATCCACCCTCATTGAAAACAAAACCAAACTGCTCGAACGCTGCCGCAAAATCCTCGCTCCATCCTATCATGAACAAATGGAGCAGCACTTCGAGCTGATGCCAGCCCCCTACTTCAGGTTCCGCGAACCTCGCAATATCTCCATTCACATCAAATCCGTGCAGACCTTTCTCAAACGTGAGAAGCTCGCCGAGGAAGGCGCCTTTGAGTGTGACATGAGCTGGATCGACCGCGATAACCGCTCGAATACCGAACTACTCGTCACCGCTTGGAACCGCCCGCTCTTTCTTGAAAAAGTCTGCTGCGCCCTGGCCGCCCATGAAATCAACATCATCAGCGCAGACGTCTATACCCGCGCAGATGGTGTCGTCTGTGACCTCTTCCAGGTCTGCACAGTGGACCGCGAGCCAGTCACATCAGAGCGTGACCGTAAGAGAGTCCTGCAAACATTCCGTGCCATCAACGCTGACCCCGATCCCTTTGCCGAGTATCAGCCCAAGCAATACCTCAAAGCCAAAACCAACCTGCTGCGCACCGACTCCAATGAAGGCGGTATTCCCTTCCCCACCAGAGTCCACATCTCCAATGAAATCAGCTCTACCTGCACGGCCATCAGCATCCAAGCACTGGACCGCATTGGCTTACTGCACGACCTGTTTCTCACCGTTGACCGCATCGGTCTCGCCACCGTGCACGCCCGCATCTGCACCGAAAAAGGAGCTGCTATGGACACCCTTTACGTCACCTGGCCCGATGGCTCCAAGGTCCTCGACGAGGAGAAACACCACGAGATCGAGTGCATCTTGAACGAGCTAATCAATTGATTATCAACAATATAAAATATTTTATTTTCTTGTAATCAGACGAAATAGTTTGACCAAATAGGCCTTACCTATAAAATAAGTGATGCATCAGTAATCATTTATTAATGAGCAGCGGCTGCACCAACCCACACACAACCATGCCTCTTCGATCATCTTTTACACCACTACGCTCTGCATGCGCAGCCATGTTTTTTGGCCTAGTTGCTGTTTGCCCAGCAGCGACCATTTTTGACATTGTCATTGATTTTGGTGCCAGCACCTTCACCACGAGCCAGCAAGCGGCCTTCACCAGTGCCGAGGCAACCTGGGAAAGCCTCATCACTAGTTATAAAACCACCACTGTCCCCCTCAACACGACTTTAACTATCAATGCAAATAATCCCGTCATAGACGGCGCGGGCGGCACTTTAGGCTCTGCTGGCCCTTCGACTGGAAACTCTTTCGGAGGATCTTACCTCTATGCGCTCACAGGTTCCATGAGTTTTGATTCCGCTGATGTTGCCGCACTTGAAACTGCCGGCACATTGGAGGCGGTTATTCTGCACGAAATGGCACACGTCATTGGCATTGGAACGCTCTGGAGCTCATCCGGTGTAGGACTCCCCGGATATCAGGAGCTCTACGTTGACGGAACCGGCCAATACACCGGAGCCACTGGCTTAGCAGCCTACCAGCAAGAGTTTGTCGGTCAGGAATCAGCTACTTTTGTTCCGGTCGAACTTGGTGGTGGCGATGGAACCGCCAATGGCCATTGGAATGAAGGTGATGGAGGCTTTGCGACTGGAATCACACGTATCAGTGATGGGCAGGACATGAATCTTATGCTGATGAGCGGTTGGCTGAACGGCGGCAGCTACATCAGTGATACTACCCTCGGCTCGTTTGAAGACATGGGCTACAATACAACATTAGTATTAAACGCCGTCCCTGAGCCCTCCAGCGCTTTGCTAATGCTCGCAGGCTTTATGGGCATCAGCCTCCACCGGCGCCGGGCTTAATCGAGCCTTCGTCGTCAACCTCAGCCCGCTCACTCCACCAGACCCATCGCCTTGGCCTTGGCCATCGGCACCGCCTTGGCCTGACACACCTGCTGCCAGCCGGGGAAATTCCACTTGTTGGGAAAGCCGCGGCATTGCTCGGGTTTGACCGGATTGATCCGGCAGGACTCGCCGTCGAGCATGATGCACTCGTGGTTCTCTTTTTCGATCAGGGAAAGGCCGGTCCGGTTGGTTCTTAGACGGGTGTATTTCTCAATAAAGAGCTGGGTCTCCATGCCCAGAAACTCAGCGATCTTTTCGATCTCATCGTCTTCCACCCGCACGTCGCCAGGCCACTTGCAGCAGGCGGTGCAGCGATCACATTGATACCAGACGTCAGACATATTAAAAAAACGGGACTCGCCCCCTCAAGAAAACCTTCAGGAAGCGGGGATGCGGAGCTTTTTACCTAAAACAATGACACTGCCACGCAAGCCATTGGCACGCTGAATCGCCGATACTGAGACAGCATAACGGCGTGACAAAGCTGATAAGGTGTCGCCTTTTTTGACCGTATGGTAGCGAGAACTTGATGGTGCATATACTTTCTCTTTGATAGGAGAAGGCGGTGCCGAGGAGCTAACGATCTGGCCGTAGCTGTTAATAGAGGGGCCACTAGGCTGAGGGTTCGAGCCGCCGATGGCTTGGTAATATTTATTCACCTTGGCAAGGAACCACTGCCACTTGCCCCCGGGATGGCCGTTATCAAGAAGATAGTGAGGGCAGTTCTTGTGAGGCTGGCTCACTCCCCGGCGTGGCCAGTGATAATGAGGTACTACCTTGCGCAGCGATATATTGTGTTTTTGCATCAGGTAGGCCGTCAGCTTGGCGGTGCGTTCAATGGTAGCAGACCTGCTATTGCCCTTGTTTTCACACATTTCGATACCGATAGAGTAGCGGTTACCAGGCCCACTAAAATCAGCATGCTCACCCTGCTCGTTGGTGGGTAAGTGCTGCACGGCACGGTCCTCGTCGACGGTGTAATGCCAGACAAGGTAGCCAATGCGGTTATATCCACGCAGCTTGCGAGCACGAAGCTTACCGTTTTTAAGAGCCTCGGAATGTCGCAGGGCATCGGCACCTCGGGAAAAATTCTGGGTGCTGTGAATGGTAATATAACGCGGCTGCATGCTGCGGTGATACTTCCGGGCATGCCGGCCTCGCGGAATCAAGTCCTGCTTCACATTGACCTCACCATACAGTGTAGCCGCGCTTTTCCGCGCAGTGGGAGGCACCAGTTGCCCTTTTAGCGAAGCGGTAGCTCCGAAATCAGAACCTGCCCCAGATCGATTATAAGAAGAGGACGTGCTCGAGGAAGAGCAGCAGCTCAGCATCACAGTGATGCCGATACACATCAAAGACTGCAATACCCTCATTAACCCCCATCTCATGAGTCATTAGTAACCTACAATACTCAGCGACGAAAGTGCCCATTTCAACTATTTTGGCGATTACAATAAGTGTGACACCCAGCATCATGTCTCTTGCTCTCTGGGCAACACAGCAGTATACCACTTCACCGTTGTCAAAAACGACTCCAGCTAAAGATTCGACGACTCCTTCTCCGCCCAAGGGTGTGGCAGGAATCATCGAAGCAATGAGCTCCGCTTCATTTAAGAAACGGCTGCAAGCCCTTGTACACGAACCGAGGACCAAGCAGCCAGTTGAGTTCCAACCTGTCGATGACGCCGCCTACTCTTTTGTCACCGCACTGGCCTGCCACAGCATGCATGGGGCGCGTAAAAATAGCAGGATTTGGCTGACCCATTCCAACCCAAGAGTAAGAGATCGCATTGCTGCGGAGTTAGAGCTTTGGAACATCAAAGCCTTGGTTCTTCCGGAGTTGCCAGCTGATGACGACGACAGCATCAATACGGCGCCAGAAACCCTTGCTGCGCGCCTAGCGGTGCTGAACCACCTTTGCGCAGAACCCACCGCTAAAAAACAAGAATTACTCATCCTGTCACCTGATTCCCTGCTCGATACTGCGCCCTCAATATCCAGCCTGAAGCACGCCGCTCTCAAGCTTGCCCTCGGCGATCATCATGATCCTGAATCTTTCGAAAAAAAGATCATCGCCAATGGTTATGAACGGGTCAGCCAGGTGCATGCTCACGGCCAACTGGCCCGTCGTGGCGGCATCATCGATATTTTTTCATGGCATGCCTCCGCTCCACTGAGGATTGAATTTTTTGATACCGAAATCGAATCGCTTCGCAAGTTTGACATCGACTCGCAAATATCCACACATCGCGTCAAAGAGGCTCAGATTACGCTCTCCAACACCGGGAAGACATCCTCTGTCGCGGACTACCTTGGTAAAAACGACCGACTCATTGCTGCAGGTGATCACCTTCCCGATCACTACGATGGCATCATCAAAAACGATGGCGACCCCTCTCTCGCTCCCCTCTGTGCAGGTAGCCCGCTTGGCACCTTTGAGGCTGGTGATTTTATTCTCAACGAAACTCGCCGGCATCGTTTCTTTCAGCAAATTGCAGACTGGAGAGCCGAGGAATGGCACATCTTCATCACCTTCTCCAACGTCGGGGAAAAGGAACGTTTTAAGGAGCTCGTGCACGATGACTTTTTTAGTTCTGCAGAAATCACCCCACTCTTTGGAGAACTCATCCAAGGATTCACCGTGCCAGATTCAAAGCTAGCCTTCATTTCCTCCGCAGAGCTCTTTGGCAGGTATCAAACACCGCAGCGCCGCAGAAAAAGCAACCACCTCGACCACCAGCGCAAAGCACGTGCCCAGACAGCACTTGAGGATATTAATTGGGGAGATCTCGTGGTTCATGCCGAGTATGGCATTGGCAAATACGCGGGCATTGAGACCAATGAAGAAGGGCATGAGGAAATACATATTGGTTACCACAACGGCAGCACCCTGAGTGTGCCGCTCGATCAGTCCCACCTGCTATCCAAGTATGTGGGACTGGGCGGCAAAGAACCGGAGCTTACCAAGCTAGGGTCCACCTCCTGGAGTAAGGCTCGGAAATCTGCAGAAAAATCGATCCTCGATTACGCCGCCAAGCTGCTCCAGATACAGGCACAGAGACAAACAGCACGCGGCTACGCACACCCTCCGGACACACGCTGGGTGTGGGAGTTTGAAAACTCGTTTCACCACACCCTAACCACAGGCCAGAGAGACGCCATTGATGATGCCAAAGCAGACATGGAGTCGGACAAACCGATGGACAGGCTGATTTGTGGAGACGTTGGCTTTGGTAAGACAGAAGTGGCCATTCGTGCCGTTTTCAAGGCGGTAACGGGAGGCAAACAGGCAGCCATCCTTGTCCCCACCACAGTACTCGCCGAGCAGCACTGGCGCACATTTCGCGAGCGCATGAGCGACTACCCACTTCGCATCGAACTTCTCAACCGATTCCGAAAAGCCAGTGAAGTGAGAGAAACTCTTGAAGGGCTCAAGAATGGATCCGTAGATATCGTCATTGGCACTCACCGCTTGATTTCCAAGGACGTCGCCTACAAAGATCTGGGCATTGCCGTCATTGATGAGGAGCAACGCTTTGGCGTGAAGCACAAAGAACGCTTCAAGGAGATGTTTGCCAACATTGATGTTCTCACCCTCTCCGCAACCCCCATTCCCCGCACCCTCTACCTCTCACTGATGGGAGCAAGGGACATGTCTTCCATCGATACTCCCCTTCCCGGAAAAGTCCCTATCAACACCGCTATTCACGGTTACGATGAACGCATCATTCGTGACTCGATACGCAGAGAGCTAAAACGAGGCGGCCAGATCTTCTTCCTTCATAATCGCGTGCAAAGCATCGAGCAGATGAAATCCATGCTCAACAAGATTGTTCCCGAGGCGAGCTGTGTTGTCGGCCACGGCCAGATGGAAAAAGACGAACTAGAAGTGGTGATGCGCACTTTCGTGCAAGGAAAAGCAGACATCCTGCTGGCAACGACCATTATCGAAAGCGGTATCGATATCCCCAATGCCAATACCATCATCATTGACCGTGCCGATCGCTTTGGGTTGGCAGACCTCTATCAGCTACGCGGCCGTGTTGGGCGTGCAGGAGGCCAAGCCTATGCCATACTGCTCTTACCCAGAGATCTGATCAATAGTGATGCACGTAAGCGCATCAACGCCATTCAGCAGTATACCGCTCTGGGATCTGGCTTCAAAATCGCCATGCGAGACCTCGAAATTCGGGGCGCCGGAAACCTACTAGGCACCAAGCAATCAGGCCATATCGCAGCCGTCGGCTTTGATCTCTATTGCCAGCTGCTGCGCCAATCCATTGACCAGCTCAGCACCGGCAGATCGTCCACCCGTGTAGATGTGACCTTGCGTGCTGACTTCCTCTCCTTCAACGAGCTCGACTTAGATCAAAGTAACATCAGTAAGGAAACTCTCAGAGCGTATCTCCCTGCGAACTATATGCCGGAGGCCAGGCTGCGCATATCAGCCTACAAGGAGCTAGCTGAGCTGATCTCACTCAAAGAACTCAAGGCTCTCAGAACACGCTGGCAAGATCGTTTTGGAAAGGCCCCGCAGCCAGTATTGAATCTACTGCTGGCAACAGAACTTAAACTTACAGCAGCTAAGGCCAACATCAGCAGTGTTGAAATCCGCGAACAGCGACTCATGCTGACGAGAAACGGTAACTACATCTTCCTCACCGGCAAACGATTCCCGCGCCTCAAGGCCACAAAATCCTCGGGAAAAATCAAAGAAGCACTCGATATGCTTGAATCTATTTAAGCTCCAACAATCACCCTTAATTCACAGAGCACAACCGACTAATCTCCAGTTGACGAGAACACAGATAACCTCATATTTAGCTTTGACGCAGGTCAGATTGAGCTATGAATTATAAGCAACAATAGTGCTCGCTAAATTGCCCGTCAAACTGCTCGCCAAATATCTGACAGCTACATCTAAAAAATCTAATAGATTCATATCATAGCCATCCCATGACTACCTTCAAAAAAGTATTTCACCTCTGCCTCACGCCCCTTGCCGCCCTTGTCGCCCTTACACTTTTCAGCACTGATGCTTCAGCTCGTGAAGTGACTGGCATTGCTGCAAAGGTTAACGGCCGTGTCATTACCAAGAATGAGTTGAATTACCACCTCACCCCCTACCGGCAGCAGCTGAATGCATCCATGCCACGTAAAGGTGCTCAGTATAACGAGCTCATCAATAATGCCCGCAATGAGATTCTCGACAGCCTCATTGAGCGTGAACTTATTCTTTCTGAGTTCAGAGTTCGCACCGGAGACCGTCAGTTCCCACCCTACGCCATCGATCAAGAAATCGATCGTCAGATCAGGTCACTCTACAACAACAACCGCTCTGAATTCAACAAATCGCTACGCCAAGCTGGTGTCACGCCTGCCCAACACCGCCGCGAGACAGAGAAGAAACTCATCGTGCAAGCGATGCGCTCCCAGCAGTTCAAAAATGCGACCCCGCCAATGCCCCGAGAGATCGCGGCTGAATATAACGAGCATAAATCAAAAATGCGTGACATCACCGGCGACGCACTGGAATACCACAAAATCTACATTGCCAAAACCAACCCGTCAGATGCTCTGGTAACACCAGAAACCCAACTACAGCTCGCTGAAGATATTGTAGCTCGCCTCAAAAAAGGTGAGGCCTTTGAAGGTCTAGCCAAAGAATATTCGGTAGACTCATACGCACAAGATGGCGGCAAGGTTGGTAAAACCAAACGCACGGATCTATCCCCTGCCTTTGCTTCTATTCTGATGGAAACACCAACAGGCGAGATTCTTGGACCATTGGAAGACACCAGAGGCTATACTATTGTCAGACTCGACAAGAAACACCTCGGCCCTACTCCCACTCTTGAAGCCGTGAAGGGCAGAATGGAATCTCGAGTTCGCAGTCGTAAAAACAAAGATAAAAACGACCGTTGGATAGAGCGCCTGAAGGCCAATGCGATGATCGAGAAAAAGATTTAATAGCACACTGAACGTTCTTCATCCCGTGGACACCAACTCGACACTCTTCGATCTCTCTGGCCAGGTTGCCGTTGTTATTGGCGGCACTGGCAATCTCTGTGGCACCATGGGTGTCGCCCTCGCACGTGCTGGTGCAGAGGTCATCTTGGTAGGCCGTAATCCTGAAAATGCCATCGACAAACTCGCCGCCATTGATGCGTTCGGCGGCAAATCCTGGTTCCACAAGGCCGATGTCAGCAAGCGCCAAGAAATTGACGACCTACTCACTGCCGTGCTGCTCCGTTCAGGAAAAGTCGATATTCTCGTCAATGGCGCCGGTCTTGGATCAGCCACTCCTTTCCTGGAAATCACCGAGGAGGAACTCACTTCTCTGATGGATGTAAACTTCAAAAGTGTCTTCCATGCCTGCCAAATCTTCGGCCAATTTTTCATCGACCACCATGAGCCGTGCAGCATCATCAACATGGGATCAATGGCCGGAACCATGCCCGTTTCTGGTATCTTTGCCTATGCAGCGGCCAAGGCTGCGGTGCATAACCTCACCAAAAATCTAGCACGTGAATGGGCCGAGTATGATATTCGGGTCAATACGCTGGTGCCAGGCTTTTTCCCATCTGCAGAGGCATCACAACAAGGTGACGAGACACGTGCGCTGGAAATTCTCCGCCATACTCCCATGTCCCGCTTCGGCACTGCCGGTGAACTGACCGGCGCCACGCTTATGCTGGCTTCTAATAAGGCTGGCTCATTTATTACTGGCACAGAAATCACAGTCGATGGTGGCTTCTCCGCCATGACGATCTAGATAATTTCAAATCTCGGATTTAAAATTTTGTCCATTGATTGTCTACATTCACATCCCCTTCTGCCACCGGATCTGCCCGTATTGCTCCTTCTATAAGCACACTCCAGGCGGCACCGATCAACAGGCCTTTATCAAGGCGGTCATCGAAGAGGCCAGACGTGCAAGCGCTGACCATCGTCTTGCCGATATCACCACCCTCTATCTGGGTGGAGGAACACCGTCGATGCTTTCGCCCAGTCACCTCACCGAACTCTTCCACGGCCTGCATGATGCCCTCCCTCTGGAGAACACCCATATCACCCTTGAAGCCAATCCAGCGACTTTCGGCGTAAGCAAAGCCAAACTATTCAAAGAACTCGGGGTCAACCGAGTCTCACTTGGCATCCAGTCTTTTGCAGCTCCTGTGCTCAAGACCCTCGGCCGCGAACACACAGCGGAGGAGGCAGCGGAGGCCGTGCAGATTCTCCAGCAAGCCGGGCTAGACGAGGTCAACATCGACCTCATGTTTTCCGTCCCAGGTCAAACCATCGAACACTGGGCACACTCACTGGACACAGCAATCTCGCTAAAGCCAGATCATATCTCGGCCTATAACCTCACCTACGAGGAGGATACACCCTTTTTTGACAAGCTCCGTCATCATGAGGATCAGGATATCAATGCGGACATGTTCTCCCTTGCCGACCAGAAGCTCAAGGACGCTGGTTTCCTCCATTACGAAACCTCTAACTATGCTCGTCCCGGCAAAGAATCGCGCCATAACCTCGCCTACTGGCAGGGCGAAGACTACCTCGGACTGGGACCATCCGCAGTCTCCACCGTAGCCGAAAATCGCTGGACCAACCTACCTGATACCGCACGCTACATCCAAGCAATCACCACACTGGGGCACGCTAAATCAGATCAGGAAATCATTAGTCCTGAGGCATTCCGAACAGAGCGCATTGCTCTGCTGCTGAGAACCACCAAAGGCTTACCAGAAGGTTATTTATCTGACTCGCCGGATGGCAGCGTAGAGCAATTGATAGCCAATAAGCTCGCTGAAATAAAGGACCAGCACTTCCGGCTCATTAACAACGGCCCAATGCTCGTTGATGCCATTGCAGCCGAGCTCCTTTGAGTTCTTAGGCTGACAGCTTAGTTCTCAGTAGCCTTGGGCTTGGAGTTGGAGCTAGGCTTGGACTTCGCCTTGGCCTTGCCCCTTCTTTCCAGCAAAGCGCAGATCATGCCCATTAGGCAGACAGATGTTAGCAATCCGTAAAAACCCCATATGATGCCGAGGCCATCAATGAAACCATAGGAATGGAGGCCCGTGCTTAGGGAATTTACATGCCACCATGAGAAGGCCACGATGTTAGCCCCAAAGACGGCAGCGACGTGAATACCCCACTCACGAAGATAACCGGCCATGCGGGCGTGAAGAACAACAAGACACCATAATACGATCATCAATGCACCATTCTCCTTGGGGTCCCAACCCCAGAATCTGCCCCATGAATCGTTTGCCCAGATACCGCCAAGAACCGTTCCTATCAGACTGAAAAACAGGGTGAAGCAAACCATACCATAGGCGATACGCGTCATCGCCCGGCGGAAGTTTTTATCTCCCTCATCAATACCAAGAACACGGGCAAAAAGATAAATGACTGAAAGGCCTCCCGCAGCAAGCCCGCCCATGTAACCGATGGTTACCGTGACCACGTGGGTGGATAACCAGAAATTAGATTTAAGAACGGCAACCAGAGGGTCCATGTGGTCATTGGCATCACCGATTTCATAACGGCGCGCGAGGAACATGCAGGCCATGCCCATGAACACGGCAAGACCTAAGGCCACCGCACGTTTACTGAGCAGCTCGACAAGCAATAAAACTAAAACCCCTGTAGCTCCAATAAACAGAATGGTATCATAAAGGTTTCCAATGGGAGAGCGCTCCATGATGATAGAGCGATGAGTAATGCCAGCGATCATCAGTCCGAGAGCAGCCACGGCTAACAATGCCGCAAACTTTGTACATATCCTACCACCTCGGCTGCGTGGCGCCAACCAGCTGATCATAACAAAAACAAATGCGACGATGAAGATAACCAGTGCCCGATAGAAGTAATTCCATTTACCATAAGCAACTTCAGATCCAAGCTGGCCAACCACCTTCGGCTCCATGCGATCATGGACGGATTTTTTCCAAGCACCAAGCTGCTTGCTGAACGCGCCCTGTCCCTCATCGCGTAGGGCAAGACAGGTGTCCTCCATCATTTCCATATCGGAAATCAAGGCCTCGGCGTGAGCGCGTTTGCCCGTAAGCACTTGTTCGATACGCTTACCCACTGGCAGCCATTCCTCAGAGTCCTCAGCATAAGGAGGCAGAAAGCGAATATCCTGAGAAGCGCGTGTCATCCTGCGCTCAAGGTCGCTAAATAAAGTCATGATGCCGGGCGGCAACTGCTCTCCCTTAGGCTGCATTTCAAGCACCGCTTTGCGAAGTAGTGGAAAGGATCTCACCCAGTAGCTCATTCTCTTCATCCGCTCCTTGTCCATGGCGGGCGTACCCTCTTGTATCTCGATATCGGCACGAGCAAAGTCCATGTGATAAATCAAGCCCGAGAAAAGCCATATCTTGTCGCCAAGGTCGACTGTGTCGCGCTGCTCGCTGGTCATCTTAGCCTTGCTGGGCTGCTCTTTCCTGATCTTCTGGACTCTTGCCAGTAGGATGGGCGCTATTGGTTCAAGCTCCGCATAGCTGTAGCGATCTCGGCGGCCCTTATCCTTTACCACCTCTCTGATCACCTCGTTTTTGCTGGCATTATCAATACCGGACAAACGCTGCACCTCCTCGGGCAAGTCACCAGTTGCCAGAGAGCTAATCACCTCTGAGTTATCTATTCGGAAAATGGGCAGCTTCCGCGCCATGTCGCTGCGAAACAGACAATCCAGCATGAATTCTTCAGGGCTAATCTTAACCACTTCACCCTCGGCCTCGATTTTCATGCCACGTGCACCGTGCAGCTGCAACATGGTGAAACCTGCCCAGGTAGAGAAAGGCTTAATGCGGCCACCGTCTTGCACCCCAATATCACGGGCAACATCAACCACATCGTCTTGCCAGAGCTCATAGCCCTCAATGACCCGCGGTTTTTCTGAGCTTACGTTGATCCTGAGCGTGTAGAGGCCATAACCGCCCAACAACAAAACTACCAAGATGAAGGCGATCCAACGCCCTATTTTTGAACGCCGCTTGCTACTGTTTTCTTTGCTCATGCCGTTGCCTGATCGGAGGTTACCTCCTTGTTTTTAGTTTTTGAAGATTTGCCGACAAACCCTCCAAGCTTCATACCAAAGTGAATCGTGAGTCCCAAAATCGAAATGTAGAGGCTGTATTTAGGCCACTGATCAGATGGGTTTTTGACGATCGCAAACCCAGACATGGGACGATCTCCACTATCTTCCCACCTCGCCTGGTAGAGAGTATAGCCACCGTAACGCATAGGTTCGTTCATCTTAATGCGGAAAGCCTGCTCCGAGCCATCGGCGATACGGGTTATATCACTTTGAAAGGTGCTCGGCTTTCGAGTTCCTGGGTAATATTCGCCAATCGATTTATCAAGCCGCACCTGAAAGGGCATAGGCCAGATCTCACGCATTAAACGCAGACCGTATATCTTGCCATCAACAGTAATCGTGCAGGCATTAGGATCTCCCCCGTGAAGAACGAGGCGTGCTGTTTTATCCTGTTCTCCTTCAACGAAAATATCCACATGGCAGCCAGCAAGATTGAGCTCCTCGGTCGGATTAGTCTTCAGCCACTGTAGCGCCCAACCATCGACTTCAATCACATCTTTACCGGCATCGTCCTTATCAACTTTCACACGGGCTGAATTCCTCATCCAGCCAGACACATTGAGCTCAAATCCCAGTTCTGGAATTTCAAAAACACGAGATTGATCCGCGCCAAGATTCTTAAGGTGCTCCGTGGGAAGAACATAGGGCTTTTCTTTCTCCCCATTGACGATCTCGGCAACCTCAATGGTGTATTCCGTGTAGCTCTGAGCAAAGTCAGATGTATCACCTTGGTAAACCGCCATGATGCCCTCTTTGGAATAGTGATGGGAGACGAATCCAGCGATCAACAGGCTAATCATACTAAAGTGAGAGATGATCACCCCAATATTTTTCCAACCCTTGCGGATGCGGAGAATGCCTCCCAAAAAGAGATTCACAAATAAAACGGCACTGACGAGGTAAGCCCCAGGCAGCGGCAAGGAAACCGGCTTACCATTGATCTTGGGCAACCAATCAAGTTCGGGCACGACATACCATGCTTCGGCATCGTAGTAGCGTTTCTGCACCTCGTAGAGGCCTTTAGCGGGTTGCTCCAGCGTACTGAGCCAGGTCAGGATGAGCAGAAGTAATAAACAGGTAACTGCTAACCCGAAACCCGAGAAAAAACGAAAAAGCCGAACGGGTATAGATGATGATGATTTGGCCACGAGATGGATCGTTAAATAAGCTTACTTGGAATCGTCACTTCTAATACGCAGGCCTTCGCAGAATTTTATCAGCCTTTCCTGCTCCGCGGCTACGGCATCGGCACCGCCCATCATTTTCACCGTGATCAATTGATCACCGATGGCGACGATGACACCCGCCAAACCGGCATTTTTACGTGCAGCTCGGCCCATACCGCCGGCAAAGTCTCCCGACGCAGTGACCAATACCCCTTCTTGGCCGAGCATCGCCACCTTGGGGAGCTCGTCTGCATTTTCTAGCCCGGGCTTACCAAACTGACCAAGCCAGCGATTGATGTTTGGCATTAAACCGCCACGGCTCCGACCAACAAAAACCTCTCCACTGTCTCCGAAGCGGTAGTTCAACATTCTAAATTCTGTGCTGGGGACCTGACGCCACTCAGGAGGCATCACGGCAACAAGGGAATGGTTACCCTGATCGGCAACGATAAGCTCACGCCTCTCATTAACAACGATACGTTCCGTCTTGCGGCACGAGGCACAAAAAACAAGGCTGAACATGCTTATACATAAGAGCCGAAGGCTGAAGGCAAACATGATTAGGCTGTAACCTCGCATCTGTATGTTCGCAAGTGAAAACAATCCATAAATTCTACGACTTATGGGCTGGAAAATCATGAGGAATCTGTCACACCACCGTCATGACGTCCCGTGAACGATTTCTTGCCTCCATCCGCAGAGAACCAACTGACCAAACTCCAGTCTGGGTAATGCGCCAAGCGGGGCGCTACCTACCTGAATACCGGGCCCTCAAGGAGAAATACTCGTTCACGGAAATGGTCAAGTCCCCTGAGCTTGCCACCGAAGTCACCCTGCAGCCGCTGAAACGCTTTCCACTGGATGCCGCCATCATTTTCTCGGACATTCTCATTATCCCCGAAGCCCTCGGCCAACCCTATCACTTCCGTGAAGGCGGAGGTATCGGCATGGACTTTATTATCGACTCCGTGGATAAAATCAACGCCCTAGACGCATCCGATATCGAGGAAAAACTCGCCTACCTTCCCGCTGCCCTGCGCATGACCCGCAATGCCATCGGTGAGGACAAAACCCTACTTGGTTTCGGTGGATCTCCATGGACTCTCGCCGCCTACATGACTGAAGGTGGATCCCTCAAGGACCTCGCCGCACTCAAAACACTCTATTACTCAGAACCTGCCACCTTTGAGCTGCTGATGGAGAAAATCACCTCTGCCGTCATCGACCTCTTCAAGATGGAAATCGAAGCCGGTGTCGACGCCCTCCAGATTTTTGATTCGGCCGGAGCCTTCTGCCCATCCTCCCACTACGAGGGCATGTCACTAAAGTGGATCAAACGCATCATCGATGCCCTACCTGCTGACTTCCCCATCATTATTTTCGCCAAAGGCATGGCCCACCAGCGTGACGCCCTCGTTGGCACAGGTGCCAGTGTTCTCAGTATCGACTGGACCATTGATCTGCCCAGCTACTACGACGCCCTGCCTGACAACGTCTCGGTCCAAGGCAACCTTGACCCCCTTATCCTCTCCTCCACCCCGGACGTCGTTCGCCGTGAAACCACACGACTACTTGAAGGCATGCAAGGACGTCACGGCCACATTCTCAATCTCGGCCACGGCATTCTCCCCTCTGCTAAGCCTGAGAACATGCAAGTGCTCTGCGATACCATCGCTGAGTTTGCCAGCTAACCCGAAGCTGGCGAACCAGCTCGATGAGCATGATTTCGTTTCCCTTGGTGGCCTAACTCCACTATGATGAGGACAACGAATATTCATTGATCATGCCTTCATCACCTCAAACAGATACAAGCCTTAACCACAATCACCGTTGCCGCATCGTTCTCACGGGAGGACCAGGGGGCGGTAAAACCACCGCGGCTGATCTGTTTCGCCGTGAAATTGGCGAAGGCGTTGTCATCGTGCCCGAGGCTGCGACGATGATGTTCAGCGGCGGCTTCCCCCGTCACCAGCAGCAGGACTCTCTGCAAGCCGTTCAGCGCGCCATCTATCACGTTCAGAGAAACCTCGAGGATATTCAGGCAACACAATACCCTGAGCGCATCCTTCTCTGTGACCGCGGCACCATTGACGGGGCTGCATACTGGCCTGGTGATTCAAACAGTTTTTTTGAAGAGCAAGACAGCAGTCTTGAGCAAGAGCTCTCACGCTATGACGGCGTCATCTTCTTCGAAAGTGCTGCCGTAGGAGGCCTGGATATCGAAGGCGGTAACCCGGCACGCCTTGAGTCTATTCAACAAGCGGCAGCACTCGATAAAAAGCTCTTCGAACTGTGGTCTCAGCACCCGAACTTCGTCACGGTGCATCACAACAAGAGCTTCTTTCAGAAAATCTCCATCGGCCTCGCTATGCTCGAGGAGATGGTCACCAACCTGAAAAAAAACATGGGCCTCAGCCAGTAGCTGAGACCCATTGTTGAATCAATTGAGCGAATGCTTACACTCGGTGGTTATACCAAGTGGTTCGGGAAGTCCTGGACTTTCTCACAGGCAACCTGCTCCATCACCTGCTGAAGCTGGCGCTTGAGCATCGTCAGTGTGTGATCACCGCCATTTTTGCCGAGGGCACCCACTCCATACATCGGCGTGCGCCCCATGAAGGTGAATGCAGCACCAGTAGCAAGTGCAGCTGCCACATCAGGGCCACTGCGGATACCGGAGTCCATCATGATGGTGATCTTGTCCTTGTAGCTCGCGACAAGATTGGCAAGCGGCACAATCGTTGACTGGCCTGAATCAAGCTGACGGCCACCATGGTTTGATACGATGATGCCATCGATACCTGCGCTGATTGCTTTTTCACAATCCTCAGGGTTAACAATACCCTTAATAACAATTTTCCCCTGCCACTTGTCGCGAATAGCCTTAATGCGATCCTCGGTGAGCCTACCAGAAAAGGTCTTATTCATGAACATCCCAAGGTGCTTCATGTTGAGACCTTTCGGGATATACTGCTTCATGGTTTGGAATTCAGGGGCGCCGGCAAAAAGCTGACTGAATGACCACGTTGGGTGTGTGCACATTTGAAACACATTACGTAGCGTCATCCGTGGCGGAATAGAGAGGCCATTTTTGATTTCTTTTGGTCGGTAAGCAAAGGTCGGAGTATCAGCAAGGAGAACAAGAACATCAGTTCCTGCTGCCGCCGAACGCTCTAACAATTTATCACGAAGATCATCATCAGCTGGATGATACAGCTGAAACCAAGCATCGCCCTCGGTGATCTCAGCGACCTTTTCAATACTGGCTGTGCCTACGGTACTGAGGATAAAGGGAATATTGTGTGCCTTCGCTGCCGCGGCAAGGATCTCACAGGAATTCGGCCACATCAGGCCTTGCAGACCCACGGGCGCAATACCAAATGGAGCATCATAGGTTTTACCAAAAAGCTCAGTCTTCTGACTCGCCCCGGCATAATCCCGCAAGTAATACGGCTTTAGCTGCACATCGCGAATATCGCTGGTGTTGCGTTGGAGGTTCACCTCAGAAAAGCAGCCGCCATCGAGGTAATCGTAGGCAAAGCCTGGCATACGCTGTTTAGCCCGGGCTTTTAACGCTTCGATTGAGGGGTAGTTGGAATTAAATGACATAATAATATTGGTGTAACTGTTGGGTAGATCGTTAAAATGAAAGTTTGATCGTGGGCTTAACTATAGAGAGGACCATAGTTATCACAGGCACGGAAGTCTCCACCTTCAGTATCAGCAGTGCCGTGGGCACTCCATGATGATGGGCGGAAAATACGCTCTTCGCTGACGTTGTGCATGTAAACTGGGATACGCAGCATGGACGCTAGCGTAATCAGATCAGCTCCGATCAAGCCGTAGCTCATCACACAGTGGTTCGCTCCCCAGTTATTCATCACCGAATAGGTGTCGCGGAAAGCTCCACTGCCGGTAATGGTTGGGCAGAACCATGTGGTCGGCCAGCTCGGATTGGTGCGGTCATCAAGCACGTTGTGGACGTCCTCAGGGAGCTCGACGGTAACACCCTCGGCAATCTGAAGCGCAGGCCCAAGTCCCTTCACCAAATTAAGACGGGCGATGGTCGCAGGCATTCCGCCCTTGGTCTTGTAACGCGTGCTCATACCGCCACCAGGGAAGTATTCGGTGATCGATGGGTGCCAGGTCGTGGAGTCGAGGCAAGCTTGCATCTCCTCATCGGTGATTTCCCAATGTGGTTTCATCGCAGGCTTACCGTCTTTACTCATCTCGCCCGTGCCATCGAGTGCGGCAGGACCTGAGTTAATCAAGTGAAGAAGTCCGTCAGCTGCAGCGCCTGAAAGCTCATGACCAGAAACACGCTTCACCGCGTCAGGTGACCAGTAAGTGCGTAGGTCAGCAAAAATCTGTGCTGTATTGGTCAACAGGTGACCAAAGAGCATCGTCACCGCATTCAAGGCATCATTCTCAGTAGCGAACTGGTAGGGAGCACGCTTGCCGTTCCAGTCAAAGGACGTGGTCAAGATCGCTTCCATAAAGTCACCGTTGGGATAGTGATCTGTCCACTGACGCTGGCCTTGGAATCCTCCACAGATAGCATTGCGGCCAAGGGCTTCCTCGCCGTAGCCGAGCTCTGCAAGCTTCTCATTACCCACCATCAGATCGCGGGTGATCAGGGCCATCTTGATGGATGTCTCCCACTCTTGATCGAGCTGCTCACGTGGACGCTGAGTTTCAGCGGAGTTGTAGTCCTTGCCTTCTGGGCAATTTTTCTTCACCCAGGCAAAAGCCTTGTCGTATTCTTCTTGATCGTAGATGCCGCGCTCAAAGCGTCGTGCCAACTCAGTCATGTCGACTGCTTCGACACGAATGCCGAGATAATCTTGGAAGAAATCAGGATCAACTACTGAACCGGCGATCCCCATTGAGGTGCCACCGAGCGACAAGTAGGACTTGCCGCGCATCAAAGCGACAGAAATACCTGCTCGGCAAAATGAGAGAATCTTGTGCGCAACGTCATCGGGAATGCTGGTGTCACTTGACTCCATCACATCACGTCCGTAGATGCCAAATGCAGGAAGTCCCTTCTGGGTGTGCCCAGCAAGAGCTGCGGCGAGATAAACGGCACCTGGACGCTCTGTACCATTGAAACCCCAAACTGCTTTAGGTGTATGCGGATCCATGTCCATGGTTTCAGAGCCGTAGCACCAGCATGGTGTGACGGTCAGAGACACGCCAACATTTTCTTTCCGGAACTTATCAGCACAGGCTGCTGCCTCAGCGACTCCTCCGATACAGCTATCAGAAATCACACATTCAACTGCAGAACCGTCAGGGTAACAGAGGTTTTCAGAGATGAAGGCGGCTGTCGCCTTAGCCTGATTCATCGTCTGCTCTTCCAGTGACTCACGGACACCTCCAAGACGTCCGTCAATCGTAGGGCGGATGCCTATTTTAGGCATGTTGTCTTTATTAAATACAGTTTTCATAGCTGTGTTGTCTTATATAAATTACAAGTAATAGATTGTTTATGTTATGCGATTAGATTGAGAAATTTCTGATACGGCTCCTGCCAGTCTGCACTTGCCTGCGGGGTGTATGTAATCGTTTCCATCGATTTTGCAACAAGGGAGCGCCCTTCTGTGATATCTTTTAAATCTCCCGTTGCCACCATCTGGGTAATGATGTTTCCGCATGAGGTTGCTTCTACCGGTCCTGCTACTACGGGAATGCCGAGAGCATCTGCCGTTGCCTGCGCCAACAAGGCGTTCTGAATACCACCTCCGCCAGCGTGGAGCTTATCAAAAGACCTACCGGTAACACCTTGGAGCGACTCGACCACCTGACGGTATTTGAGCGCAAGGCTCTCAGTGGCGACACGCAAAAGCTGCCCTTTGGTCTTCGGAACCACCTGACCCGTCCTCTCACAATACGCCGCAATTTTTTCAGGCATATCACCAGGGGTTGCAAATACCGGATCATTGGGATCAATATAGGCTGTATGCGGTTGAGCCTCCTCCGCTAAACGCGCAAGCTCTGCGTAACTCATTTCCTCACCACGCTCGGCCCAGTAACTGCGGCATTCTTGAATGATCCAAAGGCCGGACACATTGTGCAACAAACGCGTCGTCTTATTCACCCCACCCTCATTGGAAAGCTTGGCTTCATAGGCAGCCGTCGTTGTTACCGGCTTTTCTGATTCCACACCGAGAATCGACCATGTGCCGGATGAAAGCCATAAACCTCCGCGCTCCATCGGTAATCCCGCTACAGCAGACGCGGTGTCGTGCCCAGCGGACGCCACCACTTGCAGCGTGTGCGAAACACCCGCTTTATCAGCAACCGCATCAGTCAAAGGTCCTAAGACGGTGCCGGACGAGACGATATTACCAAATATTTTGCGTGGCAGCCCAAGCGCATCAATCACCTCCCAGGCCCAGTCCCGCTTGATCGGATCGTATAGCTGGCTGGTACTCGTCACGGTGCGCTCGTTGGATTGCACTCCACTGAGCCAATACGCCAGCAAGTCTGGGGTAAACAAAAGTCGATCTGCGATATCAAGACATGGGTTATTTTTCACCCCCTCGGCGAGCAGATGTAGACTCGAGTTATAAAATGCAGGCTGCACACCTGTGCATGCAAAAACACTTTCCATTGGCATGCGGGATTCCATCTCCTCCTGCATTCCCTCGATGCGCGGGTCGCGGTATTGCCTGTGACCACCGAGCATATTACCCTGCTTATCCAATAAGGTATAATCACAACCCCAAGTATCCGCACCTATCGAAACGATAGCATCACCATATTTCTCATTCGCCTTCTGCAGGCCCTCCAGAATAGACTCAAAGAGACTGATGGTATTCCAGTAGCAACCACCATGAATTTCTACGCCGTTGTTGTCAAAACGATGAACCTCTTCCAGCTTAAGAGTGCCCCCATCATAGACGCCTGCCACGAGACGACCTGATCCTGCTCCTAGGTCAATAGCGATGTAAACTTGCATAATTTCGTTTTTACTGTGTTTTTCTTGGTTTTTTTGGTTTTAAAGTCAAGCTTGGATAATCTCCGTGCCCATATTCTTCAATGATTCAAGAATATGGGGGTCTGCGTTCTTCGTAGTTACCAAGCTGGTAAGCTGTTTACATTGGGCAAAAAAGAATGCCGATCTGGCTCCGATCTTCGATTCATCAGCTAGCAGACAAACATCTTCAGCAGCGGCGATGACATGCTCCTTGAAGGCTGCTTGCCGTGAGTTACTCTCACTCACGCCCCTATCTAAATCTAGACCGCTGCCGGAAAAAAACATGCGGTGAATATTGTATCGGTGCAGAGTTCGCTCTGCCACCAGCCCGATCATTGAGCGTGAGCGGCGCTCGAATAAGCCGCCTGTGCAGATTAAATCAATGTTCTCCACATCGGCAAGAGCTCCAACCACATCGTGCGCATTGGTGATCACTGTATGATGAAAGCTAGGTAAATACTGGGTAATCGTGAGTGCGGTTGAGCTTGCATCAATAAAAATGGTCTCCCCCGGCTGGATTCTTTGTGCCGCGGCTTTTGCAATTGCGCTCTTGGCTTCCCGATTGATTAACTGCCTTTCGGTCAGCGACAGCTCGCGTATGACACGCTTGGACGGGATGGCCCCACCGTGTGATCTGACCAAGAGGCCTTGATGCTCGAGCAGTTCAAAATCCTTACGGATGGTCTCATCGGTAACATCCAGATCAGAGGCAACCTCTTTGGTGCGCAAAGAACCGCGTTCCTTGAGTGCTTCGAGTATTTGGTGATGTCGTTCTGCTGCTAACATGGGCAATTAAAGGTGCAAAAAGGCCTAAGTCCTTGAAGGTTGGTCTTTTCCTTTGTTTTTCTTTGTTTCCTTAGCTTTTTCTTTGTTTTTTGTTGACCTGTCAACCCTATCATGCAAAAAAGAGTGCGTCATCCACAAAAATTCATGTCTTCTTCTCAACAAAAAAGCGTCCCACGAGCAGTTATCGAACACATGGTTCGGGAGCAGGTATACCAAGAAATGGGCATCGAGCTGCCCGCACAGGCCAAAGCACCAAAAGGTTTCGTTGTTAACATAAGTGCCCGTCACTGTCACCTAACTCAAGAAGCTGTCGAGGCGCTGTTCGGCCCTGGTCACGAACTCACTCCTAACAAATGGCTCTATCAAGAAGGCGCCTACGCTGCCAAAGAGTCCGTAACCCTGATTGGACCACGTAGTCGCGTTATCTCTAACCTTCGCATCCTCGGACCATGCCGTGACCTCAATCAGGTCGAACTTGCATACACCGATGCGATCTCCCTTGGCTTTGATATTCCCATCCGCATGTCTGGCGATGTTGCAGGAACTCCGGGCTGCATGCTCATGGGACCTAATGGATACTTTAAAATGGACGAAGGCGTGATCCGCGCCCAACCGCACGTGCACATGCACCCTAACGACGCTGCCTTTTATGGCGTCAAGCACCTCGACATCATGAAAATGAAAGTCCACAGCCCATGCTCAGTGACTTTTGACAACATCGTTGTGCGTGTCGACGAAAGCTTCAACCTGGAAGCCCACATCGATACCGATGAAGGCAACGCATGCGGCCTCAAACCAGACACCTTCTGTGAGCTCATTAAATAATTAGTCTCACAAAACACCACTAACCAACAACCAACAAACACAACCAACAATACCATGAGCAAAGCACTCGGAATGATTGAAACCAAAGGCTACGTCGGAAGCGTAGAGGCAGCAGACGCGATGGCGAAAGCCGCCAACGTCGAAATTACCAAACAAGTACAAATCGGAGCGGGATTTCTTACGATCCTCATCCAAGGAGATGTCGGCAGCGTTAAAGCAGCAGTTGACGCTGGAGCAGAAGCAGCTGGCCGCGTAGGTGAGCTCGTTAGCGCACACGTCATCGCACGTCCAGCTCCAGAACTCCTCAAGCAATTTGATCTCTAATCTGATTAAATTTTTCTCAAAATAACTACTAACTAAATATTATCATGGCTAAACAAGCACTCGGAATAATTGAAGCAAAAGGACTCATATCACTGATTGAAGCATCAGACGCCGCTATCAAGGCCGCTGACGTAACAATGACTGGCTGGGACAAGATCGGTTCTGGTCTCGTCTGTGGATTCTTCACTGGTGACGTCGCCGCTGTCAAAGCAGGCGTAGATGCTGGCGCAGAAGCAGCAGCACAAGTTGGCGAAGTCAACTCCGTCCTCGTAATCCCACGCCCACACGAAGACCTCGGTCAAATGGGCCCATGGATTAAGTAAATCCTGATTGAACACTCACGACTCCTCGTAATCATGCACATCCTCATCGCCAACCTCGGTTCCACCTCATTCAAATACCGCCTCTATAAGATGGACGGCAAGAATGGTGCTGTGATCGCTTCAGGCGGCTTTGAGCGTGTCACCAATCACGAAGAAGTCATCAATCAAGCCCTGGCCGATCTTATCGACCAAGGCAATCTGAACTCAATCAACGACATTGATGCCGTTGGTTTTAAAACCGTGCTCGGCAAAGATCTGAGCGGTTGTGTTGATGCTGATGATACGGTCATCGCTGCGCTTGAGGGCTTCCGTGAGGTAGCCCCAGCGCATAACCCTCCTTACGCTGAGGGCATCCGCCAATTCCGCCAAATCCTCCCCGATGCGCGCCTCGTCGCTCTCTTTGAGACAGCCTTTTACCAGTGGGTTCCACAGGCAGCTTCCCGATACGCCGTTCCCAAGGAATGGCATGATGCGGGTATTCGCCGCTATGGCTTCCATGGAGCCAGCCACAAGTACGTCGCCGAACGCTCAGCTGAGCTGATGGGCCGTGAAGATGTCGCTGAATCCGTACGCGGTCTCTACGTAGACGGACCCCAAGAGGTTTCTGGAGAGCCACTACGTGTGGTCTCTTTCCACCTCGGTGGCAGCAGCTCTGTTACAGGTATCCGCAATGGCATTGCCATCGGCACCAGCATGGGATTCTCCCCACAGAGCGGACTCCCCCAAAACAATCGTGTCGGTGATCTCGACTCAGGTGCCCTGCCCTACGCTACCAAAGCACTGGGCATCACTATGGAAGAGGCCGAACGCCAACTCACCAAAGAATCAGGCCTGCAAGGAGTATCCGGAGTCAGCAATGATCTTCGCGACATCTGCGACGCTGCAGAAGGCGGTAACGATGACGCCCAACTCGCGCTCGACATGCTCGTTGATTCAGCACGTCACTGGGCTTCCAGCTTTCTCTTTGAACTTGGTGGTCTCGACACCATCGTCTTCACCGCCGGCATTGGTGAAAACAACCCGTGGCTGCGCACCGCCATTTGTGCCGGCCTTGAAAACTTCGGCGTTACCATCGACGAAGAAAAAAATGCTGCATGCATGGCAAACGAAGCCGTCATCAGCTCTGACAACTCTCAAGTAAAAATCATCGTAATCCCCGCGAACGAAGAACTCGTTCTCGCCCGAGAAGTGCACCGCAAAATCAGCTAAGCACTCACCGGCCCCATCACGATCGACTTACCAAAACAATTTCTACCAACTAACCAACCAAACTAACAACCAAACCAAATAATACCATGGCTAAACAAGCAATAGGAATACTCGAAACCCGCGGCCTCGCAGGCCTTGTCAACGGCACTGACGCTATGCTCAAAGCAGCAAACGTCACACTCGCTGGACCCATGCGCCAAATCGGCAGCGCAATGTGCAACGTCGTCGTCGAAGGTGACGTCGCCGCTGTCAAAGCCGCTATCGACGCCGGTGCAGCAGCAGCAGAACAAATTGGTGAAGTCCTCAGTGCTCACGTCATTGCACGTCCTGATGACGCCACTTCTGATATTTTGCCCAAGCGTGCTGCTAAAAAGTAAACTGATTGTTGGCCAATAATGGCCAAACAATCGGTCTCTTAGCAGACACTTGTCACATATCGTTCATATCCATCACTCATACCAATACCATGTTTCTCGCAGAAGTTATCGGCCACATCGTCGCGACCAAAAAAGACGACAGTATGCGGGGCAAAAAGCTATTTTTGCTACGCCCTCAGCTTATCGATGAAAATAACCCCGCTGCATTCCGCAACGGTGTTAACACCATCGTAGCCGTTGATAATGTGGGTGCAGGTGAAGGAGATCTGGTGATGTTTTGCCAAGGCAGCTCTGCACGTCAGGCTGCCGGGCTCAAAATGCTGCCTATAGATGCGGCTATTGTCGCGATCATCGACAGCGTCGATGTCCTAGGCAACAAAGTATACAAGAGTAACTAATTCCAACTTCAATCGTCTAAGCAGTGAATACCATCGATCAAGAGACCCTCCGCAACGTTGTTCAGAACGTCATCCAACAACTAGGCAACCCGCCCGCAGCGCCCGCAAATAACCCTACCAACAATCCTGCCGGATCAACACCTGCAGCTGCACCATCCTCGGATGAGTGCTGTAAAGCTCCTGGCATTGGTGGCAAGCACGGTGTATTTGCCCACGTCTGCCAAGCCTCTGCGGCTGCTCAAGAAGCTTTTCTTAAGCTCAAGGAGCTTGGAGTCGAAGGCCGGAAACGCGTCATCGAAATCGTTAAGGAAACCTGCGTTGCAAACGCTGAGCCATGGGGGAAATTCGAACTCAACGAAACCAAGATTGGACGCCTAGACCACAAGATTGAAAAACTCCAAATCGTGGGACATGTCCCAGGTGTCGAGTGGCTCTCGCCTAATGCGATGAGTGGTGACAACGGAATCACTCTTGAGGAATACGCCCCCTTCGGTGTGATCGGTGCCATTCTTCCGGTAACACACTCCATACCGACCTTAACAGGCAACGTCATCAGCATGATCGCTGCTGGAAACTCGGTTGTTTTCAACCCACACCCAGGTGGAGCTAAAAGTGCCGTCATGGCCACCCGCGCCTACAATCAGGCCATCGAAAGGGAGCTCGGTGTTGATAACCTCATCTGCACTATTGAAGAACCCACCATCGAAACCTTCGAGAAGATTTGCAAAAATGAGCACATCGCACTCATGGCCATTACCGGTGGACCTGCCGTCGTTGACGCTGCCATGAAGTCCGGTAAGCGCTCAGTATGTGCCGGACCAGGAAACCCAGTAGTTGTCGTCGATGACTCTGCTAATCTCGATAAAGCCGCTATTAATATTATCGCTGGCGCTGCCTTTGACAACAACCTCCTCTGCATTGGAGAAAAGTCCGTCTTCGTTGTCGATTCCGTCTTTGAGCCATTCATGCAAGCCATGGAAAGGGCTGGAGCTACTCGCCTCAATGCGGCTCAAGTCGACAAACTTACGACTATTGCCTTCGACATCTCAACAGGTGCTGGCGGCTGCGCTCAAGCTGCACTGAATCGTGACCTCATTGGTGTTGATGCTTCCATCCTCGCAGGACATGCAGGCATCAACTCAGCCGGAAAGACCGATCTCGTCTTCGGAGAAACCGATGCTGACCACCCCTTCGTGCAAAAAGAGCAAATGATGCCCATGCTACCCATCGTGCGTGTGCCTGACTTTAAAACCGCCGTTGCACTCGCCAAGGATGCCGAGCACGGATACCGCCACTCTGCAGTGATCCACTCAACCAACGTTGACCACATGACTCACATGGCCAAAGAGATGGACACCACCATTTTTGTCAAAAACGGATCTTCCGTCGCCGGCCTTGGACTTGGAGGTGAGGGATACCTCAGCTACTCGATCGCTACTACAACAGGCGAAGGCATCACCACACCCAAAACCTTCGCCCGGATCCGCCGCTGCGTCATGGTCGAAAACCTGCGCATCATCTAAACCCTTTTAATCACTTCGAAAAAAGATGCTTCACTGCCAAGTAGTTGGAAATGCTGTTGCCACCGCGAAACACCACTCGCTGGATGGCTTCAAGATGCTGCTTTGCCAACAACTTGATGCAGAACAACAGCCATCAGGAACACCCTTTATCGCTATCGACCTCTTCGGAGCAGGTATGCACCAAAAGGTTTTTGTCAGCACAGATGGCATAGGAGCACGTGACATTGTTCACGACCAACACTCTCCCATCCGTATGTTCATTCAGGGAATCATCGACTAAATCATATGCGTATCGGCCAAGTCATCGGAAAAGTTACCATGAGCATCCAGGAAGAAGCCTTCCGTGGCGGACGCTGGCTGGTAGTCAATCCTGTCGATACAGAGCAAATCAACACCTGTATTAGTCAACCTCCAAGCCTTACCAAACAGTCATCGCTGATCATTTATGACAATATCGGCGCGGGAGAAGGAGACATCATTGGATTTGTCGAAGGCGCAGAAGCCACCGCCCCCTTTGATGGACCAACACCGATTGACGCCATCAGCCTCGCCATTTTTGACACGCTTAAATACATAGCACCTGCCAACTAACCACATTTTATAACATGAAGAAAGTTTACACCGCAAAAGACATCAAGGACCTGGTCTCACAGGGCACATCTTTAGACAGCATTCCTGCAGGATCAATTCTGACACCCTCAGCTAAGGATGCCATCAAAGAGCACAGCGGTGGTTCTGCCACAGCTAGCACAAACCGCGCTAGCAGTGCCCAGAGTTCAGATCGTTTCCCTCCATTGCCTCCAGGAGTTCCCACTGTTCCTCCTGAGCCGATCGTGCCCAGCATGGAATACCACTGGCCAGCAGGTGGCGATGCTACTAATCCAGAGGAAATCCAACGCTTCTTTCACTCTCCCGAGATCATGAAGCTCAAAGACGAGATGATCCGCGTGGCACGCAAAATGTGGCAGCGCAATATGGTCGATGGCAACGGTGGCAACATCACCGTGCGTGTCGGAGACAATCTGGTTCTTTGCACCCCAACTCTTCGTTCTAAAGGTGAAGTTCAAGCCGACGAAATTGCTCTCATCGATTTGGAGGGCAACCAGAAAGCCGGCTGGCGCAAACGCACCTCTGAGGCCAACACTCACCTGGCCATCATGAAGGTTCAGCCCAAGTGCAAGTCTGTTATTCACGGCCACCCTCCCTATTCAACCGCATTCGCAGTCGCTCGAGTCGAGCCACCAACATGTCTCTGTTCAGAGGTCGAAGTCTTCACCGGAGCTATACGCCTGGTTGAATACCACACCCCAGGAAGTCCTGAGATCTGTGAAGCCGTCGCCAAAATTGGTAAAGACAACCCTGCAATCCTACTCGCCAACCACGGCGTAATGGCTTGGGGAAGTGACGTTGAAGATGCTTACTGGAAAATGGAAAACATGGAAACCGCCTGTCAGACCATCTGGGTCGCTAGCCAGCTCAACGGCGGTAAGCTTCCAACCATCTCCGGCGAAAAAATGCAGGAAATCTTCGAAATTCGCAAATCAATCGGCATGGAGGATCCTCGCGAAGGACTTAAAGAATGCGAACTTTGCCAAAACGACAACTTTCAACCAGGCACCTACTCTGAGGTAGCTCCTGCCGCCAAGGATATTGGCTCCAGCCTCGACCCGCAAGCTGAAGACCTTGTCAAAAAGCTCACCGATGAAATCGTAGCAAAAATGGGTTAATACCCTGCTGCCTCAATCTTTGAGCACCCATTAAAACAATCATGAAGTCAGTCTACACAGCCAAGCAAATTGAAGATATTGTCCTCTCTGGAAAGAGCCTTGATTCTCTTCCCTCGGATGCCGTCTTAACACCCTCAGCCAAAGACTATCTCAAAGAGCTGGAAAGCCCTGGCTTTGGTTCAGGTAACAGCAAAATAGCAGCTGAACGCGCTCTAGATTTGGAGCCCCCTACTCTACCCGATTACGAGTTCAAATGGAAGCCAGGAAGCGATCCTAAGACACCAGGTGAAATCCTCGACTTTTTTCACTCCCCGGAAGTCCACACTCTTAAAGAGCGTATTTGCGATCTCGGCAAACGCATGTGGCAACGCAATTACACCGATGGCAATGGCGGCAACATGACCATCCGCGTTGGAGACAACCTGGTGCTCTGCACCCCTACTCTCATTTGCAAAGGATTCATGAAACCCGAGGACATGTGCCTTGTGGATCTCAATGGCAAACAACTCGCAGGCAGACGCCCGCGCACCAGCGAGTGCATGACGCACCTTGCCATCATGAAACGCCAGCCAAAGTGCAAGGCTGTCTGCCACTCTCACCCTCCGCACGCCACCGCTTTTGCTGTCGCTGGTGTCCGCCCACCGCTTTGCATGATTCCAGAGGCAGATGTCTTCCTCGGTGAAATTGGCATGGCTCCTTATCGCACCCCCGGCACCCCCGATGTTGCTGATATCGTCGGTGAGACCGGCGTTAACCACATGTCCGTGCTCATGCTCAACCACGGGGTCATCACCTGGGGAGACCATATAGAGGAAGCCTACTGGCGCATGGAAAACACCGAGGCCCTCTGTCGCACGGTTTGGGTAGCAACCCAACTTAACAACGGGAAAATGCTCACCATGACGGATGGACAAGAACGTGATCTCATCGAGATTCGCAAATCATTAGGCATGGAAGATCACCGTGAGCACCTTCCTGATAACCAGCTTTGTAACAACGATCAATTTAGACCCGGAGTTGTCTGCAATCTAAAGTAGGCTTACTAAAACAATCTAATTACTATAACAACCAACCGATTATCATAACATCATGAAAACAACCATCATCGGCGGCGGCGGCCGCGTAGGCTCCAACGCAGCCATCTGTCTTCAGTGCGCAGGCGTCGTATCAGAGATTCAAATCCTCGACGCTAATAAAGACCTCGCAGACGGCGAAGCACTCGACCTCCTTCACGGCGCATCCAGCCTGCACGACCAACGCATCTATTCAGGTGACTACGATCGCGCAGCTGACTCTGACATCTTCATCATCACAGCCGGTCTTCGCCGCAAGCCTGATGAAAGCCGTCTCGATCTTATCAACCGTAACGTTGGCCTCTTTTCTCAAATCCTCAACAGCATCAAAACTGCGGGAATGAAACAAGACGCTATCGTTTTTGTCGTTTCCAACCCAGTTGATATTCTTACCCATCTTGCGGTAAGCTTCCTTGGTCTTCCTCCAGCGCAAGTCATTGGCCTCGGAACCATGCTCGACACAGCCCGCTTCCGTTCACTGATCGCAAACGACCTCGACCTTGCTCCCACCCAGGTCAAGGCACTCATTCTCGGCGAGCATGGTGACACCATGCTTCCTGTCTGGTCATCTGCCACCGTCGGAGGCCTTCCCCTTACGGGTGTCAAAGGCTGTGACGCTAACTACCAGCGTCAAATCTTCGAACGCACCAAAACAAGTGGCTCTGAGGTCATCTCCCGCAAGGGCGGAGCCGGTTGGGCCGTGGGCGCAACGATCGCTGAGACCGTTCACTCCATCGTGCTCGACAAGAAGCAACTCCTACCCGTTTCAAGCCTCCAGAATGGCTGCTACGGCCTTAAGGACGTCTGCTTGAGCGTTCCAACCATCGTTGGCCGTGGTGGTGCTGAAAAGCACCTCGAGATCGATCTCTGGCCAAAAGAGATGCAAGCACTTCAAGCCTCCTCACGTGCGCTCAAGGATATGCTCAAGAATGTAGCTTCCGCATAAGCACTACTGTAGCTTCCTCGTAAGCTCCACGTTATATCT
>CAWVVN010000012.1:0-33358 GCA_963933605.1 uncultured Verrucomicrobiales bacterium
GGTTTTGGGTTTTTGCTGGGGAATCCCGAGTCTAAAGAAAGGAGCGTCATCTTGGCTCGGAAAACAGGGGGCGAGGTAGTTATAGACAAAGTAGGCTTGTCGGCACCCGCTAGAGATTCCGTGAGTAATGAAGTTTCCATCATACGTAGCCTACCCGATCGCCTAGTTGGTCTTGCTGACTTGAGGCAGTTTGAGCTCAATGACCACTGGTCTTTTTACAGTTGCCCATTGGTCGATGGAAGATCACCAGCAAGGCGACATGATGATTTAGTTTTAAGTGTATTACAGAGCTGGTTTAAGTTCGCCAAGAAGAAGCCACTAATAGAGACACGGCAATGGGATAAGATCAGTGAATATATCGACACCCATCAGATGCATAGAGGAAACATGCTGCTAGATGGGGGTAAGAACTTAGACGTTATGGTGGGTATCTGTCATGGTGATTTTGCCCCATGGAATATAAAAGTAGCAGTTGGGGGAAATGTCGTGGTGATGGATTGGGAGTATGGATCTTGTAGCGCTCCCTCGGCCTGGGATTGGATGCATTATCTGATTCAGAGAGCGAGTCTAGTAGATCAGTTGCCAGCTGCAGATACTCTGCAAGTTTGTAGAGACTGGGCTCATACAGCAAAAGGGAAAGTTTTCATGGATGAGGCCGGATGGGGTGGTAACATTGAATTGTGCCTTGGCAGCTATCTCGTTTATTCAAACGCGCTAGGGCATTTTGAGCACTTAAGCTTACTTGCAGAATGGACAAAGGAATGAATACCGGTTCTGACATATTGATAGTAGGCCAAACTCCGCCGCCTTATCATGGGCAGGCTGTGGTTACCTCTATGCTATTTGATCATGATTGGGGGGATCTTAAAGTTGAGCGCCTGAGGATGTCATATAGTGATAGTATTGATGCCGTAGGTAAACTTGCTCCAGGTAAGCTCCTGCACCTGTTGAGTCTCATCCTAAAAACCTGGTGGATTGCGCTCACAAAAAAACCTGAGATTTTCTATTACTTGCCGGCTAGTGCAAACAAAGCCCCCGTGATTCGTGATATTCTTTATTTGAATGCAGTGAGGTGGTGCTTTCCAAAAACCATTTTTCACTACCATGCTGGAGGACTTCCCCTGTATTTGAATTCGCTCGGGAAACTAGGGGAGATCGCAAAAAAAACCTATGCTGATGCAGATATATCCATTGATGTGATAGAAACCGAACCTCCCAGCGGCTCATTTTTTGCGTCTAAGGAAAACGTTGTCGTCAGGAATGGAATTGATGCAATGAGCGCGCGGCCTAATCGAGATGACAACGGCATTTTCCAAATAATTTTTGTGGGCCTTTTAAGTGAAGGGAAGGGGGTAATGCAAATTGTAGAAACGGCCAAAATTCTTAGGGATCGAAACTGCCAATTTCATTGTAAGGTGATAGGAGACTGGTCTTCGGAGGCTTTTCATAACGAGGTGGAGGCTAAAATTAAAAATGATCATTTGGAGGGCTCTTTTCAATTCACAGGACCATTAAGTGGAGCAGACAAATGGCAGGCTTATGCTGATGCGGATTGTTTTTTCTTTCCGTCTCATTACGAGGCCGAAACGTTTGGCATAGTTTTGGTGGAGGCTATGGCATACAACTTGCCTTTGGTGACGTCACGTTGGCGCGGCATTCCCCGCGTTGTTGAGGGCGGAAACTGTGCAATTTTGTGTGACATTAAATCGCCCAATCTTTTTGCCGACGCGCTCGAAGAGCTCTCTAAGGATGCAGATAAAAGAAAAGAAATGGGGAATGCTGCTAGAAAGCACTATGAGGCCTGCTATACTCGAGAGAGATTTATCAACAGCATGGAAAAAGTATTTGTAGATTTGCTCAAAGTTTGATGTGTGAGCATTCTGAATAATCGAATAGCTGTTATTTTCGCTGCGATTAAAACAACATTATAAAAGTAGATTTGATAACATTTTTAATAAGCGCTAGCATGATGCTGGCTGGGTTATTCGGTATTACGCTAAGCGTAGTGCCGCAGACGCCAGCTGTCGTAGTTGCCGGGATTTCGGCTGTTGTAGCATCTATTTATTTGATGATTCAACACGCGCGAGGCATTGCTGGTTTCTCTCGTGAAAAGTCGCCTTATGCCTGGCTTCCTATTTTCGCGGTTTTGGCAATATGTTACTTTGTAGCAAGGGCATGGTTTTCGCCGGTAAAAGATCTAGGAGTTGAGGACCTCATGCTGATTATACCGGCTGGTATATTTTATTTGCTTGCAGGGCATGCCCTCACTGGAAAACAAGCAATCAAGGTTAGGCTCGGGCTAGCTTGGGTTGTCATTCTTTTGTTGGTTCTGCATATGATTTCTGGGCTAATGCAAGTGTACGGAGGGGAGGGCTTTTCGATTGTTTTTCAATTCTTGGGCGCAACACGTGTTAGTGAAGGCCATGTGACTGGCATGTATGGATATTATGGAAGCTTTGCTAACTACGCAGTCATGGCTGGGCTCTTGTGTTTGAGTCTTGGTGTGTGGGGGCGCTTTGTATTTTCCGTCAGAAGTTTGTTTTTCATACTAGGCTTAGGCTCTCTATTTTTGGCGGTAATATCGCAATCACGATCAGCTGTGCTTAGTATGTTTGTTGGATTAGGGGTGTTGAGTGCGCTCATCATATTGTCCTTAGTTCATCAAAACCCCCAAACGAAAAAATGGGCTATACGTGTGATTGGAGCAACGATGCTACTTACACTCGTTGGTGCAGTTGCGGCTTGTTTCTGGGTTTTGAAAATCCGCGCAACTGGAGATGCTGAGGGAGGTCTTAACCCTATTTTTGATTCTGTTGCGCGGCTTAATTTTTGGCCAATGGCCTATGACCAATGGATAGACTACCCGTTTTTTGGGGCGGGCGCGCGCAGTTTTTCCTACGAATGTTTTGTTTACTGGAATCCTAATTTATCCGGTGCGCATGCAAATCCTGAGTTCGTACATAACGAATACCTGCAATTACTGACTGATTACGGACTGGTCGGATTTCTTATCATAATAACTGCACTAGTTGTTCATTGTCATATTGGTTGGAGCCAAGCACGGAAATTGGCAGGTAAGATTGGAGGTGACGGATTTAAAAAAGGATCAAACGCCATGGCTTTGACCTTAGCGGGCGCAAGTGGCATGGCAGCTATGGGAGTGCACATATGTCTTGATTTCCCGACCCATTTATTAGCTAATTTGCTGCTATTTATATGTAGTGCGATATGGGTTCTTCCGATTGTTCGGACGAGGTTGTCAGGACAAGCTGATAAGGGCGCAGGTTGGCTCAGGCACGACTTCAAATCACTGACTGTCATACTCTGTTTATTTGTTTTGGGTGTGGGCGCTATTGGCATCGGAGGGCATCAGCTGTGGGCGGGCGCGCCTTTAATTGAGCAAAGAATGGTAAAAGAAGATGGGGCATGGAAACCCTATCAAGTGGATAGATCAGCGGTGATTGATATGTTAGAGGAATCGCTTTCGAGAGCGCCTAGATGGCAACGCGCTAAACGCCTTGCAGTAATGTACAAGATAGAGGCGGATGAGGCAGCGCAACCTCAAGCAAAAGAGAAGCTATATGCAATGGCTGAAGCAGCGTGCCTGGCTGCAATAAAACGCAATGAGTATGACCTAATACCCAAAATTAATCTGGCGGCGATTTATACAAGTCAATACAGATATGCAGAGGCAGATAATGCGTATGCAGAAATCTCACAAAGGGCTAAGGTGAGAGAGCCGTGGCTAATGATGCATACTCATTGGGCATCACTCCGGCATCGCATGGCAATAATGAGTGCGGGGAAAGGTGAAAGCAAAGCTGCTGAAATGCATTTTCAAAAAGCCTCAAACTTGTTTGAATTTAGTAAGGATGTAGGAGGAACGATGCGCCGAAATAATTGGAAACAAGAATACTCACTGTGCTTATTGAGCTATGCAATTTTCTTAGATAAACAATTACGTTTTGAAGATGCGCATAACATTTACGTAAGAGCAGAAGAGGTGCAAAACGAATCACGTTTATTGGCAGAAGCTGAATTTTATTATTACCGAGCACGACATTACTATGGCCATGGGCTTGCATTATGGCATGATAGGCAGCCAGAAAAAGCCGGCCAAATGATGTCTTTAGCTGAGCAATCAATGCAAAGAAATCACCAATATAGTAGTGATAAAGAGTGGTCGTCTTGGAGCGAGCAGATGAAACAAATTCAAAAATTTATCGGGTTCTTCAAGATGACGGGCATAGCCAAGTAGGCGAATCATCAATACCAATATGGGGAAAAAAAATCATACATTCACGGATTTCTGGCAAATGCGTGGCAGGCAATCTATATGGGTGACGAGAAATCTCAGTTACCGGCTTGGTGCCATCATTGCCACGGTAGCATGCAGGTTGGGCATATCGCCTAATAT
Organism: uncultured Verrucomicrobiales bacterium; assembly: GCA_963933605.1. Taxonomy (GTDB): domain Bacteria; phylum Verrucomicrobiota; class Verrucomicrobiia; order Verrucomicrobiales; family Akkermansiaceae; genus Oceaniferula. The sequence continues at coordinate 4,418 of CAWVVN010000012.1, forward strand.
GCTGTCGCTACTTTCGGCGCTCATAACATTCTGCTCATGTGCTTTAGCTGTTTATTTGGGACAAGGAACCTGGCTAGCTGCTCTTGTAGTTATATTTGGTCTACAGCTCGGCTATGCATTTGATTGTGCGGACGGACCATTGGCTAGGGTCACAGGTAAGCAGAGCAGCTTTGGTTCATTGCTTGATAAGATATGTGATTTGAGCTCTGGAATGGTGTTCCCATGCGTATTGGCATATGGTGCGGGGCACTACTACTATCAGGGGGTTGTTGAGGCAGAGATGGATTATACCTTGAGGGTTCTTTTGGCTGTCATCATCCTGAGGTCTATTCTTAATGTTTTATTATGGCTCAAGGAACTGGTAGTCCATCAGGCAAGTCGACTGGAAGAGGACACAAGAGAGCGCAACCTTTGGTGGCGCACCAAAAAAATAACAAGTCTCTATATTGATGAGCCGGTTTACCGCTTGGGCATAGGCCTAGCTTGGTCTCTTGATTGGTTTTGGGAATTTGTCATTATCTATTCTATCGGTATATTGATCATCACCGTCATTTACCTCTTATCTTCGAAGAGGGAAATGGACCTTGCTGACAAGGCGGCAGATTAAAAATGGAGTTAATTTTATCCCATGGTATAAAAGCTTCGAGATAGATTAGCAGGCATTCATTAAACGCAGAAAAACATAACATGTTAGAAACTCTAAAAAAACATAGCTATCTATTACCATTAGCGGCGCTGACGATGGTGGTATTAGTGTTTTGGCTGTTTATCCCCATTTACCCGAATTCCTCAACCTCTGAAGAGCGGCTGATATTATGGATTGCTGATGCCTGGCGTAAAGATTTTGCCCATGGATGGGCGGTGCCGTTTCTGTTTGTGTATTTCATCTACCGCATATGGCCTACGATGAAGTTGGAGCCTGTGCGAGGATCCCGTTGGGGCCTGCTGGGTGTCGCCTTTGTTATTTTACTCTATATTGTTTCGGTGAGAACACTGCAGCCGAGGCTGCCGCTCATCGGATTGCCTTTTTTAATCGTTGGCGGAACATTGTATGTTTGCGGATGGAAGGTTGCACGGCATATGGTCTTCCCCGCTTTTTTCTGGTGGTTTGCCGTTTCTGTCCCTGGCCTACAGCAGGCGACCAATATTTTGCAGATTGCGGTAACCAAGTCCTGCTACGAGGTGGGCACCCTGATGGGCATGGATTTGATCAATGCGGGCACCGAGATCAAATCTGGAAATGACAGTTGGGACGGCATGGACATTGCAGAGGGATGCAGTGGCATTCGTTCACTGATGGCACTGGTCATGATATCAGCTATCTACTCTTACTTTACGCAAACCAAATTGTGGAAAATGGCATTCTTATTTGGCTGTGCGTTGCCACTAGCATTGGTGGCAAACTTTTTCAGGATCTTCACTATTATTGTGCTGGCGGAAATGGGATTTAGTGAATTTGCCGCAGGAGTGTATCATGATTGGGCTGGTTTGCTCTTCTTCTTCCCAATCGCACTAGCCGGCTTATTTTTGATCGATAAAATCCTCAACTGGAACGAAAACAAAAAAGTGGTGAGGAAAAGAATCCAAGCCTGATTCGATGAGCTGCATGATGGTGTTATCGGCAGCTAACAAAATATCCAATTGATACGAGAATGACTTTGAAAGAGGAAAACAATACTGAGCAGACTCCCCAGGAGCGACCCCATGATAGCTCAACGACGATCATAAGGCGTATTTATAGCTTAACATTGATCTTAGCCCTTGGCTTTTCGGTTATTTGGATGCTGCCAAAGTCAGAATCCATGAAGCTATCCTGCTTATCTCGGCATCTGCCCATGCAGTTTGATACGATGATTGGTAAGCGAGTAGAGGTTACCGGTAAGGAGTTGCAAATTTTAGCTAAAGACACGGAGTTTGAGCGTACACAATTTGCCAATACCGCATCCCCGTATCATCCAGCGGTTGAGGTGTCGGTGGTATTCTCAGGAAAGGACCTCAATAATAGTATTCACAGACCTGAGCGATGCCTGCGCTCCCAGGGTTGGAACTTTGTCAAAGAGCGAACCGTGGTTCTCTCTGACGTGTTTCCTGATGGTTCTGATCTGCCGGTGCGAGAGATCGTCTGTAAAAAACCCGTGATGCGTGAGGATGGGTCTAGCTTTGAAGCAATGAGAGTTCAGTATTACACGTTTTTTGGGCATACAGGAATAACAGAGAGCCACTATGGGCGAACTTTTCAGGATATGAAGGATCGCTTGTTCAAAGGTTTTGATCAGCAATGGGCGTACGCAACGTTTTCCATTCCAGTAACAAAAATTTATGCAGATCAAGGCCTCATGAAAGATGGGCCTGGGGTATTTAACCTCGAGCAGTCAGAAGAAATTCTAGAAAACTTTATCCGTAAGTTGGGACCCTTGGTGGTTGATCGAACAGTTAAAGATTGAAATGACGTATTCCGCAAATCACTCCCCCCAATAAATCATGTTAGGATCCAGAAATAGAGAGCAGTTTTCCATCCAGGCCTTACTGCTGTGTGATGCCTTTTTAGTTTTCCAAGGATTCTATATCGGCGATAAACTACGTCCTTTTTTAAGGCCCTTACTCGGCTTAAGTGACGACGGCCAGATTGGCCTCGCTCAGATTTCTTGGCTCTTATTTATCGTGGTTCCATTCACGCCACTTGTTTTAGAGGTGTTCGGTTTTTACCGAAACATGATGCGCAAGACGCTGTTTCAGTCACTGACGCAGATGATTCAGGCACTCTTGGTCATCAGTGTAGCCATTGCGGCCATGGTTCTCTTTTTCAAGATGGCCCCCATGAGTCGTTTGGTGCTGGTCGTAGCCATGGTATTATCCGCGACATTCCTACTGCTCAGGGATGCCTTTGTGAGGTCTAGCCTCAGGAAAGCAGCCCTCAAAGAAGGCCGGCAAGAGCGGGTGGTGCTGGCGGGTTGTAAAGAGGATACACAAAAGCTCATTGAATCGATGCCTGATGAAGTGACCGATTACTGGCAGGTTGTTTGTGAGTTTGATTTTTCCGAACGAGACGTCATTGAGCTTGAAGGTATTGTAACGAGAGAGTCCGTTGAGCGTGTCATTATTGCCTCACGTAATGCCGTGTTCCAAAAGATTTCAGAAACCGTTGAAATGTGTGAAAAGCAGGGCATCGAATCTTGGGTGTCAGCTGATTTCATCAGAACGCAGGTATCGCGGCCTACCTTTGATAATTTGGGAGGCCAACCGATGCTTGTCTTGCGCGCAACTCCAGAGCTTTCATGGGCGCTACTGGCGAAGTCTGCGTTAGACAGAATTGGCGCATTTATCTTTGTTCTTTGCACATTGCCTCTGTGGATTTTTGCAATTATCGGAATTAAATTGAGCAGTCCGAAAGATCCTGTTTTTTTCCGTCAGGATCGAGCGGGAAAATATGGCAGGCCATTTAAAATGTGGAAATTCAGAACCATGGTTTTAGACGCGGAAGATCAGCTTGATGACCTCAAGGATGAGATGGGCAATGAAATGACGGGGCCGGTTTTCAAGCTCGAGAACGACCCTCGAGTTTTCCCATTTGCTCACTTCCTTAGGAAGTGGAGTATCGACGAGTTTCCTCAGATGCTCAACGTGCTTACGGGGGACATGAGCTTGGTGGGCCCGCGCCCTTTACCTATTTATGAAGTTTCCAAATTTGAAAAATCAGAACATCGCCGCAGACTGAGCGTGAAGCCGGGTATAACGTGCGTTTGGCAGGTGAAAGGCAGAAACACGATTACAGAGTGGGAAGATTGGGTGAAATTAGATTTGGAATACATCGATAACTGGTCGTTATGGCTGGATATCAAATTGCTGATCCAAACGGTGCCCGCCGTATTGCTGGCGAAAGGCGCAAAATAGCCTATGATGAACCTCGGTGGTTAAGAGCCGCGTGTAAAATGCAGGGTTAATTTTGACTTTGGCGTATTTGAGATTGTCAACAGGGAATCAGGATACAGTATCGCCCTCGATCGCCACAGGGAGATACCATTTATCTTCACCACACCTGGCGGTCGCAACCAATATTATGCAAACAACGCATAAAAATTGCAATTCCATGAAAATATTCAGCGGCAAGGCACACAGCGAACTAGCGAAGAAAATCGCAGCTCATCTTGGTCACGAGTTGGCAAATGTAGAAGTCACATCGTTTCCTGACGGCGAGACCTTTGTTCAAATCAATGAGAATATCCGCGGCGAGGATGTCTATCTGGTTCAACCGACCTGCCCTCCGACGAACCATAACCTAATGGAAATGCTCATTATGGTTGATGCTGCCAAAAGAGCTAGCGCAGGCCGCATCACCGCAGTCATGCCATTCTTTGGATACGCCCGCCAAGACCGTAAGGATAAGCCTCGTGTCCCGATCACCGCTAAGTTGGTGGCGAATCTTATCTCCGCAGCTGGAGTCGACCGAGTTCTCACCATGGATCTTCATGCGGCTCAGATTCAGGGGTTCTTCGATATTCCTGTGGACCATCTTTATGCCAAACCTGTTTTCATTAAGCATCTGCGTGAGCAGCACGGCGATGATGCGAGCAACTTGACCGTTGTCTCCCCCGATGTGGGAGGTGTTAAAATGGCCAGATCATATGCTGATAAGCTGGGTGCCGAGTTGGCGATCGTTGCCAAACACCGGGTCAGCGCTACTAAGGTTGAGGCCATGAATGTCATTGGAGATGTTGATGGGCGCAACGTGCTGCTTGTGGATGATATGACAGAGACGGCGGGCACTCTATGTGCTGCAGCAGAGATTCTTAAAAAGCACGGTGCAAAAAGTATTTACGCGGGGGTATCGCACGGTGTGCTCGGCGACATGGGCAGGAAACGTATAGCGGATTCTGCCATTAAGGAGCTGATTACCACTGACTCTGTGCCCCAAGCGTATGGGGAAAAAGTAACTACCGTTTCTATCGCGGGGCTAATGGGTGATGCCATTTCCCGCATTCATGACGGAAAATCTGTCACTTCTCTCTTTGACATTGACGCCTGAGGTGGTAAAGACCCGCCCCACGGAAGCACCTGACCTCTTACTCTATTACCCGCTGTCAGTCATTTTCGAACCTGCTCCTACAAAACAACTAAACAATTCAACCATCTAATAATATGGCTAAACCAAAAATTTTAAAAGCAGAAGAGCGTGCCCGCACAGGATCTGGCGTGCTCAAGCAAATGCGTCGTGAAGGATATATTCCATCTGTCGTTTATGGCGGGGGATCCGATGTCAAAAACGTCAAGGTACACGCTAAGACTTTCAGAGACATGCTCAATCATGCAGCGTCTGACAGTATTCTTGTGACGCTTGATCTCGACAATGCCGATACGCAGTTGGCATTCCTACAGGACGTGCAGCACAATGCCCTTACCGGTGAAATTTTGCACGTAGACTTCCTTGCCGTGAATCAGGACACATCCATTACGGCTAACATTCCTCTGGAGCTCATCGGCGAGCCTGAAGGGGTTGCGTTAGGGGGTCTGTTGGAGCAGATGCTTCACAGTCTTGAAATTAGCTGCCTTCCCAAGGACCTTCCTGAGAATATCCAAGCAGACGTTAGCGCTCTTGATATTGGCGATGCCCTGAATATCGGTCAAGTGGCTTTCCCTGAGGGAGTCATACCTGCACTCGGTGAAGATGTGGTGGTCGCCATTGTTGCCAAGGCGCGCACGGCTGAAAGCGAGGAAGAAGAAGCCGAAGGTGCTGAAGCTACCGAAGGTGGTGAAGCTGCCGAAGGTGGTGAAGCAAGCCCTGAGGCCGCGGCCGCAGAGTAACACATCATTCCAAAAACATTTAATAAGCTCGGAGCTGCAAGGCTCCGGGCTTTTTTCTTTTCTGCGATTTGGTGTTTGGTATTTTAGTCTGGAACATTAAATAAGGTTATGCCCGACATCAAACTCGTTATAGGCCTGGGTAATCCTGGGCAGAAGTACGGGCAGACCCGCCATAATATCGGGTTTCTCGTGATGGACCGTCTGGCACACATCTACGGTGCACAAATGGCCAATCACCTCAAGTGGCGTGCGCACTTGGCTAAGGTGCCGGGCTCCAATGCCATTCTCATGAAACCTCAAACCTTCATGAATGAGAGTGGCCAGTCTGTGGGAGCCGCACTCAGATTTTACAGATGGCAGCCTGAGCAGGTATTGGTTGTTTATGATGATGTTTCTTTACCCTTCGGCGCCTTACGATTCAGGATGGCGGGCTCAGCCGGTGGGCATAATGGTATCCGATCAATCATTAGTCATCTGGGCAGCGATCAGTTCCCCCGTCTCAAACTAGGAATTGGAAATGCAGGCCAGGAAGAGAAAACGAAAGCTGGGGCCTCCCTAACTGGTCATGTTCTGGGAAAGTTTTCCGTCGATGAGCAAAATCAGTTGGAAAACACGCTTGCAACTACCGCGGAAGCTGTTCAGCTTGCGCTCTCCGAGGGAGTTGAGTCAGCAGCCAACGCCTTCAATACAAAAAAATCTAATTAACCTTTAAATCAATATTATAGCGATGAGCAGAAAATACGAAGGCCTAATCGTACTCAACTCCCAAGGCCAGGATGACGGAATCAATGATCTTGTGTCCTCTGTGGCCAAGGAAATGGAAGGTAATGGAGCCAAGATGGACGAGATCCAACAGCTTGGACGCCGGAAGTTTGCCTACAATGCACGTCAGCTTGATGGTGGCCACTATGTGAACTACATCTTCGAAGCAGAGCCTGCTGCTATCGAGAAGATTCAGTCTACCCTCAGCTTGAATAATAGCGTATACCTGCAGCACTACCAGCGCTTAGGTTAAGCTGTTGTTGTTCAGTAAAGATCATTCATTGACTGGTATTGGGGCCGCAGAGAGTAATTTACTATTGCCGTCCACCAGCGAAGTAACGTAGCTTTTAAGTCATGGCCAATTTTAATAAAGTAATGCTCATGGGTAATGTAACCCGTGATATCGAGCTTCGCTATACCCCCAAGGGCACTGCCGTTGCTGACATCGGCCTTGCCGTCAATCGAGTTCGCTCAGGTGACGGAGGTGAGCGTATCGAAGAAACCACTTTTGTTGATGTCACCCTCTGGGGCCGCACAGCTGAGGTAGCGCACCAATATTCCGGCAAAGGAAAGCCCCTCTTCGTTGAAGGACGCTTGCACATGGATAGCTGGGATGACAAAGCTACCGGTCAGAAGCGCTCCAAACTTAAAGTCGTTGCTGACAACATTCAGCTCATGGGAGCTCCCGGCGGTGGTGGACAACAAGCTTCAAGCGGTGGCAATCCAGCCCCTCAGCAACAAGGTGGCTCTCCTGCTCAAGGTGGAGCCCAAGCGGATGACAACGACGACATCCCATTTTAGACCTTCCTAGATCCCTCGGATCTGTAATATTGAGATCCCTTTGATCTAATTGATTGTCGCTGTCTTTAGGTGAATGGCCCCAGTTTTTCCCATGCGCCTCTATAGTACAAATAGCCCAGATACCCTGGTTGATTTTGGTGAAGCGGTGCTTCGATCATTGCCGGCTGACAATGGCCTCTACATGCCACAGCACATCCCCGTCTTGGATGAGGCGTTCTGGCAAACATGGGAGTCCATGGACTTTCAAAAAATGTCCTATGAAGTCGTATCTAAAATACTTCAGGGAGCCATTCCAGAAGAGCAGCTTGCTGAGATTGTCAGCGAAGCGCTGAATTTCCCCGCGCCATTGGCAACCTTGGACGAGCACCGGCGCGTGCTTGAGCTTTTTCATGGACCCACGCTAGCGTTCAAAGACTTTGGCGCACGTTTCATGGCACGGATCATGGCGTGGCTGACACGTGATGACGAGCAGCTCCTTACCGTGCTGGTGGCCACATCGGGAGATACCGGAGGTGCCGTGGCTTCCGCCTTTCATCATGTGAAAGGCACCCGTGTTATTATTCTTTATCCCTCAGGTAAGGTCAGTGGCTTGCAGGAGAAACAACTTACCGCACTTGGCGGCAACATCACCGCCTTGGAAATCGACGGCAGCTTTGATGATTGCCAGCGCATGGTCAAAGCGGCCTTCCTTAATCCAGAAATCTCAAAGCAGTGTAACCTGACCTCGGCGAACTCGATTAACATCTCACGCCTGATTCCGCAGATGCTCTACTACTTCGAGGCAGCGCGTCAGCTGGCTATCGAGGGTAAAAAGCCACCGGTCTTTGTCATTCCAAGTGGTAACTTCGGTAACCTCACCGCCCTGTTGCTTGCTAAGCGGCTGGGGTTGCGTGTTGGTCATATTGTTGCTGCCACCAACATCAACGACGTTGTTCCCGAGTATCTCCAGAGCTCCGAATACAAACCACGGCCGTCGGTGGCCACCCTGTCCAACGCCATGGACGTAGGTGCTCCGTCTAACTTTGTGCGTATGCAGGAGCTCTTCGGTAATGACTGGAAAGCGATGGCATCCGAAATCAGTGGCTATGCATCCGATGATTCCCGAACTCGTAGGGCCATCAGGGAAGTGTATGAAAAATATGACTACGTGATCGACCCTCACGGTGCGGTTGGCTACCTCGCCGCCGAAGCCTGGCTTGCAGACCACCCAGATGATACGACGGTCATTCTTGAAACCGCACACCCTGCGAAGTTCTCAGAAACGATTACCGAGGAACTTGGCAGCGAAGTATTGGAAATTCCTGAGCGCATTGCCTGCCTCGCTGACGAGCCCAAGGTTTCTATTCCCATGGCAGCCTCGCCAGAGGCACTCATTGCCTGGCTTGCTGGGGCGTGAAGCAGCCCGTGAAACAGCCCGTGAAGTAGAACGAAGCGGAGCTCTGTCTTATGGGTTTTTGTTATCCGTGCGGAAGGGGATCGCTGGCAAACCGTCCTTGTTATAGAGGTTGGCGTTGGCGGGGTTACCGCGGTAGGCGTAACGCACGGCGACAGGTTGTGCCACGGCAGCAGAGCTGAGCTTGACCGTGTTGCCCTCAATGAGCGCATCGGCCCAGTGCCATTTCTGATCGGCGCCAGAGATGGCGAAGCTTGCGAGTTTTGCCTCAGGTGTGGCGAGCACGGGCTGGAAGGGATCTTTCCTCTTGGCGACCATCAGGCCACCACCGAGGTGATCGTAACTGATGGTGACGGTATTGCCCTCGACCTTCATGCCCTTGTAGGTGGGGCCGGTGACGGTGATATCCTTTTTGCCGTAAACATCATGCAGCGCCCAGCGGGCCAGACGCGTGCCGACGTCTTGTTTATTCTTCGGGTGAATGTCGCGGTCATTGCCGATGTCGATGGCTGAGGCCACGCCGGTATGCGGCAGGTCCTGGATACGGTCTTGGGCCACACGGATGCGGGCAAAACCGTCGCCCCCCTCGGGGTTGGTGGTGTGGCCGTGAAACTGGGCCAGCTTGACGACATAGAAGTATAAGGGGAAATCGGCAGGCTGCTGCCAGACCTCGCGCCATCCTTGCACCAGTGCCTTGAGCTTGGGCAGATAGGCCATGCCTTCTCCCCCGTTTGATTCACCTTGGTACCAGATCGCACCACGGACTCCGTAGCCGACGATGGGCGCCACCATGGCATTGTAAATGGAACATGCTTCATTGTGATTTTTTGGCCCGGGGCTGGTCGGCGCCGGCGGGACATTGCGGCCCTCATCGACCGATTTCTGTACCGCGACACGCCATTGGCTTGCTTGCTTGGCGTAGTTGGTCCACGCCGCTTTACCTGCCGGAGTATTGATCAGCTGGGCATCGATGTTCTTGGAAAGTGCGGCAAGTTCCGGCTGCTTGCGGAAGCCAACCGGGGGCGTCCAGGGTTCGACCTTAGTGCCACCCCAGTTGGTGCCGAGCAGGCCGATGGGGACGCCACTTTGTTTGTGCAGTTCACGGCCGTAATAATAACCGACGGCACTGAAGTTGGTAACGGACTTCGGATTACATGGCTGCCAGGAGGTGGCAATGCTGAGTTTATCCTGTGGGCTATTGGCGATGAGGTGGCCCTGCACGTCAAAGATCCTGATCAGCGGGTGGTTGGCTTGGGCAATTTCCTGCTGTGGGTTGTGAGACTGCTTGACGGACCATTCCATGTTAGATTGTCCCGAGCAGATCCAGACATCACCAATGAGGATGTTGTTGTAGGTAATGGTATCACCTGCCGCACCGGTGATGGTCATTGCCTGAGCGGTGGCATTGGCTGGCAGTGGGCTGAGCTTCACCTGCCAGCGGCCATGCTCGTTGGCGGTGGCTTTCTGCTGCTGACCGGCAAAACTTACGGTGACCTCTGTTCCTGGGTTGTCCCATCCCCACACGGGGCTAGCGAGATCGCGCTGAATCACCATGTGGTTACTGAAAATCTTGGCAGTGGTGAGCTTGGCTTGTACAGCTGGTGCGAGGAGCAGAAGGCTGATGGCGGTAATGTGGGTGAGCTTGTTCATAGATGGAGTGGTTTAATAAATAGAGCGCTTAAGCTGGCCTTTGCACATGGCCTTCAAAGTATGCACTTAGCTGTTGTGCAGCATTATTGCCGATAACTACGTGGGGTGTGACCGGTTTCTTTTTTAAAAATGCGACTAAATGCCTGGGGCGAACCAAAGCCGGCTTCTTCGGCGATAGTGGCGATGGGCAGTGCCGAGGTGCGTAGCAAGGCCATGGCGCGGTTCAGGCGGTAGTTTTTGATGTAGGCGCCAAGTGGGATGCCGGCAGTTTGTTTGAAGATTACCCGCAGCCGTGACTCGGAAAACCCCAGCTCGCCGGCCAGCTCAGCTACGGTCACGCTGGGTGCGCGCCATTGCGCCAGCAAAAGATGGACCGTGCGCAGCAGGTTATCATCCGTCTCCGGCAATAACGCAGGTTCACTTTGGTCACCAAGACGCCTGAGCGAAATCAGCAAGCTCAGCAAACTGGCCTGCAGCTGGGCCGCTTGTAATCCGACGCGTGGCATACGCCAAATTTCGAGCAGTTGATTGAGCAGATCATCGAGCTGAAGCGAGCTGGGGCCTTGCATATCGAGCACGCGGTTTCTGAGAGGCTCTAGGAAACCCTGCGCTTCGAGCTCGAAGGTGCAGAACAGCCACTTGAGCTTTGTCGATGCCAGTTTGCTAAAGTGATGGAACTGGTAGGGGAGAATCAACAAGGCCTGCCCTGGTTTGAAGGGCATATCCAGGTTGTCGAGATGCACGTGACCTTCGGTGCCGAGGTTTATTGCCAGCACAAAGCGGTGGTGCGAGCGGTTCTGCAGGGCATGCTGCTGCAGTTTTTTTTTGCTGGTGCGCAGGAACAATAAGACACTGGTCGGGCTCGGTAGCTGGCTATTGCCCAGCCCGGTGAAGTAGTTTTCCGGTTCATCGATCCCGAATAGATCTGAGTGCATAAGGCAATGTTGCTCGAGGCATTCAAAAAGTCAATAATGTTAAGAAATAGACAAAACGGGCAATAGTTTTACCTTTATGTGGCATTTTGATCGTCCCATATTTACATTCTAAAAGCCCCGCCATGATGATGAATATTGATGTAATGATTAAACCTGAGTTGGATCAGGACTTTTTGCCTGCCGTATTGTGGAACAAGGCCTACCGCGATCTGGTGCACGAATCAGGTGCTGGTTCGGAGCTTGCCATTGCCCTGCTGCGCCCGGATGAAACCTGCTCGGTATTTCGCACGCAAATCCTGCCGCTTGCAGCTGAAAGCGAAAAGCTGACGTTGCGCTACCTCGAGCGTATTCTTAAATTCCTGTTTTGGCAGCGTGGCGGCTGCAGCGTGCTCATCGCCGGCTGCGATTCCTTGGTGGGTAAACTGGCGGCCATCTATTCGGCCGAGGGTGCGCGCGCATTTGACCACGATTTTTTTGGCGACAAGGTGTATCGCAAGCCATTAGCAATCGGCGCCTGTGCCATGGAGGACATCCCTGCGGAAAATGAGACAGCGGTACCACTTGGCCGACATCTCGACGGATGCCGGATCGGCTTTGACCTCGGCGGCTCGGATCGCAAGTGTGCCGCGGTGATCGATGGGGAAGTCGTCTTCTCCGAGGAGATTGAGTGGAATCCCTATTTTGAAAATGATCCGAGCTATCAGATTGAAGGCATCAACGACACCCTTAAGCGTGCGGCAGCGCACCTGCCACGTGTCGATGCCATCGGTGGCAGCTCCGCAGGAGTGTATGTCAACAATGAGGTGCGGGTAGCCTCCTTGTTCCGCGGGGTTTCCCCCGAAGATTTTGAGTCGAAGGTCAGGCGGCTGTTTTTTGAACTGCAAAAGCGCTGGGGCGACGTGCCCTTTGATGTGGTTAACGACGGCGAGGTCACCGCACTAGCGGGTTCAATGTCGATGCATGAAAACGCCGTACTCGGGCTAGCTATGGGCACCAGTGAGGCAGTTGGTTATGTGACCTCGGAAGGCAACATCACACCGATGCTCAACGAGCTGGCTTTTGCCCCGATTGACTACCGTGAAGAGGCGCCCATCGATGAATGGTCAGGGGACGCCGGCGTCGGGGCCCAGTATCTTTCTCAGCAAGCCGTGGCCCGCCTGGTACCCGCCGCCGGCATCGAGCTGCCTGTTGGTATGCCTTTTCCCGAGCAGCTTGTCGAAGTGCAGAAGCTGATGGCCGCGGGCGACGCTCGCGCTGCGAAGATCTATGCCACCATCGGCACCTACCTTGGTTACGCCATTGCCCATTACGCTGACTTTTACCAGATCCGCAAAGTGCTCTTGCTTGGTCGTGTCACCAGTGGCCAGGGCGGCACGATTATCATCGAGCGGGCGGAGCATGTATTGAATCAGCTCTTTCCCGAACTCGCCAAACAGATCGAAATGGTCACGCCCAACGAGCAGGACAAACGTCACGGCCAGGCCGTTGCCGCCGCTAGCCTTCCCATGATTGGCAAGAAATGATATCAGTGATCAGGCAAACATCTTTATCCCATGGAAATCATCATTCAGCAAAACAAGCAGGCCGCCAGTGTTGCCGCAGCCAGAGTCGTGGCACGTCTCGTGCGTGAAAAACCTGACGCCGTATTGGGCCTGGCGACTGGCAGCACCCCTTTACCGCTCTACGCTGAGCTGATCCGGATGCACCGCGAGGAGGGGCTCGATTTCAGCGCGGTGACCACCTTTAATCTAGACGAGTATGTCGGGTTGGAAAAGGAACATGAGCAGTCCTACCATAGCTTCATGTGGCAGAACTTTTTTAGCCAGATCAACATCAACCCGGATAAGATCCACATCCCCAATGGCATGACGACAGATGTCCCCGCATGCTGTGCAGCTTACGAGCAGGCTATTGTCGATGCTGGGGGCATTGATCTGCAAATACTCGGCATCGGTTCCGATGGCCACATCGGTTTCAATGAGCCCACCTCATCCTTCGCCTCCCGCACCCGTATCAAAACACTGACGCAGGAAACCGTGGCCGACAACGCCCGCTTTTTTGATGGTGATGAGAGCAAGGTGCCACGCCATTGCATCACCATGGGCATTGGTACGATCATGGCAGCGCGCAGCAACATCATGCTCGCTTTCGGAGGAGGTAAAGCCGAGGCCATCGCTGCGATGGTCGAAGGGCCGGTGGCCGCCATGGTCCCCGCCTCAATTCTGCAACATCACCGGAATGCCAAGGTGTTTATCGATGATGCCGCTGCCACGCAGTTAAAACGAGCAGATTACTACCGTTGGGTCTACGCAGGTAAGCCGGACTGGCAACAAGACGCCTAGCTAGTCAGGGCGAGCTGATAAGTTGAGAAAACTTACCAATCCTTTGTTTACAAGTATCCTAGGGTTCGCTAGAAAAGGCCCCTGATAATCTGAATGCAGGCGAGTAGACATTGCTTGTCATCGCCCGACTTGACCCACCCACTAACCAGACAATAATAAAAACGATGATAGGAGAAGGCTTTGAACTAATGTTAGTTGGAATGGGAGTAGTGTTCTCGTTTCTCGTTTTACTGGTCATCTTGATGAAGGTATCCGGCTCCTTATTGAGCAAATTCCCCGAGCCAGAACAAACTGCCAAGCCGTCTGGTTCAGCAGGCTCGGGCTCAGGCGCACGCACATCGGCGACGATGGCCGTGGCCATCGCAGCAGCTCACCGCACCCAAAAAGGGGGTTAATCAAGCACGACCCTCTATTCAGAAACTGAAGATCAACTATTTTCCAATCTACTAAACAATCATGGCTAAAAACATCGATGTAATGATCACGGCGTTCCGGGACGGATTCCAGAGCGCATACGGAGCCCGGGTATTTACCGCTGATTTCATGCCCGCTGTCGAAGCGGCACGGGACGCAGGTATCCGGCATTTTGAGGCAGGCGGCGGAGCACGTTACCAGTCACTTTATTTTTACTCCAACGAGGATGCCTTCGACATGATGGACACCTTTCGTGAGAAGGCCGGACCCGACGCCAACCTGCAGACACTTGCTCGTGGTATCAATGTGGTCGCCCTTGACTCCCAGCCACGCGACATCATCGACCTGCATGCCAAGCTGTTCAAGAAGCACGGCATGACCACCATCCGTAACTTTGATGCGCTCAATGACGTTAACAACCTCGTTGATTCAGGGCGCTCGATCACCGACCACGGCTTGAACCACGAAGTCTGTGTCACCATGATGGCATTGCCTCCCGGCTGCACCGGAGCACACGACGCTGAGTTTTACGCCAAGACACTCGATGATATCTTGGCAGCTGAGATTCCATTCACCTCGGTGTGCTTCAAGGATGCCAGTGGCACGGCTTACCCATCGACTATTCACGAGACCATCAAGGCAGCCCGCAAGCGTCTGCCCGAGGGCACCCGCATTGTTTACCACACCCACGATACCGCCGGCACTGGAGTGATCTGCTATCACGCTGCGATTGAAGCTGGAGCAGACCAGATTGACCTGTCGATGGCACCTTGCTCGGGTGGCACCTGCCAGCCGGATGTGGCATCCATGTGGCACGCTCTGCGAGGAACGGATTACCGTCTCGATCTCGATATTGATAAAGTCATGGAGGCTGAGGCCGTGTTCAAGGACTGCATGTCGGACTACTTTATGCCGCCAGAGGCCAAGGCCGTGGAGCCATTGATCCCGTGGAGCCCGATGCCCGGTGGTGCGCTTACTGCCAATACTCAGATGATGCGCGATAATGGCATCCTCGACCGCTATCCTGAGGTGATCGATGCCATGGGCGAAGTGGTTCGTCTCGGCGGATTCGGCACCTCGGTGACACCGGTCAGCCAGTTCTATTTCCAGCAGGCTTTCAACAATGTCATGTTCGGCAAGTGGGAAAAATTTGCGGAAGGTTACGGCAAGATGGTTCTCGGCTACTTCGGTAAGACTCCGGTCGCTCCCGATGCTGAGATCGTGAGACTCGCTGCTGAGAAAATGGGCTTGGAGCCCACCACGGAAAGCCCGCTTGAGATGGACGAGGCCAACCCTGAAAAAGGCGTTGCTCCTGCGGTCGCCAAGCTCGAGGCGGAAGGCTTGCCAGTCACTGATGAAAACACCTTTATTGTCGCCGCATGTGGCGCCAAGGGCATCTCTTTCCTCAAGGGTGAGATGAAAACCAATGTGCGTAAGATCGAGAAGGATGCACCCGCTGCAGCTAATAATGCTGGCGGTTCGGTTGCTGATAAACTCACCGTCAAGGTGGGTGGCGACAAGTTTGTCGTCGAGTTCGATGGTGACAAGGCAACCGTCAACGGCAAAAGCTACGACGTCAGTGTTACCGAGGGTGGTGACGACGCATCGCCTAGCTCAGGCGGCGGTGGTGGCGGAACCCCTGTCTCTGCACCGATGCCCGGTGCTGTTTTTGACATTCTCAAAGGTCCTGGCGATTCCGTCGAGGAAGGTGAAACCGTGATCGTGCTGGAGGCCATGAAGATGGAAATGGCAATTGCCGCACCTAGCGCTGGTGTGGTTTCCGAGATTCTGGTCAGCAAAGGCGATCAAGTCACATCAGGACAAGTTATAGCGACACTAGGTTAATGCAAAAATCATCATTTTTCACAAAGGGTTCGATTGCTTGCCTGTGCCTAGCCGCACTGGTGTGTTTGTTCATGCCTACGGATCTGTTTGCGGCCGACGTCGCAGCTAAGGCGGCCCAAGCCGTTGAATCCGCTGAGGTGGCCGAGGTGGCCGAGAAGTCCAAGGTGCAAAGCCTGTGGGACAGCACCGGTCTGAAGGGTTTCTTCGAACGTGGTGAGCCCACGGTGGACGAGAACGGTGTCGAGCAGCCAGGCCAACACGGCATCTTCAAGCTGATCATGATCCTTGTGGGTCTGCTACTCATCTACCTAGGAATCGCCAAGAAGTTTGAGCCGCTACTGCTTCTGCCAATCGGCTTTGGTGGTATCCTTGCCAACATTCCCTACGCCGGCATCGCTGAGCCAGGAGGCTTCCTCTACGCCTTTTACGAAATGGGCATCGGTGAGGTGCCTATTTTCCCACTGCTGATTTTCCTTGGGGTTGGAGCCATGACCGACTTTGGCCCACTGCTTGCCAATCCAAAGACCGCACTCCTTGGAGCCGCGGCTCAGTTTGGTATTTTCACCACTCTGATTGGAGCTCTCTGGCTCTCCAGTACTTTTGGTAGTATTGATTTTTCCATTCAGGACGCCAGTGCTATTGGCATCATTGGTGGTGCTGACGGGCCTACGGCTATTTTCCTCGCCGGCCAGCTGGCACCTGATTTATTAGGCGCCATTGCGGTGGCGGCATACTCCTATATGGCGCTGGTACCCATTATCCAGCCTCCTATCATGCGCCTGCTGACCACCAAGGCCGAGCGCGAGATCGAGATGAAGCAGCTGCGCCCGGTGCGCCAGATCGAGAAGATCGTCTTTCCGCTCTCAGTGCTTATTATCTGCGCTCTACTGCTACCATCAGCCACTCCGCTGGTCGGCATGCTGATGTTGGGTAACCTATTCAAGGAATGTGGTGTTGTTGAGCGTCTGTCCAAGACGGCGGCCAATGAGCTCATCAACATTGTCACCATCATGCTCGGCCTCGCCGTCGGCTCCAAGCTCCAGGCAGACAAGTTCCTCTCAACCGAGACCCTCGGCATCATCGTGCTTGGCCTCATCGCCTTCAGTATCGGTACTGGTTCCGGTGTGATCATGGCCAAGGTGATGAATAAGTTTGCTAAAACAGACGCAGGTAAAATCAACCCCCTCATTGGCTCAGCGGGTGTCTCGGCTGTTCCTATGGCGGCACGAGTATCCAACAAGGTCGGCATGGATGCCAACCCGCAGAACTACTTGCTGATGCATGCCATGGGCCCCAATGTCGCTGGTGTCATCGGTTCCGCTGTCGCCGCTGGTGTGCTGCTCGCCCTCGTCGGCGGCTAGGCCGCCGCCTGACGGCGGAATAGTGAATAGTGAATGTTGAATGATGCCAGTAGTATGGGTTTATTTGCATCCATTTTCGCCTATTCGCGGTTCAGTATTGAGTGCTCATACCAAGTGTCACGTTAGTGACAACGTATTGTAGCCGTGGGTTTCAACCCACGGAATGGGGTTCAAAAAGGTTTTTCGTCGCGTCAGCGACCGCTCATGCGGGGCGTGGTTGGGCTCCTTGGTTACCAGTTCGATTTGAACGGTCGCTGACGCGACGCCAAATAAATTCATGCACACTGTCCGTGGGTTGAAACCCACGGCTAATATCAGCTGTCGCTATGCGACAAATACGCAATCTATTTGCAACTCTGCCGGAGGAATCCGTTATGATCGAGGGCTTAGCGTAACAAGTAGACTTGCGTTGAGGCGCAAAGCATTAGTAATCGGCCACTCACCACCACGTTCAGACATTCTAGATGGACAAGGTACGCCAGCCTGTATTAGCGTCCCTGCATGAGTTGGAAATTACATAACGCGATGTGGCCCGGATTGGTGGGCAAGGAAGACGGCTCTGATCAACCGCCGATCAGTTTGGACAGAATGCTCGAGATGACCGCGGCAAGTGATGTCGGCGGTAAAGGTTTTGACGGAGTGGACATGTTCTTGTTCCAACCGCATTTGGATATCGATGCCGATGAGGCTGAAATCCGTAAGCTCGCTGATAAAATTGCAGGGCATGGACTCAAAGTAGGTAGCTTTGTGGCACCTGTTTGGGAGGGAACCGTAGGTGGCAGTGCCATGGGTGATGCTGAGACCCGCGGCCGCTTTGTCGATGCTGTGCGCAAGTCGTGCCGCTATGGTAAGATCCTTCGTGAGCACGGTGTGCGTGAGTATGGCTCGATCCGGATCGATTCCGCCGTTAGTGTTGACGAGTGGTCGAAGAATTCGGTGGAGGGCACCAAGCTCATCGCCCAGACATTCAAGGAGAGTGCTGAGGTTGCTGCTGATTTTGACGAAGTACTGGTGGTGGAAGGTGAAATCTGCTGGGGTGGTATGCACTCTTGGAAAGACATGCTCGATCTCTTGGAGTTGGTTGGTCAGCCTGGCCGGGTTGGCTTCCAGGCGGACCTTGCCCATAGTTACCTCTATCTGCTCGGCTACAATGCGCCAGAGCACGCCTTGCTGAAGGAAGGCTACTCGGATGAGGAGTTTTGGGCGGCCTACAAGACCATGACGGACAAGCTCAGACCATGGACCTATGATTTCCACGTCGCCCAGAACGATGGCAGCGTGCACGGCACCGGTGCTCATGATAAGACCGGCCGTCACTGCGTGGCAGATGATCCCAATGGTAAACTCGACATCGTCAAGTGTGCCTCCTACTGGCTACTCGATGAAAACGGCAATCCACGCCCGGAAATCAAGCACCTCTGCTGGGACGGCTGCATGTTCCCCAATGCGATGCTGGAGAAGCAGGAAACCTGGAATACCATCCTTGGTGTCATGCTTGATATCAACAAGGCTTACTCCAAATAGCAGAAATCGGCCAAGGAAGATCGGCCAAATAAGAGGGGGTCAGAGCAACGAAGGATCAAAGCGGCCGTTAAAACCACCCTAATAGTTTTGTAATTCCAACAATATAAAAATGAAAATGAATGTTACACCTGGGTAATGAAGGACTCAGGCGCCCACTCGAAAAAAGCGCTTCAGCCAACACCCACAATGAAGCAACAATGAAGCGACAATAAAGGTGAAATATCCCCTTTTTGGGTGATAGCCAAGTCGAAGCATCTGCGTATACTCAAACGAACCAAGTGAACCTAGCAGGTTTGCTTCCCCCTGAAGATTCACCCCCATCCTATTTACCCTGCCACTATTTACCCTGCCACTATCTATCATCAAATTTATGAAATTAAGACCTGCCATCTCACTTCTTTCCGCGTGCGCCTTAGCGCATACCATTCCATTAGCCTCTGCCCAGCAATCGGGTGCAGACTGGGTAAGCCTCTCAGCCGACACAGGTGAAATCCTCATCAATGCTCCCGGTTTTGCCCCCTCCAAGGCCATTTCCTCGGCCTTTTTCAATGCTGACGGTAAAAACCACGCGGTCAGGACCAAGGGCAGCAAGCTCATTGGCTCGGTCGAAACCAGCACCGGCACTACACCCTTTGGCGAAGCCGTGGTCACTCGCGCTACCTATGGCCAAAATGGTTCCCCTTATCAATACACCCTCACGCTGAAGCGGCTCAAGGATGTGCGCGCTTTCACGCTGCAAGGCGTCTTCCACAATCTCAGTGATCAGGATGTGAATCTCAACCACGTCGACCTGCTGGACCAGAGTGCAGGTGACATTAAGACCATCGCCACTGGTGACGCCGCAGAATGGCTAGTCACACCCCTGATGCAGGATGCAGAAGCCCTTTCCCTTGCGGAGACCAATACCGGCTACAATGAAGTAGTTTTGATTGCGCACAAGGACGGCCGCAGCATGCTGGTCGGCCCTGTGGGACCTGCCGAGGCCTACTGCCGGATAGAGGTTAAAAACCAGAAAATCAAAGCCTACGCCTCCATGGACAGAGTGCTGGTGCGTGCCGGCGAGAGCCGCCGCTCCGAGGAAATGATCGTCTGCTTCGAGCCCACCACCACAGCGACTGACATCTGGACCCGCTGGGTTGCTGCCACCCACAAGGCTCGCATTCACCGCGGCCCGGTTTACGGCTGGTGCAGCTGGTATGACCTCACCACCAAGATTACGGCAGAGCACGTGCTCAATGTCACCAAAACCATCAACGATAACCCGAACACCTTTGGTAAGGGCATCGTCCAGATCGATGACGGTTACCAGAAGATGGACGGTGACTGGAGTGCTAATAAAAAATTCCCTATGGGCATGGCGGCTGTGGCAAAGCAAGTCCGTGAATCGGGAAATATCCCCGGTGTCTGGTTCGCACCCCTGATGATCAACCCTGAGCATCCTTTCTGCACAGAGCATCCCGATGCCATTCAGAAAAACGCTAAGGGCATTGCCTCCTTCATGAACTCGAACCCCTTCCACCCCGCGGGTGCGAAATGGGTCAACCCGGATCACCCGGCGACTAAAATTTACCTGCATAAGATCATCTCCGATGCGCGTGAGCGTGGCTTTGGCTACATCAAGATCGACTTCAATGGCATCGGCTCCCGCTTTGTGGACCCCACCAAGACCCGCCTGCAAGTGTTCCGCGACCTCTACACCCTCTACCGTGACGCTGCCGGTGAAGAGATCTACATCCTCTCCTGCCTCGGTGCTCCTACCCGTGGTGTGATCGGCTTTATTGACTCCGCCCGTGTTGGTCCGGACTCTCACCCAGCTCACTTCGATAAGTGCCTTAAGTCCGTATTGCGCTTCCAGATCTACGACAACGTCTGGTGGCAGAATGACCCGGATGTTGCTTATGTCAGTCCAACGGGTACCAAGGTAGACGGCACGCCGCGTTCACTCGGTGGCACTCCCCAGGGAGAAGGCATGTGGCGCACCTGGCACGCAGTGACCGCCCTGGTCGGAGGCACCGCCATGATCAGTGACCCCATCGATGCACCGGAGGTCAAGGACATGTGGCGCAACTTCGAGATCATGCGTCCCGGTTCCGCTGAGCCCGCCCGCCTGCTGACCCTCGGTCAGACCGGGGACAACAGCATCTTTGGTTTCTCCGCTGAGCGTCCATATGGAAACTTCGCCGTGTATAACCTCTACAACGCAAAAGAGCAAAAACGCCACATCAACCTGAACTTCGCCGACACCGGCCTGCCTGTTGAGCAAGAGTGCGCCGTTTATGACTTCTGGCAGGAGAAGGTGATCGCCACCACCTCAGGTTCTTATAACACCGTGTCTCTGGATCAGTATGCCTCTTCATTGGTGCGTATCACCCCACTCAGCGAGAGTGGCCCAACGCTGGTTGGCTCCAACCTGCACCTCTCCATCGGGGCCACCGAGGTTGGCAACATCCGCACCAGCCCAAGCAAGATGATCATTGATCTCAATCCAGCTGGCGCCCAGGAGGGAACGCTTACCATTCACAGTGACAAAGCACTCACCGCCGGTGGGGCCACCAACTGCAAGATCACCAAAATCGAATCCGTTGGCGAAAACCTCTACAAGGTCTATCTTACTGGACGCCCATGGGATCAAGCGCAGACCCTTACGCTCAACATAGCCCCTTAAGCATTTTAAACTTACCATATTGAACATAAGGTTCTGAACTCACTCTGATGACCACCGCACCCGCTCAAGCCGTTAAGATTATTCTCATTGAGGATAATCCTGAATATCGGCGTGCGATCTCCATGACCATGGAGCGCAGTGAGGGTTATGAGCTAGTGGGTAAATTCGGTAGCGCTGAGCAGGCCCTCGCCGAGCTGCAGAAACCAGATACTAGCAATGACATCGACATCGTCTTGCTTGATCTGGGCCTACCTAAGATGCAGGGCCTCGAGTCGATCAGCTGGATTGAGAAATACGCTCCGGCTGCTAAGATCGTGGTACTTACCCAGTCAGATAAACGAGCAGACGTCATTGAGGCCATCCGGAAGGGAGCTTCTGGCTACTTGCTGAAATCATCCTCAATGCAGGAAATCAGAGAGGCGATCAGCCTTGTGATGCAGGGAGGTGCGACGCTGGACCCCAGTGTGGCTAAGTATCTGCTCGACCAGATCCAGAGTCGTGGGCCAAGTAGCCTGTCTGATTGTAATCTCAGCGCACGTGAATTAGAGGTTCTCGAGCTCATCAGCCGTGGCTTACTGCGCAAGGAGATCGCCAGAGCCTTGAGCATCTCGGAGAACACCGTGGTTACCCACATCCGGCACCTGTATGATAAGCTCAACGTATCTAACGCCCCAGCGGCTATTCGGAAAGCCTATGAGTCCGGTATCTTGCCGGTGGAGGAGAATCCGCCGGAGACGGATTCAGTTTAAGTAGGCCACTGCGTGGCCAGTTTAAGTTGAAGTAGGAGCCGCAAGCGGCTGTTCTTGGTTCCTTGTTCTTGGTTCCTTGTTCTCGCTTTGTGATGCAAAAGAAAAACCCCCACCGTGTTAGGGTAGGGGTTTTTGGAAGTTCTTCGTTGGCCGCCTTGCGGCTATCATTCATCGCTCATTAGCTGCGCTTACGGCGCAGCATCAGAGCAAGTCCACCGAGACCGAGCAGGGCAGTGCTTGAAGGCTCGGGCACAGCAACGGTGAAGGTGAGGGTGATGGCTTCAAGGCTGTCATCCCAGGCAAAGGCGGCGTCCTCAATATTGGCCCCCATGTTGAGATAGCTGAAGGTGGCATTCTGGAACTGCGTGTTGTCCATGCCCACACCATCAGAGGTAAAATCCATCAAGGTAATGGTGTTGAATCCGTCATTCAATAAGCTGTAATTCGCAAAGTTACTGAAATCCGCAATGTAGGTGGCATTGGCGATGTTTGCTGTCAGGCCGCCTCCACCAGTACGAAATTGGCCAGGAGTCAAGGTGGTGAAATCGTAAGCACCGAGCTGATAGGTGAAGGAGTTGAGATCCTTCTGCTCCCAGGTGGCCATGTTGGCCTGCGCCCCGTCCTCAAAGACGATGCTGGCACCATCGAGATCCCAGAACGCACCGCTCAAGGTGGAGGCCGCATCGACATTGATGGTGGCGTTGTTTAGGCGGATCGCACCTAAACCTGTGTTGTCGAGCGCTGAGCCCTCAAGATTGATGGTGAGATTATTGGCTAGGTTGTTTGTGTGCTGAACGGTGTCGCCGTTGTTGATCAAGAGGGTGTCATTGGTGATGGGTGCCTTGTTGTCCGGTGCGTTCCAGTTAGCGGCAGTGGTGAGCAAATCGTTGGCACCATTACCCGTCCAGGTCACGGTCTCGTTGATGCTGAGCTTCACGGCCTCCGTGGCATCATCGTAGTAGAGACGAGCGGCATTGGTGCCGGTATTGTCAATGCTGAGAGTATACTGACCGCCGCCTGTGAAGGTGGCATTGTCCAAGGCGGAATTGGTGAAGTCCACCAAGGTCACGTCCTGAGTGGCACCTGAGTAGCTCGCCAAGTCGGCTGTGTAGGTTGTATTGGGGGTGGTGGGGCTGGTGCTGTTAGCGAAGTTGGTGGGCGTCAGCGCAGTGAAACCCGTACTGCTTAACTCAAAGTCAAAGACGTTGGTTCCCTTTTGCTCCCAGTAGCTCGCGGTGAACTGGGCGCCATCTTGGAAGTTTAGGGTCGCGTTGTTAAGGTCCCAAAAGCCACCGGTTAAGGCAGAAGTGCTATCGACGTTGATGGTAGCTCCGCTCAGGCGGATCACAGATTCTCCATTTAGAGTGGAATCGACCAAGCTAACGTTAAGGTTATCTTCTAGGAATTGGCCAGTATTACCATTATGGTTGACACTAGCGTTGTTGATAGTGACTGAGTCGCCAGCCGTGGGCAATTCATTAAGATCCCAATTGTTAGCTGATTTCCATTGCCCGTCTGAGGCTCCGCCGTCCCAGGTGTGTGCAATTGCCTCGATTGAGGCCTCAATAGCAGATGTGGAATCATTCCAAGCAAGTGATGCGGAATAGGTTGACCCTGTGTTAACCGCATTTAAGCCCGCAGCGGTTTGGAAAACGGCATCGGTCATGCTGCTGGTGTTGGTATAGTCGACTAGGCTGAGGGTCTGGGTGCCGCCACTGTAGTTGTTTAGATCGACATTGTAGGTGGCATTAGAAATATTTGAGTTCCCTCCAGATACACTAAGTCTTGTTGGTGTCAGTGTGTTGAAGCTGGTGGCACCTAGCTCGAAGTTGAAGGTATTGGTTCCCTTGTTTTCCCATACGCCTTGGGTAAATTGGGCACCGTCTTGGAAGGTTACAGTGGCGTTATTCATATCGTAGAATTTCCCTGAGGTGGCCGCAGTCAGCTCCCCCGTTGAGGAGACCGTGATATCTGCCCCATTGGCGCGAAGGACTCCAGTGCTGGTGACGGATAGTGTGCCGTCGACAATCAGTGTTGTGGAGCCTGGCAGGTTTCCTGCTATATCGAAATCGGCGGTAAAACCACTTCCGATGGTGATCGTGTCTCCGGTGGTCGGCACACTGTTTGTGTCCCAGTTATTGGCAGATGTCCAGTTGCTGTCACCGGCAGCACCATCGTCAAAGCTGATTTGAGCATGTGCCAGCGGCAGACTCATCAGAGCAAAAGCTGGAATAAGATAAGCAGGTGAATTGAATGGGTTTATTTTCATGACGCTTGTTTTTTAGTAATTAATACCAATTAACGGTAATTGTGCGGGGTTTTTATAAAGATTCAAGCTAAATATTTAATAAAACTTAACAAGAAGCGGTTCTTATTTAAAATACTATACATCTTTTTTCACTTTTGAACATCCCCCTTTTGGGTGATGCTGAGTGGTTTAGCGATGACCACTCAGCAGGGGACTGTGCATGTAGCCATCATCGATTTTTTGACTTTTCACCATGCACTCTGCCACCGCCTTGGGCGCATGAGCGTGCTTGCGGTTTTTTATTCAGGCGATAGCATTAGCATTCACTTGATTGCATGTACTTGTTTTACCGATTCCTTTTTTTACTCTGCTGCGCCGTGCCGATGTTGGCAGGGGGTCTGTGTGCTCAGGAGCGGGATATCGATTCCTTGCGCATGCGCCTTGGTGAGATTGATGCCAAGTTGGCAGGCTTGGCTTCCTTCAGTCTGCAGACCAGTGTGGGGCCGATCGGCTGGCGCTCTAGCGACCACCATGATGCTGATCACACCGAGTGGGTGCGTATCGACTTAGGTGCGGAGCAGGAAATCGACCTCATCGCCTTGGTTCCAGCACTGGCGCGTGGTGGTTATAATGCCTATGAGGCGGACGCTTTTCCGCTCAGGTTTCAAATCATTGTTGGCACTGAGCATGATGTAGAAGGCAAGGTGATTGCTTCTTTCAGTGAGCAGGATGCAGTGACGCCTCGTATTGCTCCGTTGTGCATTCCTTGCCCAGGAACCCGGGCATCATGGATCAAGCTGGAGGCAACACGGCTTGGCGTGCGTTCGTGGGACGCACGTTATGTGCTGCAGCTCGCTGAGATGATGATTTTTAGTGGTCAGGAAAACATCGCTCTGGGTTGTCCGCTAAAGACATCCAGTGATGACAACTATAACCGAGGGGCCAGACAAAGGCCTTTCCTTGTTGATGGTGCATTGCCCTATCTGATGCATAGCCCTGGGAAAAAAACGACGGCGTATTTCACCAGATTGGAAACGGATACAGTAGCCACCTTTACTGTAGATCTGGATGGCGTTTTTCCAGTGAATCGCCTGCGCATGCACAGCATGGATGTCGGTGATACCGTGCCACAGGCTAACCGTGCAAACTTCGCCTTCCCTCAGCATTTGATTTTGGAGGGCGCGCTGCAGCCGGATTTCGCAGACGCCCGTGTGCTTTGTGAATACGTGCAGAGATCGATGTATGATGTCTCGTCGATTGTGCAGCGGCGTTTTGCAGAGCTCCCATGCCGTTACCTGCGCTTTTCCGTGCCAGCAGCTGACCCTGTTGATTCGGCCGAGATGAGGGACCGTGTCGATCTGCTGGGCTTTGCCGAGCTGGAGGTATTCGCAGGCGGGCGCAACGTTTTGTTAGGCCGTGAGCTGAGCGCTGATTTTGACGATTCAAAAGCGCACAATACTCCGGCGTTTTTGACGGATGGTGCCAACGTCTATGGTAGCATCATCGATACGCGTGACTGGATCGAGCAGCTCGCGCTGCGCCATGACCTCGAGACGGAGCGCCCGCAGGTGCAGGCCAGCTTGGATGGGCTTTATGCTGAGCGGGAGCAGCATTTCACCCTGCTCAAAAACCTTTCCTTTCTGGTCGGTGGCGCCTTGGTCATCGTCATCCTGCTGAGTCATATTATTCGGCTGCGTCAAATGAGCCGCCTGCGGCAGCGCCTGGCCGCGGATTTGCACGATCAGGTCGGGGCCAATCTGCACGCCATTGGCCTGCTCAGTGACATTGTCCGTGAAGAGGCCACCATGATGGCCCCCATGGAGGAACAGACTCCCTTACTCAGCGCAGTCGGAGAAATCCGCGATACCACCGAGCGCACGGCGGCCTCCGTAAGGCATTGTTCGGACACCCTCGAGCCGCATTCTCTGCACGCTGATTTTGAGCAAGACATGCGACGCATCGCTCATAGAATGATGGAGGGTTATGATTATACTATCACTGTATCTGATAAGGAACAGATCACTCGGCTTAAGCCATTACGCCGTGCCGACCTGTTTCTCTTTTACAAGGAGTGTCTCGTCAATATTAGCCGGCACGCCCATGCCAGTGCCTTTGATGCTGTGATCGAGACCCAGAATGGTAACATAAGCCTCATCATCACCGACAACGGCTCCGGGATGCCTGCCGGCATGATACCACCATCGATCAAGCGCCGTGCCAAGATACTGCGCGGTAAGCTCTCCATTGAGAGCCCGGTGGCTGACACCGGGCAGGGCACCCGCATTACCTTGGTGATCCCCATCAGGGGCTGGTTGTGGTTTTTTTAGCCCGTGGTATCATGCCTCAGTACTGCCCCGTGAATACGGGATGCTTTTTTCGTAAGGAAACCGTGCACGTGCACGACTTCCACGCCACCCTGCTCAACCCTGGGTAGCGACTAGGATGCCGACGACGACGCAAGTGATCGGTCGCTACGCGACGAAAACCTTTTTTAACCGCCTTCCGTGGGTTGAAACCCACGGCTAACATCAGCTGTCGCTAAGCGACAAATACGTCAGGAATGCATGGATGAGGCAGCTTGACCTATTTCATAACCTCTTAGTATCTACTTTGGCTCAACATGAGCTGTCGCTGCGCGATCAATACGCACTAGCGAGAAAATTAGCCGCGACCTGATCTAAGCGCTGGGTGGGCCGACGCGAGTGCTAACATCATTCTGGTCATCTGCCACCAGGCAGGGTATTCTCATTTTGTAGTCTATGAGATTTATCGCCGTCATCAAGCTATGGACCGTGCGCCTAGGACGGGCCGCGGGGAAGTGGTGGCATCACAAACACGCTGATGAAGCAGCGGCGCTGGCTTTTTATTCACTCATCTCTCTGGTGCCGATCCTGCTGGTGGGTATCACGATTGCCTCTGTTTTTGTCGACCAGCAAACAGCAACGCGTATCCTGGTTGCTGAAGCGGACCGTGTCGCGGGCGCGACGGTTGGCGGCTACTTCGCCCAAATTCTAAAAACGGAAATTCATTGGGTCGGCTCAGGCATCTCACCGCTGATTGGTGGTTTGTTGCTTTTTTTTGCAGCGACCAAAGTCATTGCCGAGCTACGTAAATCATTAGGCAAAGTCTTTGGGGCCTCGATCAAAAAAGGCAGGAAGGCTGCCATTGCCAGTTTACTTGGGCGACTTGCTGCTCTGCTGATGCTGCTCGTGCTGGGTGTATTCATTGCCAGTGCTGTTATCTTTGAAACCATCATGGGGGTGGTTGTCAGCTCAGTGAATGATTCGCCCTTTTTACTCAAGCTGGCAGCTGCGGTATCACCGGTGCTCTCGTTTTGTGCGATGATCGTGCTTGCCGCAGTAGCGATGCGTTGGCTGCCGGCCAGACCGCCTAAGTTTAAAGAGGCTCTGGTGGGAGGTTTTGCCAGTGCTGTTCTATTAGTGGGGTTAAAAATCGGCCTGGCTCAGTTTCTTCAACACACGGATGTGGGTAGCTTTTACGGCAGTGCCTTGACTTTAGTACTGGTATTATTCTGGATCTATTTTGCCATGCAGGCATTCCTCTACGGCGCAGAACTTGCCGCAGAACTTGCCAACGAGCGTTACCTCAGTGAGGCAGATGTGGCAGAAGAGGAGCCTGAATCGACCGCTAAATCACAGCCCTCACCTCCCTCATCTAAGCGCACGTCTGGCATCAACCGCAGGCCTGATCTTGCTATTGAGACAAGCGTAGCCAGTGAGGAGTGGACTCCGAGTGATCATCACTAAGCCCATGTCGTCCTTGTTTTCAGAACACCCATTCATTCTCTCTGAAGCGGCAATTTGTGAGCGCCTCAGGAGCAATGATGCGATCACCCTGCACCCGACGCTTTTTAATACGCCGCTGATCTATGATGAAAGCGCGGCCAAGCTGCTCGCCAGTATTACCCATCAGTATATCGATATCGCTCGCGAGTTTGGGGTTCCCATTATCATTGCAGCTCCGACGTGGAGACTTGATGCCGAGCGGGTGGCGGCAGCCGATGTGCCGCCAACAATCAACCGTGATGCTGTTGAGTTCGTTAAAAAAATCAAAGCGGACTCCGGCTATGATCTGGTCTATCTGGCTGGGCTGATGGCTACTAAAAACGACTGTTACGACCCCGCCGCCGCACTCTCTGTGTTAGAAGCTGAGCAATTCCATGCCCCTCAGGCGCAGCAATTAGCAAGCACGGGGCTGGATTTTTTACTCGCCCAGACAATGCCTGCTGTGACCGAGGCGGAGGGCATGGCGCGTGCGATGATCGCCAGCGGTCTACCCGCCGTGATCAGCTTTTGTATCAACCGCGATGGGCGGGTGCTCGATGGCACGCCGCTGGATGAGGCCATCGACCTGCTCGATGATCGTCTCGAGGGCGCGCCCTTAGCTTACGCGGTGAACTGCTCCCATCCGGATTTTATCAAGGCGGAGCAGA
>CAWVVN010000013.1:0-32646 GCA_963933605.1 uncultured Verrucomicrobiales bacterium
CCCCACCTAACGAAACCCCACCTAACGAAACCCCACCTAACGAAACCCCACCTAAAAACCCCTATTCCATAACATATATTAAGTGCTTTGCTGCGGCTATGAATGAACCAATAACACCGCAGATCAATATAGATCCTTCGCTAAATCAAAAAAAAACGATGTGTATTGACAGCTAACAATTGTGTTTGTGTAATGGGATGCAATGCCTGTTTAAGTTAAAAAACCGAATTCAATAAAGATAGGCATCAACGCAAACCAACTAACCATGAAAATAAAACGATACTTCACCGCCATGATGCTAAGTCTTGTCTTCCTCGGCTCGACCGCCCATGGAGAGCAAAAAAAACCCAATATCGTCGTCATTTGGGGCGATGATGTCGGCTGGAATAACCCTAGCTGCTATAACCGTGGCTTGATGGGCTATAAGACTCCCAATATCGACCGAATCGCAAACGAAGGTGCACTTTTCACTGACTGGTATGGTCAGCAGAGCTGCACCGCTGGACGCTCGGCTTTTATCACAGGGCAAAGCCCTTACCGAACTGGACTCCTGAAAGTCGGACTTCCCGGCGCGAAAGAGGGCCTCTCTGAGTTGGATCCAACCATCGCAGGACTACTCAAGAATCATGGGTACATGACCGCTCAATATGGTAAAAACCATTTGGGTGACCTCGACAGCATGCTGCCGACCAATCATGGCTTCGATGAGTTCATGGGAAATCTCTATCACCTGAACGCTGAGGAAGAGCCAGAGAGCGCAGACTACCCAAAGGGTGCTGATTTCAAGAAAAAATTCGGTCCTCGTGGAGTCATCAAGTCATCTTCCGACGGTAAGATCGAAGATACCGGCCCACTCACTAAGAAGCGCATGGAAACAGTCGATGATGAGATCACCGTGGGTGCTCTCGACTTCCTTGATCGCGCAAAAGCTGCGAAAAAGCCTTTCTTCCTCTGGTATAATACGACCCGCATGCACGTCAACACCCACCTCAAACCAGAATCCAAAGGCAAGACAGGCCTCGGAATCTATGCCGATGGAATGGTCGAGCACGATGCACACGTCGGTCAGATCCTCGATAAATTGGACGAGATGGGGGTCGCTGACAATACCATCATCATGTATTCCAGCGACAACGGCGCAGAGTGCTTTTCCTGGCCTGACGGAGGCAGCACCCCGTTCCGCAACGAGAAGAACTCAAACTGGGAGGGCGGCTACCGCGTTCCTTGCGTGATCAAGTGGCCTGGAGTCATCAAACCCGGCACCATTCACAACGACATCTTCTCTCACGAAGACATGCTTCCGACGATTCTTGCTGCTGCAGGCGAGCCAGACGTAAAAGAGAAACTGCTCAAGGGACACAAGGCCATTGGCAGGGACTACAAGGTCCATCTCGACGGCTACAACATGATGCCCTTCCTAAAAGGTGAAGCTGAGGAATCACCTCGCAAGGAGTTCTTCTACTGGACCGATGACGGTGGTCTCGCGAACCTTCGCTACAACCGTTGGAAACTGGTGTTCATGGAACAACGCGCCCATGGCTTTGATGTCTGGCAAGAGCCATTGATAACGCTCCGTGTGCCAAAGCTTTTCTGCCTGCGCACTGACCCA
The DNA here is from genome assembly GCA_963933605.1 of uncultured Verrucomicrobiales bacterium. Lineage (GTDB taxonomy): Bacteria > Verrucomicrobiota > Verrucomicrobiia > Verrucomicrobiales > Akkermansiaceae > Oceaniferula. The sequence continues at coordinate 1,610 of CAWVVN010000013.1, forward strand.
TACGAACGCGCTGACCACGAAGCTGAAATGTACAACATGTGGCGCTTCGAACGCCTCTACCTCCTCCTTCCCGGTGCTGCCTATGTCGGCCAGCATCTCCAAACCTTCAAGGAATTCCCACCAAGACAGGCGCCGGCAAGCTTCAACTTGGACGCGATCCTTGAAAGTCTGAAGAAAAACTCAGGTCAATAATCTGCATGAAACTTCCAGCCGCCCTCGACTACGGCTGCTGGAAGCAACTGATGCAGGTTTTGACCTAGCGCACAGTTTAAAACCACCGGGCCGCACCAGCGAAACAGGTGCTGCCCAAAGTGGCCATGTTTCGATTGTGAAACGCGCGGGCTGTCCAAATGGGCGGCCCGCGACTTCACCAGCTAAGCAAATCAATTAAAGAAAACACAAAACGATGAATATGAAAAACAAGGCAAACTTCCTCATTGCCGCCCTCGTGGGCGCACTAACATTCACTGCCGCGCAGGCGCAGTCACCCAAATACGCCGCCAAGGTTCCTGATTCCGTCACCACGCCCGACAAGCTCCGCACCGAATTGCTCGGCGATCTTGAATTCTTCGACGGCATGCCGAGCAAGGCCACCGTCAAGAAAGCCTACGACTTCCTCGACTTCTCCCGTGGCACGCAAGCCTTCCTCGACGGCATGCCCGCGGCGTCCATTTATGGCATGCTGGAAGGTTTCAAGGAGGCCGGAGTCAATCCGGGTGATCTGGGCATTTTCGAGGAATTGATGGATGCCCGCTCGCTGTTCCTAACACCCAACTCGACCACCGTTTACAACATGGCGGAAGTGGATGTCAAAGAGGGGCCGGTCGTCGTGGAAATCCCGCCCGGCGTATTGGGGCCAGTCGACGACGCCTACTTTCGTTGGGTCATTGACGTTGGTGTGACCGGTCCGGATAAGGGCAAGGGCGGCAAATACCTGTTCGTGCATCGTGATTACAAGGGAGCCATTCCTGAGGGTTACTTTGTCGCCCGCACGCCGAGCTACCGCAACATGATGTTCTTCCGTGTGTTCGTCAAAGATGGCGATCTGAAGGCTGCGGCCGACGGCGTGAAAGCAGGCTTCCGCATGTATCCGCTAGCGCAGGCGTCGAATCCACCTAAGCAGCGTTTCGTGAACTTGTCCGGCAAGCAGATGAACACCGTGCATGCGAACGACTTTCATTTCTACGAAGAATTGAACGCCGTGATCCAGTACGAGCCGGCTGACTCGTTCCCGCCGGAACTGGTTGGACTCTTTGCCTCGATTGGCATCAAGAAGGGACAGCCCTTCGAGCCCGACGCCCGGATGAAAAAAATCCTGACCGAAGCTGTCGCCGTGGGCAACGCCACCGCCCGCACCCTGTCCTTCGCGCCGCGCAAGGCAAGCGTGTTTTTCTATCCTGATCGCAAATGGAGCTCACCGTTTGCCGGTCTTAGCTCCGAGTTCGAGAACAACGGGGAACGTGTGCTCGATGACCGCATCTTCTTCCACTACCTCGCCACGGGAATCACGCCGTCCATGGCCGCGCCAAAGGTGGGCACCGGCTCCGTCTACGAATTCACCGCGCAGGACTCGACGGGCGAATACCTCGACGGCGGCAAGACCTACTCGGTCACGCTGCCCGGTCCGGTTCCTGCCAATAACTTCTGGTCGTTCATGGTCTATTCCGGACAGCACCGTTCGATGCTGGAGACTGATCAGAAACTGGCCGGCCTCGACAGCAACAACCCTTCCGTGAAGGCGAATGCCGACGGTTCCTACACCATGTGGTTCGGAGCCAAGGCTCCGCAAGGCCACGAGGGTAACTGGATCCAGACGATGCCCGGCAAGAGCTATTGCGTATTGCTGCGTCTCTACGGCCCGCTGCAGCCCTGGTTCGACCAGACCTGGAAGCCGGGTGATTTCAAACTAGTGAAATAATTCGATTGTGAAACGCGCGGGCTGTCCAAATGGGCGGCCCGCGACTTCACCACCGAAAAAACAAAAGCATGAATACCCGCGAAGCCTTCCAACAAATCTCCGCCGCGATGAACGCGGCAATCATCGGCCAAGAAACCGTGGTCGAAAGGCTACTCATCGCCTTCCTAGCAGATGGACACGTGCTCATGGAGGGCCTGCCTGGCGTGGCCAAAACCCGCTCTATCAAGACCCTCGGTAATCTCGTTGAGAGCGAATTCAGCCGGGTTCAGTTTACTCCTGACCTGTTGCCTTCCGATGTGACTGGCTCCGAAATCTACCGTGAGCAGAACGGCAGTTTCGATTTCCAACCAGGTCCTATTTTTGGAAACCTAGTCCTTGCCGACGAAATCAACCGCGCTCCCGCCAAGGTGCAGGCAGCCTTACTTGAGGCAATGGAGGAACGTCAGATCACCGTCGCTGGCAAAACACACAAATTACCGCAGCTCTTCCTGGTCCTCGCGACCCAGAATCCCATTGAACAGGAAGGCACCTACCCACTCCCCGAGGCACAAATGGATCGCTTCCTCCTTTATGTGAACGTGCCCTACCCGCCTGCAGAAAACGAAGCCGCCATCCTTCGTCTGGTACGCGGTGAAAAATCCGGGCAAGGCGTCGCGGCTCCACCCAAAATCTCCCAGGACCTCATCTTCACAGCCCGTAAGGAAGTAGACGCCATCCATGTCGCCGATGCCGCTGAGCGCTATATCATTGACCTCGTCATTGGCACCCGCGAACCCGAACGCCACGGTGGCGACCTCGCCAAGTGGATTCGTCTCGGCGCCAGCCCGCGCGGCACCCTCGCCCTTGATGCTGCAGCCCGCGCCCACGCCTGGCTCAATCGGCAGGATTTTGTTTCCCCCGATAATATCCGCGCTGTCGCACCCGCCTGCCTCGCACACCGCATTCACCTAACTTACGAAGCCGAAGCCGCCGGCAAAACCCGCAGCGAAGTCATCGATCTACTCCTGAAGGAGGTTGCCTCCGTCTGAATCTATCGTCCTCGTTCTCGTCCCTCCTCCTCGATTCTTCGCCAACCCGAGAACGAGAATGAAGGACGAGGAGGAACTGAATCATGAAAGCCAAAGTTACCATCACCCTCGATGAACTCGTCCTCCTCCAGTCCGATGCGCGCGGCTTTTCTTTTCTTCCTCGCCAGCCCGTTCACTCACTCCTCTCAGGCCGCCATAGCTCACGCCTCCGTGGCCGCGGCCTAGCATTTGAAGAACTCCGCCAATACAGTCAGGGCGACGACGTCCGCACTATTGATTGGAAGGCCACTGCCCGGCTCCGCTCTCCGCATGTGCGCATCTACAGCGAGGAGCGAGAACGCCCCGTCTTGCTGGTTGTCGATCAACGACGCCCGATGTTTTTCGGCAGCCGCCGCGCGATGAAATCCGTCTCTGCCGCCGAAGTCGCGGCACTCGGTGCCTGGCGGACACTTTACGCCGGCGACCGAGTCGGAGGCATTGTCTTCAGTGATTCAGAAATCATTGACCTGCGCCCGCAGCGAAGCCAGAACGGCGTATTGCGCCTGCTGCATGAAGTGGTTCGCCTCAATCACGCCCTCGCGGAGGACACACCGTATTCGGGTGAGGTAACGATCAATCAGGCTCTGGAAGCTGCCGTCCGCCGCGCCACCCACGATCATCTCGTCGTTGTCATCAGTGATCTCGACGGCGCCAATGAGGATACTCAGCGCCTCGCCACCCAACTCGCCGCGCACAACGATGTAATCATTGTCGCCGTCTACGACCCCTTAGGCGCCTCACTGCAAAATCAGCAAGGGATGATTGCCGCAACGCAAGAAGGTAAAATCGCGTTGCCTGCCGACAGCGCATTTCCAGGTGAGTTTCAGCGCACTTTCGCCGAGCGCCTTGATCAATGGCGTGAAATCTTCCATGCGCTGCGCGTTCCCGTCCTTCCGATCTCTACAGCCACGTCACCCGTACAACAACTCAGAGACCTCTTCGGCCAGCATACTTCGAGCACCTGATGAACAACGACCCCACAAGCCTCGATAAGCTGCACGACCTCGCACTACCGCCCGAGATACCGTGGTGGCCGCTCGCGCCCGGATGGTATTTCGTCATCACCCTGCTCATCCTAACATCATTATGGCTTGCATGGCGTTGCTGGAGCAAATGGCAAGCCAACGCCTACCGTCGGGCAGCCCTCCGAGAACTCGCCAGTGCCCAGGACCTCACCAGCATTGCCGTAATCCTACGGCGCACCGCCCTCGCCATCGCACCTCGTGAGCTGGTGGTCTCAAAAACCGGCACCGATTGGCTCGACTGGCTAGCCGAGCAATACCCCAAACCCATACCCAGCTCAGTCCGCAACCATTTAAGCTCCAACATATACGGCCACCCCGCCGAACACATTGATCTCGCCGAGCTTCGTGATTTCGCAGCTCATTTCATCTCCCAACATCGCAACACAGCCATCATACCAAGCACTAAATTATGAGGATCCCGCCCATCACCACCACACTCACAATGGCTCTAGCCCTACTGGCTTTGCCAGGCATGGGGCAGAAAACCAAGGCCGCTCCTGCCCCAACTCCAAAACTGATCCTTCAAATCACCGTTGATCAACTCCGTGGCGACCTACCCGAGCGGTTCATGAAACACATGGGTGAAGGCGGTTTCCGCTATCTCAAGGAACAGGGCATCTGGTATGCCAACGCCCACTTCGGTCATGCCAATACAGAAACTATCGTCGGCCATGCTTCTCTCGCCACCGGGGCCGATCCCTCAACCCACGGCATGATTGGCAATGTCTGGCTGGATCGCAAGACAGCCAAGCTTACCTACAATATTGAGGACCCAGGCCATCATATCCTCACCGCTGGTGCAGACGTCGACAAATCAACCGAGATTGACCCCACCCAGAAAATCGCTTCCACTGATGGCCGCTCGCCAAGTGCCATTTTGGTCTCTACCTTTAGTGATGAATTGTCACTCCACACCGCCGGCAAGGCCAAAATCTATGGCGTATCCGTGAAGGATCGCGGCGCGGTGTCGATGGCCGGCCACGCGGGCAAGGCCTTCTGGTTCTCCAAACAATCCGCTGAGTTCGTCACCAGCTCCTATTACTACAAGGCTTACCCAGAATGGGTCGAAGCTTGGAATAACAAGAAGCTACCGCAGGCATTCGCCGGCACTTCATGGGAGCTAATGAACGAGCCTTCAACTTACACCTTCGGTGATGCTGACAATTGTGATTGGGAAACCAACTTCCCCGGCTACGGACGCGTCTTTCCCCACCCCTATGGCAATGCCGACGGCAAATATTTCACCACCTTTCTGACCCTCAGCCCGGCCGGCGACGAGCTCACCCTCGACTTCGCTAAAACACTGCTCGATGCCGAGCAGCTCGGGCAAGACGAAGTCACGGATTATCTATCAGTGAGTTTTTCCTCCACCGACTACGTCGGCCACCTGTTCGGCCCCTCGAGTCTCGAAATGGAAGACAACCTCCTACGCCTCGATCGCACGCTCGCCGATCTTTTTGCCCATATCGAAAAACGCGTTGGTTTGAAAAATACGCTCATCGTTCTCTCCGCTGACCATGGTGGCCCGGAAGCTCCTGGCTATCTCAATGCACATGGCATCGAGGCCAGATATGTAAGCCCTGAGAAATGGGATCAATCACCAGCCATCAAAACCATCAAGGAGCAGTTCGGCATCGGCAAGGAGATCATCCAGGCTTACCACCACCCCTATGTTTATCTCGACCGCGACGTTATCCGCGAAAAGAGCCTCGATCAGGCCGAAGTCGAAAAGGCAATCGCGGCAGAGTTGATGAAATTCGACGGCGTAGCACTGGCGATCTCGAGTGCGGCCTTGCGCGAGGGCAACCTCCCCGATACCCCGCTGATCAACTCCGTACTGCGCAACTACAACCCCAACCGTTCCGGTGACATCTTCGTAGTGCACCAAGCACACTGCTTCATCAATGACTTCGACGGTTTGAAAGTAGCTTGCACACACGGCTCGCCCTGGAGCTATGACACCTTTGTTCCGGTCATCTTTGCTGGTGGCACGCTCAAAGCACAACGGATTTACCGATCGATCGAGCCCTTGGGAATTGCTCCCACGCTTTCGGCCATCGTCGGTGCCAAAGCACCATCTGGCTCACGTGCCGCTCCGCTGGCAGAAGTCATGCAAAGCTCATCCAAATAAGACTAAAAAAACCGTTCATGCTCACCTTCGCCCACCTCTGGATCTTTGCACTGCTGCCACTACCATGGCTACTGCAGATAATTCTGCCGCCACGGAGGCGCTCAGAGGTAGCGGTGCGGGTGCCATTCGGGGCTCGTCTCCAAGCAGCCATGGCCGCAGGCGTGGGCGCTTCAACTATGGCACGTAAATCCAGTCGCCAACTCGTCCCCGCACTCATCTGGATACTGTTACTCACCGCACTGGCACGCCCGCAACGACTTGAACCACCAGTCACCAAAGATCTACCAACCCGTGATCTGCTTCTGTTGGTTGACCTCTCCGGCTCCATGCGTCAGGAGGATTTCACCAACACCGCAGGCAAAACCGTAGATCGTCTCACTGCCGTGAAAGAGGTACTAGGAGACTTCCTCCTGCGTCGCAAGGGCGATCGTATCGGCCTCGTTGTGTTTGGCGACGCGCCTTTTTTGCAGGCTCCTTTTTCCACTGATCTCAACCTCTCAGCACAATTACTCGACGAGACCGCCATCGGCATGGCCGGCGGGCGCACCGCGTTTGGCGACGCCATCGGCTTGGGAATTACTCTCTTTGAGCAAAGCGATGCTCCCGAGAAAACCATCATCGCTCTCACCGATGGCAACGACACCAAAAGCCAAGTGCCTCCTGTCGAGGCCGCTCGGATTGCCAAAGAAAGAAATATCCGCATTCATACTGTGGCCATCGGAGATCCCACCACCCTGGGCGAGGAAAAACTTGATGAAGATACCTTACGCGAGGTAGCGGAGACGGCAACGGGATCCTATTTTTTCGCCGCCGATCATGAGCAATTGACCGGTATTTACCAAGAACTGGATCGAATCGAAACGCGCAAAGTCAACGCAATCAGTCACCGACCGCGCCGCGATCTTTTTTACTGGCCGCTACTCGCCGCCGTGTTGCTCTCTGTCTTTGAAAAGGTCCTGTGGATCGTTGGCAACTCGCGTGGATCCGTGCCACTCAAGACAGGTAGCATTGTAAACGTTAATCCACTGACAGGAAAGCTGGAGCTGGAGACATGAACGAGATCATCACCAACTTCCATTTCATTCGTCCCGGCTGGCTACTATTGTTGCCGGTGGTCGTCCTCGTCTGGATACGATGGCAACGCCGGTCAGATCCCTTGAACGGCTGGAGGCAACAAATCGCTCCGGAGCTTCTCAACGCACTCACCCTGGGATATGAAAGCATCAAACGTGGCCCAGCCATGACCTTGTTAGCCCTGTGGTTAATCGCAGTCATCGCCATCGCTGGACCAAGCTGGCGTCTCGGACCCAACCCCCTAGCTGAAGATGCCACGCCACTGATGATCCTGCTCAAAGCCGATGCCAGCATGGAGACTGCCGACCCCGCACCGTCGCGGATGGAACGCGCGCGCCTGAAAATCGCCGATCTTGCCGAAGCCCGTCAAGGCCAACCGCTCGGCCTGATCGCCTATGCCGGTAGCGCGCACCTCGTACTGCCCCCGACACATGACACGCCCATCGTTTCGCAAATGGCTGCCGAAATAAGCCCGGAGATCATGCCCATGCAAGGGGACCGGCTTGACCTCGCCTTGAGAGCCGCCGAAAAGGTGCTCTCGCAAGGCGGCAAAGGTGGCACCATCCTTATCCTGGCAGACTCCGTCGAAAACGCCCCCGCCACTCTCTCAGGCATCACCGATCTCCCCATCGCCTTCCTGTCAATCAATCGTCCTGGATCGGCTCAAGACGCTTCCCTGCGCACCGCAGCCAAGACCTTGCGCGCGAAGGTGCAGCCACTCAGCATCGACGATGAAGATATCTCGGCACTCATCCGTCTTGCCGCGCGTCCATCCGTTGCCCAATCCGTTGCCAAATCCGGCGAGCAAGGAGAGCTCTGGGAGGAGGCCGGTTATTGGCTCACTCCGCTCATTGCCCTGCTACTGCTCTCCACCTTTCGCCGCGAATCTCAATCAAAGGAGATACCGGCATGAAAGCCTTCGTCATCATCGCAACACTCACCTGGGGCGGGCTCTGGCTCACTCAAGATCAGCAAGGCCAACGACTTTTCGAGCAGGATGAGTTTGCCCAAGCGGCGGAAACATTCCATGACCCGATGTGGCGGGGCATCGCATGGTATCGTGCAGGGGAATTCAAAAAATCCGTACAAGCCTTCGCCCAAGTTGACACGGCCGAAGCGCATTTCAATCAGGGCAATGGCTGGCTCATGCAGGGAAAATACGAACTCGCGATTACATGCTATGACCGTGCCCTTGCCATGCGACATGATTGGAAAAAAGCTATAGAAAACCGAGTACTCGCTGCCGCCCGGGCTGAAAAAGTCAAACAGACCGGAGGTGACATGGGCGACCAAAAGCTAGGCGCTGACGAAATGGTCTTTGACAAGAACGCCAAAAACGAAGGTCAGGACACCGAGCTCACAGGGGGCGATTCCCTTTCCGACGAACAAATCCAAGCGCTTTGGCTGCGCCGCATTCAAACACGACCAGCAGATTTCCTCCGCTCCAAGTTTTCTTACCAACAGGCAAACCAAGCGGCTCAGACGAAGGGAGACTCCGAATGAGAATCTTCTTTCTGCTTCTGGCTACCTCCATGGCCTTGAGCTTCAGCGCTAGCGCAGAGGTCGCACCTGTGGCGGTATCAGTGCCGAACTCCAAGGCCTGGGTCGGCCAGCGGATACCCTTCTATGTTGAATTGCGCGCACGCGGCACGTTTTCAGGAACAGCCAGTTTCGACCTGCCACAAATCCCTGGTACACTAGTCATCAAAATTGGCGAGCCAGTGGTCGGCACGGCGGAACTCGAAGGCGAGAGCTGGTTCGTGCAGCAGCATGAGTTCGCACTGTTCTCCCAAAGGGCTGGACCGCTCAAAATTCCGCCGTTTTCCGTACGCTTCTCCCGCCGTGAAGGATACACTGGACTGGCCTTCGATCTGCGGGAGCAAACCACCGCCATCGCCTTCGAAATTCAGCGCCCGCCCGGCAGCGAAGCCACCGGATTTCTCATTACCACCGAATCCCTCGATATCACCGAGACCTGGAATCCTGCACCCGGGCCAGCACAAGTCGGAGCACTCTTCAAACGCACCATTCGCCAGCGCTCGTCGCAAATACCTGGCATGGCGCTTGCACCCGCAGCGAGTACTGCGCCCGATGGCATCCGCGTTTACCTGGGAAACGCTGCCACCAACGACAAGCTCGCACGGGGGGAGTTCCTCGGTGAGCGCAGTGAGACGATCACCTACCTGCTGCAAAAGCCTGGCGCGCTCGAACTGCCCGCGCTGACCTACGTCTGGTGGAACCCAAAAACAGAAAAACTCGAATCCAAGACACTGCCGGCGGTTAGCTTCGATGTCGCTGCCGCTCCTGCCACCGCATCTGACAAGCTGGTTACTACTAGCAGCCCTATGTGGCTATGGTTGCTACCAGTGGTTTTGATTAGCCTGCTCATCTGGCAAAAAAACTTCCTCCTACAGATTACAAAACAGCTATGGCAAACAGCAAACCCTCCTAGTAAACAAGCTGCCCGGAAATTGCTGCGTGCCTGTCGTCAGGACAATGATTCGGCAGCCAATGCCGCGTGGTTAGACTGGCGCAAAATCCAGGATAGCGGCTTCCAAGCAGATCCCGAGTTAAGTATTACCATCATTGAACTACAGCGCCATATCTTCGGCCCAGCTTCTACCGAATCGTGGCATGGAGAAGAACTGGCCCGCTCCTTCAACAAACACCTCTCAAATCAACAATCGCGCCCCTGCCAACAATCGAAACCCACCCTGCCTCAGCTCAATCCTCAACGCTAACATGCCTCAAGGAACTCGTCCAAATCACGATGCGCAACCAGAAGCCGTAAGTCCTGTGTGGCCCGCCCCTTTTAATGATTGCAGAGGAGCTAACGGCCCTTTCGTCATGAAGATACCCTACAAGCCTGGTGTTGATCTGTTTTGGTCCGTCACTGGGTATGGCGCTAATACGTTTCTGCCTCTGAATCCTGCGGACATCGGTGGCAATGACATTCAAGCATACAACGCTTTCAACACTAAACCTGACAAGGACGGCAACGTCACCTTTACGTTCAGCAAAAAAGACCCCAAAGACGGTAGCTATTGGATGCCCGTTTCAGATGCTGGCTACTACATCATCTGCCGCTACTACGGACCCACCAAACGCCTGAATGGTAACACCGCAGTGGACATTCTTTACAAAGGAACAAAGCTCGGAGAGAAGTTTAAAGCCGTTAAATTCAAGTAAACCAACACTGCAAAATGAAAACAACAAAACTAACACGCCACCTCTGTGCTAGCGCAGCACTGGCTGCCTCCATCGTGACGCCATCCATCGCCGCTGACGCAGTGCCGTCCAAGAGCGACCACAAGCAACCCGCCAAGAGTTACTCACCCTTTGTTGGAGAAACCCATCCGAAAAATGTCTACTGGGGTGACACCCACCTGCACACATCAAATTCCTTCGACGCTGGCTTCATAAACGCCCGCGTAGGCCCTGAGGAAGCCTTCCGTTTCGCGAGGGGCGAGCAAATCACCTCGGCCAGAGGTATGCAGGTCAAGCTGGTTCGTCCTCTGGATTTCCTCGTGGTCACCGACCACGCAGAATACCTTGGCCTAGCCCCCGGCCTGCGTCGATCCGACCCAATGCTATTGAAAACCAAGGCGGGCAAGCGTTGGCACGACATGCTGAAGAGTAATGAATACGAGCAGATCTATACCGCGGCGATGGAAGCGGTCCGCAGCGCGGCAGCGAAAGACGAAAAATACAAGAGCGACGACTTCACACGCTCAGTATGGGAAGATAATATCAGGATCGCCGATAAGATGAACAACCCTGGCTTATTCACTGCCTTTAACGGCTTTGAGTGGACGTCCATGCCCTCCGGCAACAACCTGCACCGTGTCGTCATCTTCAAAGACGACGCCAGCAAGGCAGGTCAAGTGCTACCATTCAGTCTGTTTAATAGCGAAGACCCCGAAGATCTCTGGAAATACATGGCCAGCTACGAGGAAAAAACCAGTGGTAACGTTCTGGCTATTCCACATAACGGAAATCTCTCAAACGGTCTCATGTTTGACGTAGAAACCTTAAGCGGCAAGCCACTGACCAAAGAATACGCAGAAACCCGTGCCAAATGGGAACCTCTCTACGAGATCACCCAGATCAAAGGTGACGGCGAAACGCACCCAGCACTTTCACCTAACGACGAGTTCGCTGATTACGGAACTTGGGATAAAGGAAACCTTCCCGGAACCGCAGCCAAAAAGCCTGGAATGTTGAAACACGAATACGGACGTTCTGCGCTCAAACTAGGAATGGACCTCGAGGAAAAACTCGGAGTCAACCCCTTCAAATACGGTTTCGTAGGTTCAACTGATTCCCATACAGGGCTCGCCACTACCAAGGAGGACAACTTCTTTGGCAAGCACTCAGGTCTCGAACCTGACAAGCATCGCGCCACCGACCACAAAGTGCTCGAGTCACCTATCGATGAGGAACTGACCACTTGGGGTTGGGAGCAAGTCGCTGGCGGCCTCGCTGCAGTCTGGTCACCCGCAAACACCCGTGGTGCTCTTTTCGAATCCATGGAGCGCAAGGAAACCTACGCTACCACCGGCAGCAGAATGCAAGTCCGCTTCTTCGGAGGCTGGGATTTCAGCCAAGACGACATCGATATGCCACGCCCTGCCAAGGTCGGGTATGACAAAGGTGTCCCCATGGGTGGTGATCTTAGCGCCGCTGTTACGGGCAAAGTTCCCACTTTCCTTACTTGGGCATTACGCGATCCTGAGGGAGCCAATCTCGACCGCATCCAGATCATCAAAGGATGGCGTGACGAGGCCGGCAAGTTGAAGGAAAAAGTCTACGACATCGCTTGGTCTGATGATCGCAAAGCAGGTGCCGACGGCAAAGTCCCATCAGTTGGCACTACCGTTGATACTAAAAACGCGACTTACAAAAACACCATCGGCTCCGTCCTACTCACCGCCTTTTGGAAAGACCCGGACTTCAACGCCAAAGAGCGCGCCTTCTACTACGTGCGTGTTATCGAAATCCCAACACCACACTGGGCAGCCTACGACCAGAAACGTCTCGGCGTAAAACTCGACCCTAAGGTTCCTCTCACCGTCACCGAGCGCGCCTACACTTCAGCCATCTGGTATACCCCTAGTAAATAGAAACCCATAGAATGAAAACCAATCAAATGAAAACAATAACTACGACACTAACACTCTGCGCCCTCCTCGGGGGAACTGCTATAGCGGAACCACCACTAAGCCCCACCAAACACGACAAAAAAAGCATCGCCAAGAGCTTTTCCAAGGGTGGCTACTCACCCTATGCTGGTAGAAATTTTGCTACCAGTGTCTATTGGGGTGACACCCACCTGCACACGGCTGCCTCAGGCGATGCCTTTGGTTTTGGCAACAAACTCGACGACGTAGAAGCGTTGCGCTTTGCGCGTGGTGAAGAAATCACTTCAGCGGGCGGACTCCGTGTAAAGCTCTCGCGGCCCTTGGACTTCCTCGTGGTCGCTGACCATGCCGAAGCCTTTGGTGCGATGATTGAAGTTTTCTATGGCAACCCTGCCTTGATGGGGAACCCCAAGTCGAAACGCTGGGCCGCGATGCTCAAAGAGGGCGGTGAGACCTCGTTCAAGGCGGTCATGGAAATGATCGAGAGTGTCTCCGATAAGTCTGTCCCACCCGAGATGTTGGACAAGAAATTGTTCAAATCGGTCTGGGAAAAACACACGGCTAATGTTGATAAATATAACAAGCCCGGTACGTTCTCCGCGTTTCAGGGATACGAGTGGACCTGCCACCCCGGCGGTAACAACCTGCACCGCGTCGTCATCTTTCGTGATGCGGCAGACAAGGTGAACCAGATCTTCCCCTTCTCTGCATTCGACAGCGAGGACCCAGAAGACCTCTGGGATTGGATGAAAAGTTATGAGGATAAAACCGGCGGATCGATTCTAGCCATCCCCCACAACGGCAACCTCAGTAGCGGCAAAATGTTCGACGTCGAGACCCACAAGGGAAAGCCGCTCACGAAAGACTACGCCAAGAACCGCATGCGCTGGGAGCCGCTCTACGAGGCCACTCAGATCAAGGGCGACGGGGAAGCTCATCCTTTCCTCTCACCTGGTGACGAATTCGCTGACTACGAGACATGGGACAAGGGCAACATGGATCTGAGCATCATGAAGGAAAACTCGATGCTTGCGGGTGAGTATGCGCGTTCTGGACTCAAACGTGGTCTTGAGTTTAACAAAAAACTCGGCGTCAACCCCTACAAGTTTGGAATGATCGGCTCTACCGATTCCCATACATCACTCGCTACCGCATCTGAAGAGAACTTCTTCGGAAAACACTCCGGTAAAGAGCCTACCCCTGATCGCTGGAATCACCCGATCTTCGATTTCAATGGTGTCCAGATCATGGGCTGGCAGCAGGCCGCTTCAGGCTACGCCGGTGTTTGGGCCAAGGAGAATACCCGCGAAGCTATATTCGACGCCATGCAGCGTAAAGAAACCTACGCCACTACGGGCTCCCGCATGACGGTGCGCTTCTTCGGAGGCTGGGACTTTGTCGCCGAAGACGCCCATAGCCGCTTACCTGCAAATGCAGGCTACAGTAAGGGAGTTCCCATGGGTGGCGACATGAGCGCTGCACCAGCTGGAAAATCCCCCAACTTCCTCGTCGCAGCTCTGAAAGATCCGATGGGAGGTAACCTCGACCGTATCCAGATCGTAAAAGGATGGCTCGGTGCTGACGGCAAAGCACAGGAAAAAGTCTACGACGTCGTCTGGTCGGACGATCGTAAGCCGGATGCCAAAGGCAAGCTTCCCGCCGTCGGCAACACCGTCGTGGTCAACGCCGAGACCGTCACCTGGACAAACACCATCGGTGAGTCAGAACTGATCAAGGTCTGGACAGACCCTGACTTCGACCCTAAACAAAGCGCGTTCTACTACGCCCGCGTGATGGAAATTCCGACGCCACGCTGGACCGCCTACGACGCCGTCCGTTTTGGTATCAAAATGGACAAATCCATCCCTATGACCACGCAGGAGCGGGCCTATACCAGCCCGATCTGGTACACGCCTTAGGAACTGCGGAGACGTAAACATACTCAAAATACAAATCATGAAAACGAAACCAATCCTTTGTCTGATTTTTGCCTTGGCTAGCTCGGCGCTTGCCCAGCACACCCCACCGCCTAGCAAGGAAAAGGTCAAGTATTCGCCCTATCCGGAGCAAACGTTCCCCAACCGCGTCTACTTCGGCGATACCCACTTACACACCGGTTACTCTGCGGATGCGGGGATGGTCGGCTGCACTCTCACGCCCGAGGATGCGTTCCGCTTCTCGCGGGGAGAGCTGGTCACGTCAAGTCATGGCCTCCCAGTGAAGCTGCCGCGGCCGCTCGATTTCGTCGTTGTCACGGATCACGCCGAGAACCTCGGATTGGCGCCTGCCATCGCAGAATCCAACGCTGAACTTCTAAAGAGCGCTTGGGGCAAGAAGATCCACGGTTTTGCCAAGTCGGGCACCGCGGAAGGTGCGGGAATGGCATTCGATATGTTTGTCCAGGCGCTGACGATTGACAATATAGACCCGCTTAAGGAGTTCCCTACGATGGGGGTCACGTATTGGCAACGCACGACAGCTGCTGCCGAGAAATACAACGAGCCAGGCAGGTTCACGGCGTTCATCGGCTATGAATGGACCTCGGCCCCGGACGGAAACAACCTCCATCGCAATCTCATCTTCCGGGACGGAAAGGACAAGGCGGATCAGATCTTGCCGCTTTCAGCCTACGACACCCAGGATCCGGAGAAGCTGTGGGAGTGGATGGCGGACTACGAGAAGAAGACGGGTGGGCAGCTGATGGCCATCGCCCACAACGGCAACGTCTCGAACGGTCTGATGTTTGACGACATTACTCTGAAGTCAAAGAAGCCGCTGGATAAAGACTATGCGGAGCGCCGCATGCGCTGGGAGCCGCTCTACGAGGTCACCCAGATGAAGGGCGATGGAGAGGCCCATCCCGCCCTGTCACCCAATGATGAGTTTGCGGATTTTGAGACGTGGGATACCGGATCCTTTGGGCCAGTCAGCAAGACGCCAGAGATGCTGCCGCGCGAGTACGCCCGCGAAGCCTACAAACGAGGATTGGCCTACGAGCAGAAGCTGGGGGCAAATCCCTGGAAATTTGGCCTCGTTGGATCGACTGATACTCATACTGGACTGCCGACCACGCAGGAAGACAGCTTCTTTGGTAAGGTCAGCCTACTGGAGCCCAGCGCCGACCCAATTCGATTCGAGGAGGTCATCATCGGTCGCCCCAACCCCGATACTACAAAGCGAATCCAAGCCTGGCGGACTTCGGCCTCCGGGCTTGCCGCTGTGTGGTCACGGGAGAACACGCGGGAAGCGATCTGGGACGCCATGGCCCGCAAGGAGACCTACGCGACCACTGGCGGCCGTCTGAAGGTTCGGGTCTTCTCGGGCTGGGACTTCAAGGCCTCTGACCTCGACCGTTCCAATTTCGCTGAGCATGGCTACGATAATGGTGTGCCGATGGGCGGTGATCTTTCTTCAGCAGCAGCGGGCAAATCGCCCTCCTTTCTTGTGCGGGCGATAAGAGATCCCGACGGCGCCGACCTCGATCGCGTGCAGATCATCAAGGGCTGGCTCGACAAGACCGGCAAGACACATGAGAGAATCTACGATGTGGCAGTCTCGGACGAACGCAAGATCGGAGCCGACGGCCGTTGCAAGACGCCCGTGGGCAACACAGTCAATGCCAAGGAAGCCAGCTACTCAAACTCGATTGGTGATCCCTACCTAACAGCCTTCTGGAAGGACCCTGAATTTGATGCCAAGCAACGCGCCTTTTACTATGTGCGCGTCATGGAGATTCCCACTCCGCGCTGGACTACGTATGACGCTAAGGTATTTGGGGTTAAAGTGCCGGAGGGCGCGCCAATCAGCATTCAGGAGCGCGCTTACACCTCACCGATCTGGTACACACCCTAATTAGACACCCGTAAATATCTGTGATAGCTTCATTAAAAATACGGCTCCCCCAGCGATTGCTTTCCTTGGGTATACTCCTGTTAGCCTCAATGCAGGCGACGCAGGCGTGTGATCTATGCGTGCGGTTTCCTAAAAAGTCGGCCGCTGATTACTTGTTAGGAGCTCGCACGGCTATCTTGGCGAGGGAGGCATCCTTCGTTTACAAGCCGATTGAAGCCCTGAAGGGGACGACTCCTGAGTCAAAAATAGATCTCTTGGTCGACAGCCCTACCCGTCGAATGCTGACAGCCAATCCTACTCACTCGGTATTGTTAACAGAGTCACCCGATGGCAAGTGGCAGCGAATTGGAGTGGTCAATGCGGATGTTTATCCAATTGTGTGCAAGGTGCTATCATCAGGTGCTCAATGGAAAACCGATCCCAGGAGCCGGATCTCCTATTTCACCGGTTTACTCAGTCATTCCAATTCACAGATAAGGACACTGGCCTATCTCGAGGTGGGCCGTGCCCCATACGACGAAATCCGCCAAATGGGAAAGCTAATTCCGCGCGAGCAGATCCGGGCCTTCCTCAGCGACCTCCAATACATTGAGTGGCATCCACTTTACATCCTTCTGTTAGCTCAGGAGGCTGAGGCCGCGGATCGTGCCACCATCACCCAGTCGTTTCGCTCTGCAGCTCGCTTTGGATTGACCACTCGATTAGCCGCCTGGTCAACGGCCTATATCGAAATCGCTGGTGAACAAGCCATCGACGAGATTGAGAAAACAATCCTCAGGGATCCTACACGCACTCCCGCGGTGTTGCAAGAAGTCACCAAAGCCCTCTCCATCCACGGAACCCACGGAAACCAGCAACTTCGTAACCGCATCGTCGCCAGTTACCAAACCTTGGTCGCTACTCATCCTGAGATGATCTGCCTCGTCGCCAAGGATCTCACGACCTGGAAGCGCCCGGAACTGCACGACGAAGTATCCAAGCATCTCGCTGAGGATCACGACGACGGTGATCATCACGGTGACAAAGACGATGATCATCACGATGACACCCACACTACAGACCACTCACAAAAATGAGCCGATTTCTTAAAGAACCACTCTTACATTTCCTTCTATTGGGCGGAGCTCTCTTTGCCCTCTTCAGTTTCATGGGAACAGATGACGGCATAGCCGCTGACGATTCCGCAAATCAAGGGAGCGCCACAGCCAGATTCATCTCTAAGGACATCACGGTGACCCAGGGGCAAATCGAGAGCTTCATCGCACAGTTTACCAAGGTCTGGCAGCGCTCCCCAACAGAGAAAGAACTTAAAGGTCTGATCGATCAATATATCCGCGAAGAAGTGATGTATCGGCAGGCACTTGAACTGGAACTCGACAAGGATGACGCGTTGGTTCGACGCCGTATGCGGCAAAAACTCGAGTTCATGACCGAAGACATTTCCTCGCTCTCTGAACCGACTGAACAAGACCTCACCAAGTATCTCGAGGCCAAGCCTAAGCCCTACCGACTCGAATCAAAACTCACGTTCAAACAGGTCTATTTAGACTCCAATAAACGGAAGACCACAATCGACTCCGACGTTCAGGCCCTCTTAACAAGCCTGCGCGCTGCAGGAGCCTCAGCAGATATCAGTCAATTGGGCGACCGCTTAATGATAGAGCAGGCATACACGGCTACATCACAGCGTGATATTGCGCGAATTTTCGGTAAGGAGTTCTCATGGGATATCCTCAAGCTGGAAACAGGTAGCTGGCAGGAGCCCATCCGCTCAGGATTTGGCTTACATCTGATCTACATCAGTGAACGCATCGACGGGAGACCCCCAAAACTTAGCGAAGTCCGCGATGCTGTGGCGCGTGATTGGTCTTCGATGAAGCGAAAAAAAGACAATGAGGCCATCTACGAAAAGTGGCGCAACCGCTACACCGTGACAGTCGAAAAAATAACAGAAAGAAAGGATAGCCCTGCAGAATGAGAAACGTCTTTATCATCGCTGCTCTGTTTATGTTCACTGGCATGATTATCCAGGCGGACGAGATGCGCCCCGCCTATCTTGAGCTGCAGCAGATTGATGCTGATGCCTATGACGTCATTTGGAAGGTGCCCGCGCGCGGGCCAGAGCAGCGTTTGAGCCTTTACACACGTTTCCCCGCTGATTTTAAAATCATCAAACCTGTAGAAACAACCTTCACAGGAAAAGCGTTTGTCGAGCGTTGGACAATCAGCCGCGACGGAGGGCTAGCGGGAGCCGAGATCCACATCGATGGCCTGGCCAAGACGGCTACCGACGCCCTTGTCCGCATCCAGGGACTGGAGGGCAATGGCCAGACATTCAGGCTCTCACCATCATCACCCTCTTTGGTCGTCGCCGCAGCACCAACCTCGTTTCAGGTTGCCAAAACCTACACGGTATTGGGAATTGAACATATTCTCGTGGGAATGGATCACCTTCTGTTTGTCCTCTGCCTGATGATCGTCGCTGGAGTCAACCGTAAGCTCCTCATTACCATCACCGGATTTACCATCGCACACTCGGTCACCTTGGCGCTCTCGACGCTTGGCATTATCGACGTCCCAAGACCACCGGTCGAAGCCATTATCGCACTGAGCATCGTCTTTCTAGCTTCTGAAATTGCCCGAGGAAACCGAACCGGCCTCACCTACCGCTACCCGGTAGCTGTCTCAATGCCCTTCGGCTTACTCCACGGTTTCGGCTTCGCCGCTGTGCTCGGGGAGATCGGACTTCCCCAAAGCGAGATTCCTACCTCCCTGCTGTTCTTTAACGTCGGCGTCGAGGTTGGCCAACTCATGTTCATCGCAGCCGTCATCGCCGTCGCCTTTGTAGCAAAGGTCATCATTAAAGCGATCGCACGTCGAGCACCCTCCCCAGCCCTTTGGCAGCCTGCCAGTGCCTATCTCATTGGCACAATCGCAACTTATTGGACGATCGAACGAATCGTGGGATTTTAACTTCAACGAAAACAAACACCTCTCAAATCAACAATCGCGCCCCTGCCAACAATCGAAACCCACCCTGCCTCAGCTCAATCCTCAACGCTAACATGCCTCAAGGAACTCGTCCAAATCACGATGCGCAACCAGAAGCCGTAAGTCCTGCTTGGCTCCCAAAAAAATACCCAAGGAGTGAGCAAGAAATGGCATTTACCTCTTCGTTCTAAACTGCGCAGATCATGGATCTCTATTGACAAGCCATCACCATTTTGAGACCACTTTACTTATCAAAATCATATGCTCATGAAAATTTCAACACTACTCTACCTTACGATTCTGACGATATCATTAGATGTCACCCTTGCTCAAGAAGCCCAAGTCGATCCCATCTCAGAAACTGAATTGCAACGACGTGAACAATCGATCCCTGTGATCGAAGAACGTCTCAAAGAGCGTAACGCCCGCATTACTGAAATGGTCGAGGACATTGACCGCCTTGACGCGCGCATCGAAACACGTATCGCCAAAATCGTGAAGGTCATCCAGGCGATCAAAGACTCCAAAGACTCCAAAGTCATGGCAGCTCGCTTAAAAATCGATATCATGGAAGGCCTTGGGAAATCGGTTTCAAACTACCAGCGTAACCGAGCACGCCTCCGAGAAGAGCTTCGCGTCAACAAACCTAAAATGGGGGATGACGTAACAAAAAGGGTGGTAAAAGTACTCGACCAAAAAATCGAACAACGTGTCGATCAAATTCTTAGCATCTCACAATCGTTCGCCCAACACAAGGATGTCGAAAAATATGAAGACACCACGCAATCACATGGCTACTACAGCTGGAACTCAAGCAAGATAAGTGGGGATTGGCAGCAGAACAGAAGATCTGGCGTCCAAACTTCCAAGCAAAGAAAAGAAGTGATGGAAGCCCTCAATTCTAGCATCGCAGGCTTAGAACGTGAGCTCAAACAGCACAGCCTCAAAGTCGCAGATAAGAAACTAGACCCGAACACTGTTGAGTTCCATCAAGCAGAAATATCCCGTATCACTGAGCTATTGAAAACACGAAAAAATCAAATGCTTGAAGTGAACTCAAAGTCCACTGGGCAAACGAAGCTTGTGACACAAAGGCAAGTGCAAGAGCTCGAACTTCAACTCCGCGACATCGTCAAGGACATCAAATCTGACAACGCTGAACTTAAGCGAAAAGTCTATCAGCTAAAGCTTACTTTAGTCGATTACGAAAGCGTGCGGGCCAACTTGGAGCGTAGAAAAAATTGGCTTAAAGAATATAAAGAAAAGAACAGTAATTAATACCACTAGGTATAACTCTACTCAAACACACAGCGATGACTGTCACACGGCAAGTCGACACCATCATGTTATGATGCATTCCTTTCTTTGACGCCATTTTAAAAGCTCTCATCCCTCATACGGATCGAGAGCTTTTTTGTGCCCACGGATCCAGCAGAACGAACTGAGCCCCCCACCCGATAGACACCTATAAAATTTCCAAGTACCGCCAGCCGGAATCGAACCGGCACGAATGTTACCATTCAACGGATTTTAAATCCGTCGCGTCTACCAATTCCGCCATGGCGGCATACTTGGAAGTGACCTCAATCAAGCTGATGCTCAGTTAAGATGGGCAGCACATTAAGAACGCTTTTTGATTTCGTCAATGGCAGCCTGCAACGATTTGATCTTTTTTGCATCCAGCTTGGAATTCTCTATAATGCCTTTGAGATAACTCACGCATTCTTTTGTTCCCACTTTACCCAAAATCTCGGAGGCCATGCTTAGATGCCCCGTATCCATCTTAGTAATCTGGGGCAACAGCATCAGTTCGGCACCAGCCCCCAACTTGATAAAGTGATCGGCCCACAGAACAGGGTCCTTATTCCACAGCTCCATGAGAATCAACTCACACCCAGCTACTTGGTGATCGATAAGCAGCTCCATGCACACCTTTGATACCCTGCCTTCTGCATGCAGATTTTTAGCCGCGATGAGCAAGGCCTCCCCTAGATTGGATTCCGGCTCCGCCCAGATCTTGAGCGCTCTGATGATTTCTAGCTGCAGCTCAGGATGACTGACTGGCAAGATATCAATAAACTGCTCGGTGATGTCAGCACGAAGGTCTCCCGGCTTGGCACTCGCGAGCCGCTTAGCTGCAGCCAGCTGCCATTCAGGATCAAAGTGCTTCAATGACTTCAAGTTGAGAAACTCAAAATCAGGGTCTTCCGGATCCTTCAGCTTCACTTCATCCACCTCAGTCATCTTTGCGCTATCCGTAAAAACCTCAATGAGCCGCAAATCTTTTTCCATTTTTACAACCTGACCAAAACGTTCACAGAGTGCCGCGATATGCTCGATGCTCTTTTTCTGCTCCACAAGAAGGATCATCGCGGCTTGGCCAGTATCACCGCGGGGGAAGACCACCTCACGACTTACCCTGCCCGTCGCATAATAGAGATATGACGCGATCTTACTTTGTGTTGAATAATCCGCATTGCGCACATAAATGCCAACAACAGTCTCCCTCGGGTGCACAAACAATGCCTCCTCAACCGGATCGTAACCGATTCTGATGAGGTAGTCGTCCATACTTTCCGCTTTGATTGCACTCTTAGATTCAGTCACCGGAATGAGCGAGACGTCCATAGGTTTGATAAAGGAGCTGACCGGGTTACCTGGAAACATGGCAGGAATGAACAACAATACCACCGAGAGGATGACCGCCAGCATCACTCCTAGCCATCTGTTTTTGGCAGATCCATAAATAACAAGGATGCTGCCGAGCAGTGCTGAAAAACCGCAGAGCACGTAACGATTATTGGTTTCAATATCACGCAAAGGCCCCTCTTTGCCTCCACCCAAGAGGAAGACAACAATCACCAAGCCCATCAGCCCAAGCCCTCCGAAGATTGCCAAGGTCTTACGCGGGCGAGGAGGGCCCACCATGTCAGGGCTCACATCATTCTGGTAACTCGCAGGTATGAACGCCACCTCACCAATCCCATCAGAGGCCTTCTTTCCAAACTTGCCGAGCCCCATGCTTTTTTTCTCGCCTGGATAAAACCGCTCTTTTTCTGCGGTTACATGCTCGTCGCCGACTGTAAACTGGTGGTCACATGACCCGCATTCGACCTTCTTACCAAGAAAGTCATCGCCGACATCAAATTCTTGCTCACAATCGGGGCATTCTATTTTCATCATTTTACCTGTTACAGAATCGAATTATCACAAATCAATGGGTTTAAACTATTAGCTGCAGCCTTTTTTGACCATCAATAAAAAAAAGTTTAATTATCTCTCCCCTGCGCTTGCTCAGATGACTGGGCTCTAGTAGAAGCATCATCATGCTTCCCGAAATTGAGTCCCTACTAGTCCTTCAAGACCGTGACCAACGCATCTGCTCTCTGGAGCAGGATATGAAGCGAATCCCTAGCAGCAAAGAGCAAGCCAAGGAGCGCTTGGCTAACGACATCGCGCTAGTGGCCAACGCCAAAAAAGAGGTTCAGGATAACGAGGTGGCCATCAAAAATCTCGAGCTTGATATCGGCACCAGAAAAAACACCTTAGACCGGCTCAAGGTTCAGCAGTATGAAACCAAGAAAAACGAGGAGTTTACTGCGCTAGAAAACGAAATCGGCCGCTACAATGAGCAAGTTGATGAGTTAGAGACACAAGAACTCGAGCTCATGGAGAAAGCCGACAACCTACGCATTGACCACAAGAAAGCTGAGGATGCTCTCGCCATTACCCAATCAATGGTTGATGAAGAGATCGCCCAGCTCGACCAACGAGCCAAGGAAGTGAGCTCTCAGCATGAGGAGGTTTCCGCCGAGCGCACCAAGCTCGCTGCCAATGTCAATGAGGAGCTACTCTCACTCTACGATCGACTGATCATCTCCAAAGGAGGAGATGCGATTGTTTCAGCTGAAAAAGGCCAGTGTCATGGTTGTCACATGAAAGTCGTGCCCTCCACCATGATCAAAGTTCAAGCAGAAAAAGAAGTGGCCCAATGCGAAAACTGCGGACGCATCCTGCACCTGTAATTTGATACAACCTCAACTGACCAATGACACCCGAATCGATTCTTGAGCTCCTCAAGCAAGTCCCCTATCCCGGCTTCTCACGGGACATCGTTTCCTTTGGCCTCGTCAAGGATGTCAGCATTGATGAGGGCATCGTCACCGTTACCATCAGTGTACAAACCAACGATGCTTCCGTGCCGGAGCAAATCTTCAAAAATTGTCACGCCATTCTCGACCCGCTACCTGAGGTCAAACACGCTAGGATTGAGCTCGATGTTCAAGACCCTGCCACCCAAGCAAACACGGATGCCGCAGGATCTAGCGCCATCAAAAACACTATCCCTGGTGTTAAAAATGTCATCGCTGTAGCCTCAGGTAAGGGCGGCGTAGGGAAATCCACTGTCTCAGCAAACCTCGCTGTGGCACTCGCCAAAGCCGGCCATAAGGTGGGCCTGTGTGACTGTGATCTCTATGGACCATCGATCGCACACATGTTTGGTAGCCGTGAGCGTCCACTTGCTACTGAGGACAATGAAATCATTCCCATCTCCGCGCATGGCATACAATTGATGTCCATGGGCTTTCTGCTCGAGGAAGCTTCACCTGTGATCGTTCGTGGGCCACTCGCCACTCGCTACACCCAGCAGTTCCTCCAGAATGTAGCCTGGGGTGAGCTTGATTACCTGATCCTTGATTTGCCTCCTGGCACCGGTGACATTCAGCTCACCATCGTCCAGACCGTTAGCCTCACCGGTGCCCTCATCGTGACCACACCACAAGAAGTTGCCCTCATCGATGCCCGCAAGGCCATCTCCATGTTTGACAAAGTCAACGTCTCTATCATGGGCTTGGTCGAAAACATGGCTTGGTTTGAATGTGAACACGGCACCCGTTATCCCATTTTCGGTGAAGGCGGTGGTGCCGCAGAAGCCAAGAAACTCAAGCTGCCCTTATTAGGTCAGATCCCGATCAATATCCCGACTCGCGAGCAGGGTGACGCAGGTTCCCCTGTTGCCCTCATCGACCCCGCTGAAAATGATGCCAGCGCTGCCTTTGCCGCACTAGCAACAAGTGTCGACCAGATCGCTCAGAGCTAGAGCCGGCCTCCAAGGCA
The DNA here is from genome assembly GCA_963933605.1 of uncultured Verrucomicrobiales bacterium. Lineage (GTDB taxonomy): Bacteria > Verrucomicrobiota > Verrucomicrobiia > Verrucomicrobiales > Akkermansiaceae > Oceaniferula. The sequence continues at coordinate 25,927 of CAWVVN010000013.1, forward strand.
AACTGCTCTGCTTAGCTCTCAAATGGCAGCTAAGTAAGTTAGTCATTTTGTTGACGATGTTTGAGCCCTAGCAAGGGACGGGCTCCGACACCTATTGACAAATCAATATTCAAGCAACATCCTCTGGGGGCCAAGCAATTAGCGAGAAATGACTCCTAGAAATGACTCCTGAATCCATTGAAGAAATCATGCGCCGTGTGCACCTCCTTGAGATCAAGGCGAGGCGTCTGGCAAGGGAGACATTCAGTGGTGAGTATCAATCTTCCTTCAAGGGCAGCGGGCTTGATTTTGAGGACTACAGGGAATACCAGCACGGTGACGAAACCCGCTTCATTGACTGGAATGTGACTGCTCGTAAGGGCCATCCCTACATACGCACCTTCCGTGAAGAACGTGAGCTTTCTGTAATCCTCGCTGTTGATGTCTCAGGGTCGAGCCTCTATGGCAGTAGCCAGCTAAGCAAACGTGAGCTCGCGGCAGAACTCGCCGCCGTGCTTGCCTTCAGTGCTAATATCAATGGTGACAAAACAGGGCTACTTCTCTTTGCCAGCGAACCCATCCTTTATCTTCCTCCTGCCAAGGGCAATAAACACGTCTTGCGAATGATTCGTGAAATCCTGGCGGCAGAGCCCGACAACCCAGGCACATCCATCCCCGCTGCCTCAGACTTCCTTCTTCACACCGTCAAAAGAAAGGCCGTCGTGTTCCTCATTTCAGACTTTTTGGCACACGATCTCAAAAAACCGCTCAGCGCGCTCGCCAGTAAACACGACGCCATCGCGCTGCGTGTCACTGACCCAATGGAAAAGAAATTGCCTCGTGTCGGCAAGGTCACCTTGGCAGACCCTGAGACTGGCGCGCAAACAACCGTGAATACCAACAATGCCAATGTTCGCATGGGCTTTGAAAGACTTAGTCAGCGTCACAACGAGGGCCTCGCCCAGCTCTTCAAGCAGCAAGGCATTGACCACCTCGAGCTGAGCACCACCGGTGATTACCTACCTCACCTGCACCGCCTATTCAAAGAACGCACCCGCAGGCGAAACTCCTAACATCATGACCCCAGACATTCATGACATCACCAGCCCCGAGGAATTCCTTCTCGGACAACCACCTCTATGGCAGTCACCGTGGTTTTGGGTATTGGTGATCACAGGGATTCTTCTCATGGGTTTTGTCCTCCGCAAGCTTACCAGACAGAAAACCAATCAGAAAAAGCGCAAGCAGCTCCTAGAAACAGCTACTGAAGCGCTCTCAGCCTTAAAAGCAGAGATCGACTCACTAAAGCCTCAAACCTCTGCCGTGCGCATCTCCCTGATCATGCGCCAATACCTCGAGGCCGCCTTTGAGGATCCCGCCCTTTTCGAAACCGATGAAGAGCTCACCCTTCGGCCGCACGCACTGGCACAGCTGCAGCATGACTGCCGCACAGCCGTCATTGATCACCTTCATAAGCTCACACAGCTCAAATACGTTGCTGCGGGTCAGCCAGGTCCTATTTTAGAACTCATCGATCAGGCCATTGAGGTCCTGCACATGATCGAGCCAGCCACGGCTGATCAAAAAGCCCCTGAGCAAAAATCCCCGGATCAAAAACCCGCTGATCAAAAAGCCCCTGAGTAGATGCAAGATTTCATCCAGCAATTTACCTTTGCCGACCCGTGGTGGTTGCTCGGCCTCATCGCGCTTATCCCCCTAATCTTTATCGGTGGAAAATCAGGCACGCCAACGGCAATCACCTACTCCTCCTTATCTATTCTTGCCAGTCTGGGCCGTAAACCAAGGCGCCTACCAGGATTCGTTACCTTCTCATTCATCCTGCTCGCCCTCATCTGTGCGATCATCGCCATGGCACGTCCACAGCTGCGCAACGAGCAATCAGAAAGCACCGCAAGTGGTGTCGACATCATCCTCGCCATCGACATCTCCTACTCGATGCAAATTGTCGACTTTGTGCTCAACGGCAGACGTGCCCAACGCATCACCGTGGCAAAAAACACCGCAGAGGCATTTATCAATCAGCGCCAAAATGACCGCATGGGCATCGTTGCTTTTTCAGGCCGCCCCTACATCACCAGCCCCATCACCCTTGAACATGATTGGCTCATTGACCAGCTCCGAGAACTACGTCCAGGCCTCGTCAAAGAGCAAGGCACGGCCATCGGCTCAGCCATCGCCGCTGCAGCTAGCAGACTGCATGAGCGTGAGTCCAAAAGCAAAGTCGTCGTCCTGGTCACAGACGGCTCCAACAACTCAGGCCGCATTGCTCCTGTTGAGGCCGCTAAGCAAGCCGCCGTCTTAGGCATCAAGGTCTACGCCATCGCAATCGGCACCGAGCAGGGTCGCCTCAACAACTCCATCCAAGCACACCCGCAGCAAGAATTTGATACCAAGACCCTGCAAGAAATCGCTGAAATCACCGGCGGCGAATACTTCCGGGTCAAAGACACCGACAAACTTCGAGACACCTTCAACTCGATCGACCAGCTTGAAAAAACCGAGATCAAGCAGCATAGTATTGTCAGCATCAAAGAGCTCTTCCCATGGTGCGCCTCTGCCGCCCTCATCTTCACCGTCATCGGCCTGACCATGCAAGCGATCAAAAGCCCCACTGCCCCCTAGAATTTCAGTCTAAGCATTCCGAGAAATACCATGTCGTTCGTTCACCCAAGCTGGCTTTTACTGCTGCTCATCCTTCCGATGATCTTGCTCGCTGCTATCCTGACAACGCGGGCCAGCAACAAAGCCTGGCAGCAGCTCGTCGCCACCCGGCTGCGCAAACAACTTGTCAAAGAAGGCTCTACCACACGTCGCTGGATAGCACTGGTCATGGGACTACTTGGCTGCGCCCTGCTAATCATCGTGCTAGCCCGGCCTTACGGTGGCGAGACCTCGACAACAGAACAGATCCGCAGCCGCAACATCCTCATTGCCATTGATACCTCGCGCTCAATGCTGGTCGAAGACGTTGCCCCGAACCGCATCAGTCATGCCAAAGCCATGGCGCTCGAGCTGGTGCAAACCTTCCCCAATGATCGCATCGGAGTGATCGCCTTTTCTGGGGCTGCCGTTTCCATGGCACCACTGACCATCGACCATACCGCGGTTCATGAGACCATCAGCCAGCTCGACACCAACGTCATCCCCTCCGGCGGATCGGACCTCGCTGCTGCCGTTGAGCTCGCCATCGAAACCTTTAAAAAATCGGACAAAAAATCCAACGCCCTGATCATCATCAGTGATGGCGAGGACCACTCAGAAAAAATTCAGTTTGCGGGTAGTGAGATTCGAGATGCGGGCACTGCCGTATGCACCATCGGTGTCGGTTCCGCGGAAGGTGGCATGATTCCGGACTTGCGCAATCTAGATGGCAAATTCCGCGACATCAAAGGCGACACCGTCTTCAGCAAGCTCAACTCAGGCGCCCTTAAACAGCTCGCAAACGCGGGCGCAGGCTCCTACGTAGCCGCTTCATCGGGAGCAGATCACACCATTCGCCGCGCATTAGCCTCGCTAGAGAGAACCCAAGAATCTGGCCGCATCATTGATATCCCCAACGAAACCTATCAATGGTTTCTGTGTCCGGCCATTGTTCTGCTCATTCTTTCTGTCTTGATCCGCTCCAACCTCTTCACGGCTAAACTCCCGACGCTAACAACTGCCTCAGCCCTTCTTACCCTGATGCTCACCGCCAGCCCGCATCTGCAGGCGGCCTCGACCATGGAGCGTGCCGCAGACGCCTACCAAATGCATGACTACCATGGCGCGATCGAATTATTCAGCGAAGCCCTTGCTGAAGCCCAGGCAGAATCGGACACACGCCACCAGCATATCATCGAGTTCTCACAAGGCAGCGCCGCCTACCGCCTCAGCCGCTGGGATGTTGCCAGCCGCTATTTCTCCCGAGCCTTGCTCAGCGATGATGGCAAGCTGCAGGAAAAGGCGCACTACAACCTCGGCAACACCCTCGTTCAATGGGGATGGACCACCCTCGACCTACCACCATCAAGCGGCACGGGAAATATATTCCTAGAATCCATGCGCCAACTTTATGCGGATCCAGCGAGTCAACAAACACAGGTACCATCAGGTCAGGCAGCTCAAGCAGGTCAGGCCGACCAAGCTCCCAAACTCACTGCCGCCGATGTAGCCAAGATCAAGACCAACTGGCAAGACGCAATCAGCCACTACCGAGCTTCCTTAATGGTGAATGCCGGCAACACCGAAGCGCAAGACAACCTCCGCGAGGTTGAAAAAATGCTTGAGCAGCTCAAGCAAGCACAAGAACAAGCCAAACAGGAAGCCGAGCAAAAAAAGGAAGACCAAAACAAAAAAGACCAAGGAGATCAAGGCGACCAAGAAAACAAGCAGGATGGTGAAGGCGACGGAGACAAAAAAGACTCGGATCAAGAGGGCGAAAAAGATGACAAAAACAAGGCGGATGGCGATGATTCGGATCAGCAAGATAACCAAGCAGACAATCAGAATAACCCCCAGTCAGGAAACCCCGAAGATAGCGGAGAAGAGCAAGCAGCCGAGCCGAACCCTGAAGAGACTAAAGAAGAGTTCGCAGCGCGCATTCTCAAGGAACAGTCTGATGCGGAAGTCCGCCCTGTGAGACGCCGTCTCATGCAGCTACGTAGACCTGAGAAAGACTGGTAATGACCACCCACAAGGCGATGCCCCATTTTCTAGCTTCCCCCTCCTTTCAGCGATGCCTGTTTACATGCCTCGCCTTGTCGGCTTCTGCCCTGATCTCTCAGGGTCAACAGCAAGAACCGGCGGCTGCCATTTACGCTCAGTCAGAGCTTACCAGCAAACACCTGATCACCGGGGAGCAAACCTATCTCAAGATCAGCATCCAGAATGCCAGCCAAGGGTTTCGCCCCTCAGCACCGCAAATCCCCAACACCGCGGTGAATTTTGCCAGTAACAGGGTTGAGATTGATAGCAGGCGGCGCATCACCCGCTCTTTTGTCTATCGGATAAGACCGGCCAAACCAGGCATCTATACCGTGCCCCCCGTATCCGCCACCGGCAGAGCAGGTCAATACTCCGGTCAGGCCTTGAGCTTTGAAGTACGCGATCCCAATGAACTCAGCAAGGTGCCCTCAGGCATACCCGGCCAAGATATTCTGATCGGCTGGTTCCCCGCAAAAACCAAGCTTTATGCAGGCGAGCAGTGCCCACTGACGCTGAAAATATACGTGCCTACCCAGCTGCGCCCAACCAGTTGGGGGCTGCCCGAATCAGAGAAAGACAACTGCCTCGCCTGGCGTTTCAGCGCACCCACACGGGATAACTTGGGCGAAGTTTTCATCAATAAGGCATCCTACATCTCCGCCCCCTTCAAAACAACCCTCAGTGGTATCAGCCCGGGCAAAGCCACCTTTGGCCCCACCCGCTTGAGCATCGTCTCAAGAACACGCACCATCGACCCTCGACGTGGCATCAGAATATCCGACGTGCCTTTGAGCATTTCGCTACCCGCCATCGACTTTGACATCCTGCCACTGCCTCCAGGTGCGCCCGCAGGCTTTAAAGGTGCTATTGGCAAATTCAACATCGCCGCCGAATCCAAAAAAGCATCGATCAAGGACACCGACACCGTCGAGGTACTCCTCCAAGTCCAGGGAGAGGGCAATCTCGAAAACATTCAGGCGCCACAACTCACCGGCAAAGGCTGGAAAATCATCGACTCCTCAAAAATCACCCGAGGTGGCGAGAGAAGGCTGGCCCAAGGAGCCGTCACCTTCCGACAAATCCTACGACCCGAGTCATCTGCATCATCTGCAGCATCGAGCAAGCTGCCCTCCACCATTCCTCCTTACTCACTGAGCTTTTTCAACCCCGACAATCAATCCTACTACACGCTGACAACCGCCCCGATCCCTATCAGCGTCACCAGAACCCTCGATGTATCCCAAGTCGCTGAGAACGCTGCCAGCAAGCCCATCCAGTCCGCAGCACAGCGCCCAGAGGACATGCGTGATATCCTCGGCTTCATCCAGCATGCCACCAGCCCACGGCCCCAAGACGCCGGCAGCATGCTCAACAAGCTGCGGCAGCTACTACGATCTTATTGGCAACTGATCCCCGCCCTCATCTGCCTGATCATCATCTCCATCCCCATCCGCAAAAAAATAAAAGCCTACCAACAAAACCCCTCCAGCAAACACGAACAAAAAAAGGCCCTCAAGGACATTGCCAGCGCCTCAGACACAGAGACCTTTTATCGCCGTGCAGGCCACTTCATCGAGCAGTGGCTGACTCCCGATGACGAGCTCAACCACATCCTTGCGGAACGTGATCAGCAATGTTTTTCATCAGACGGGCCACAACAAGACCTCAAACAAATCTCAGCTCAACGCAGACAAGAAATCACCGACTCACTCAAACGCCACGCCAAGCGCAGCATGATGCTTCTGCTCGCCTGCATCAGCTGTGTTACTACAATTACCATAAGTCCGGCCAAAGCGGCTCAGGAGGCCCTACAGGGCGATACGGGCCTCTTAGAGCCAGCCATACAATCCGCTGCACAGTCCGCCCTGAATAAAGGCCATTACCAGAAAGCCATCGCCCTTTACCTCGAAGATTACCCCAGCCCTAGCCAAACTCCGGCCGACGTCCTCTACAACATTGGTAACTGCCACTACCTGCTCGAGCAACCCGGTCTCGCCGCACTCGCCTGGCGCCGCGCTCTTGTCCAGCAATCAGACC
>CAWVVN010000014.1:0-32349 GCA_963933605.1 uncultured Verrucomicrobiales bacterium
AAAAAATAGTAACAACCATTACCGCCCTAATGCTCACAGTTTTATGCGTTCATGCGCAGGAAGGTGTACAGGCAGAGGTGCCAACCGCGACCGAAGAGGAGGTAAAGCAGGCCGAAGAATTCGATATCTCCAAGGCTTTTCCAGAGGAGGAAATTGCCCACAAATTGGACATGAAGGGCATGAAGGTTTACAACTACATGATGAGTCACAAATTTGCTGACTTGGAAGGTAAGCTTGAGAAATTTTTAGGTGAGGAATGGGAAAAATCCGATGATCAAGAGCAAGCGATGGAGGCAGCGCAAAAACAAGTAGAGGCACAAGGAATGAAAATTCTCGGAATGGTAACGTATGAGCATTCTGAAAAAGCAGGGAATATGGTCATGCTGATGCAGATGACTACTCCAGTGGCTGGAGGCGAGGCGGAAGGCCTGACGATGGTCACGCTCACGCATATCAACATGTAAGGGGGGGGGAGCCTCAGCGAGAGGCTGGCCTCATTTAACGGAAAGCTTCTGGGGTAACTCCAGGGGCTTTTTTATGGCGTTTCCAAGTGTTCTAGGAAGCTCCTAGCTGTTCCCCGAAAAGGCGAAAGCCTCTAGGTCGTTGGACTTAGAGGCTTTCATATGGCTCCTGCGCTTGGGATCGAACCAAGGACCTAGTGATTAACAGTCACCCGCTCTACCGCTGAGCTACGCAGGAATTTCCATTCGGTGTGTCACGTCACCTTACAGGTCACGGACGGGCGGGAAAATGCCAGATTAATGGCGTATTGCAAGAATTTTTAGGGGGAATTCTTCGATTTTTTATGTGGTAGCATGCGGTGGGTAAGAAAAAACGGCAGCACCGAGGTGCCGCCGTTTGAGAGCTTGCTGATGGGGTTGCGGGTTTTAAGCCTTGGCACCCTTTCCTTACGACTTGGCCGGATTGACTTCAGCCTCCAGGTTGGCGTCGAGCAGTTCGCGGCGGAGGTTGGCTCCGCGCATCTTACTCCAGATGTAAACGATGGGGGAGGCGATGAAGATCGAGGAGTAGGTTCCGACGATTACACCAATCATGATGGTGAAGGAAAAGTCCTTAAGGGCAGATCCACCATAGATGTAGAGCACAAGCACAGCAACAAAGGTCGTGACCGAGGTCAACACGGTTCGTGACAGGGTGGCATTGATGGCGTGGTTCATCACATCCTGCACGTCACCACGGCGTGAGCGTAGGTCCTCGCGAATGCGGTCAAAGACGACGATGGTATCGTTGATTGAATAACCGGCGATGGTAAGGAAGGCGCCAACGTGAATGAGCGAGAGCTCTTGCCCGGATAAAATGACAATGCCCAAGCAAATGAGGATATCATGGACTAGGGCGGCAAAGGCACCAAGGGCGAATGAGAACTCAAAACGGATGGTGATATAGATGAGGATCGCCACCATGCCTACGATGAGTGCCCAGAGAGCGGTATTGAGAAACTCGCCACCAAGGCTGGCGCTGATGGTTTCCCGTGAGGGTCTGTCCTTGAGCACCTCGAAATTAGAGCTGAGCGCGGTTTCGATAGCTCCGATATCATCAGAGGCACAGCGAACGGTAAGCAGGTATTCACCACCTGTGGTGGTTTCCTCTTGGGAGCTGGCTTGTTTGCTGAGCTCGAGCTTGTTGAGAACTTGCTGAACAGCGGGTTGTTCGACGGTTTGGCCATCGACCAGCTGGTAGGAGAGCTGGGCACCGCCAGTGAAGTCAATGCCGAGGGATGAATTTCCTTTCATGCCCACGGAGCCGAGACCGGCGACAATGAGGATGATGGAGAAACTAAAGGCAATCTTGCGTTTGCCGAGGAAGTTAAAGGCCCTCTTTGGGATGAGGTTCATGAAGGTCAGCTTCTTAAGAACGCCAGCATCGGAGAACCACCAGAATAGCACACGGGTGCATAGCAGCGCTGCTAGCATGGATGCGAGAATACCGATGGTGAGAGTAACAGCAAAGCCTTTGACCGTTCCTGAAGCACGCCAGAAGAGGATCAGGGCGGTAATGAGGGTGGTGATGTTGGCGTCAAAGATGGCAGAAAAGGCTTTGTCGTAGGCTGCTGAGATTGCGGCCTTGATCGATTTGCCGGCGGCGAGCTCTTCCCGAAGGCGTTCGTAGATGAGGACGTTGGCATCTACCGCGACACCAATGGTGAGGATGATTCCTGCAATACCTGGAAGCGTGAAGGTGAAGCCGAACATCGCCATGGCGCCGAACAGAATGAGAATGTTCAAGGTCAGTCCAAGCAAGGCGATGATTCCCGCAAAGCGATAATAGATGAGGACAAAGAGTAATGTCAGGCCAAGCCCTGCAATACCTGCAGTGATGCCTTGGTGTATTGTTTGCTTTCCAAGGGTAGCGGAGACGGTGCGCTCTTCTTCCACGAGTAGGGGGTTCTTGAGCGGGTTGAGGAGTGCCGCAGCGATGCTTTTGGCTTCGTTAGCATCCTTCATGCCTGAGATTTCAAAGTTAGCCCCGAGGCTGCTCTGTACGACAGGGGCACTGAGGACTTTACCGTCTAATACGATGGCAAGGCGGTCTACTCCTGGACGCATCTTGCTGGTGAGGTCAAACATTTTGTTAGCCCCTTCAGGGTTGAGCTCCACGGTGAGTTTGCCTTCATAAGGACCATAGAGTTCTTGGGCGTGGACGATGTAGGATCCGTCCAATGCTGAGCGTCGTTTGAGTAGAATGTTCTCTGTGATGACTTGGCCATCCTCATCCTCATCGCTGAGCACGTATAGTTTGTATCCGGGAGGTAGCACGCGGTCGGCTTCTTTTTCAGCAGCTAGGCGATTAGCTAATGCGCTGCTTTCGGGGTGGACTGCCTTAAGCTCGAGCTTGGCGATTTTTTCCAGTATTTCACGCACAGCAGAGGCTTCTTCAGGGGATACGCCCGGCATTTGCACGAGGATGCGGTCGTTTCCTTGGGCAACAATGAGGAGATCAGCGGTGCCAAGGTTGTTGAGGCGCTTTTCGACGGTTTGGATCGCCTGTTGCACTGCGGTAGCAGTTACGGGCACGGAAGTGCCTTCAGGGTCAATGGTGGGTTGAACTCGCAGAGTGAATGATGATCCTCCAATAAGGTCGATGCCGCCTTTGAGATTGTGAGCTTCTGAAATCGCTGTTTTGCCAGTGATGATGTTGCCCCAATGTCCTTTGGGAATGATGGAAAGCAGACTGAAAACAGCAATGAGAGCTACAATGATGGAGCCAATGTTGCGTTTTTTCCGCTGAAAATCGGTAGCGAAATACCAGAAGAAGAGAGCCAAGAGGCCAAGACCGGACAGAAAAGTTAGTAGTCGGTCGTCGCTGAATAGAGATGCGAGGATAGTGGTCATTTCGATATAGTAATTAGTCGGGGTGCACTAGATGCACGCGGGAATGAAAAGGATATATAAAGGCTGCCTTGTTTTGGCAAGTGCGAGATGGGTGAGCTGTCTAAACTAGACACCTAGGTTTAGCCGATGCCTCAGCCTTTTGAGACTTCATCGGATTGATCATCATCTGATTTTGATGCTGATGGAGTGACAGTGGCGATTGCACTTTTGTCATACTTGATGACGGTGCCCTCGGCAACTTTGAGTGAAACAGTTTTCTCGCTGACGGCGTTCACGGAAGCGTGAATGCCACCGATGGTAACGACCTTGTCACCTTTTTTGAGAGCAGCTTGTTTAGCCGCAAGTGCCTTGCGCTGTTTTTGCTGAGGACGGATAAGTATAACCCAGAAAACAACAAACATGAGAACCATCATGACGATAGGGCTCCCAAAGAGGCTTCCTGACCCTGATTCTGTTTTAGCTGCTTGTGCGAGGATGTTGATGGTGGCGTTCATGGTGTTTGTATGTAGCGTTGATTAAAGTTCTTTTTGAATGAGGTGAAGTTGCCTTCCTCGATGGCTTCACGCGCTTGATGCATGAGGCGCAAATAGAAATGCAGATTATGCAGGGAAAGCAATCTTAAAGAGAGCATTTCGCCGGCACGGAAGAGATGCCGGATAAAGGATCTTGAGTATTTTTGGAGATAAGGATGGGTGTTTTCATCCAGAGGGCGTGCATCGAACTCAAATTCTTTGTTTTTGATGTGAATGGGGCCGTCGGCGGTGAATGCTGTGCCGTGGCGGGCGACTCGCGTTGGCATCACACAATCAAACATGTCTACCCCGCGGGCGATCATCTCAAGCATCTGAGGTGGGGTTCCCAATCCCATGGCGTAGCGTGGTTTGTCTTCGGGTAAAAAAGGAACAGCATTTTCAATGGCGCGCATCATCTCGTGCTCAGGTTCTCCAACGGAGATACCGCCAACGGCGTAACCATCGAAGCCGATATCTACCAATTCACGAGCGGATTGTTCGCGAAGCTCAGCGTAGGTGCTGCCTTGGACAATACCAAAAATGAGCTGGCCTTGCTCACTGGTGTCCCAAGGAATATGCTTATTTGCGTTTTGCTGGTGCCACTCCTTACAACGTTTTGCCCAGCGTGTTGTCAGAGCAAGTGAGTCCGCTGCATATTGTTTTTCGCAGGGGTAGGGTGGGCACTCATCGAACAGCATGGCGATATCACTTCCGATGGTCGCCTGAATTTCCATGCTAAGCTCGGGAGTTAGCATGGTTTTTGCGCCATCAATGTGGTTGGCAAATTCTACTCCTTGTTCTGATATCTTACGTAGTTTGGCGAGAGACCATACCTGGAATCCGCCGGAATCCGTGAGGATGGGCTTCTCCCAGGTAGAGAATTTGTGCAGTCCGCCCATCTCCCGGATCACATCAAGTCCGGGGCGGAGGTTGAGGTGGTAGGTATTTCCGAGGATGATTTTGGCATCAACGATATCAACCAGCTCATCGGGGGAGAGTGTTTTCACCATTCCCTGTGTGCCGACGGGCATGAAAATAGGCGTGGGAATGTCACCATGAGCTGTGGTTAAGAGACCTGTCCGCGCTGCGCTGTCGCTACAAGTATGGTGAAGTTGAAAAGACAAAATTTATTGAGGAGGGGTTGAATGGTGTTCAATTATGCATCAGGAAACCGAGGGCCTTATCATCATGGCAGTAGGATGAAATCCGAGACGACCATGAGATGATCTGAGGCAGGGACCACGACATTACGAGAACGAACCGGCCTCAGAAGGGGGCTGGTGTAGATATAGTCGATGCGTTGGAATGGGATGCGGCGGTGCCATGTATTTGCCCATCCTGCGCCTGCTTTGTTATACGAATCTGTAAAATGCCCCCTGAAGAGATCATGCAGAGGGTCAGAGGCAGGTGCGTTGAGATCTCCCGCGACCACTACAGGTCGAGTTGGAAAGGGGGTGCTGCTTTGTAACAGTGTGAGGCTCCATATGACCTGCTTACGTTGTAGCTTGCGATTAGCTGAGTGTCTTTTCCAGCAGCTTGGTTGCCAGAGACGCATGTCGGTAATGGCAGATTTGAGGTGGAAGTTCACACAGTCAATCAACCTGCCCTCAGGATATTGCCTAGATTTGGGAAGCCTCAAAGTGGTATGATGGCTGTGCGGCATCGTGTTTGGAGTGGTATCCTGGATTTGCCATTTGGTTAGTGTTGCTGAGTGGCCGTCTGCACGGAAATCTCCTCTTACTGGATAAACGATGTCTGCCATGATTTCAGCATGCCATGGAGTGATTTCTTGCATGAACAAGATATCGGGTTTGTAGGCAGCGATCATTTCAGCCTGCTTTCTTACTTCAGCACTGTTGAGCTTGAGGGCGCCCCAGTTGAGTGTGCAAATGCGAATGGTTTCCTGCGACTGAAATGGTTTTGGCAGGCCTGGTTCTGGAACCTCTTTGCCGATGTTGGCAAGTGCGTGAGATTCATCCGATGCCGTCAATATGGTCAGCAGCCACAGAGTGACGAGCATGAGAGAGAGCTGTGCACGCCAAAATAGAAATGCGAGTGCGGAGAGAATGAGGCCGATGAACGACCACATCCAAATGGGATAGACGGTGTAGGCAGCCATCAAGTCGGGCTGTCTAATATAGCTCGCTGCGGTAATCACATGGAGACCCAGTGACGCAACAATCAGTAATCTTGGAAGCCAGTGGCGCATTGCTCAGCGGTCTGCGCCCTCAATAAGGCGCAAGAGGACGATTTTACATGCCGGGAAGACCCAAGCCACCGGTTAGTTTGGACATTTCAGCCGCAGCCATTTCCTTACCTTTGGTCACCGCCTCTTGAACTCCAGAGAGGACGAGCTCTTGGAGGAATTCGACGTCTGCTGGGTCAACAACGGAAGGATCAATGCGAATGGATTGCACATCGCCAGCGCCGTTGGCTACGACCGTCACCTTGCCTCCTCCTACCGAGGCCTCTACATTTTTGTTGGCAAGTTCCTCTTGGGTTTTTTGCATGCCAGCCTGCATTTGCTGAGCCTGCTTCATGAGTTTTTGGATATCCATTGGGTGTGTTGGTTCTGGTTGATGTTTATGGCTGGATGGTGCCCTCAAAGACCTTGAGGGCCTCTTGTATAAGCGGGTCTTGATAAAAGGAATCGTCGGTTGCTGGAGACTGCTCTTCTTCGCCTGCTGGTTCAGGAGATGATTGTTCCGCAGCTTGTGGTGGTGCGTTTAGCGCAGGGGCTGGCTCGGCAGCTGCTTCAGGGGCCGCGTCGATGAGGGCGTCGAGGCTTCTTTTTGCCTTTGGTTGAGGCTCGCTTGCTTCGTTGGTGGGCGCCAGCTCAGCTGCTGAGGCTTGAGGGGGTGGGCTGGTTGGGCTGCTGCTTAGGCTCGGGCTCCCTGAGGCAGGAGTAGGGTTAGAAGTAGGAGGGGTAGGGGCAGCAGCAGCAGGAGGGGTAGGCGTAGAGTGTGGTGTTTCGCTCGGAGTCTGAAGATCACTCAATGAACCGGCGCCGGCAAGGGCCTTGATGACATCGCTGATACGTGCATCATTGAGCGACTGGATCGCTTTGATGATGCCTATTTCAAAATGAAGACGTTTGTTCGAAGCCCACTTCATGCGCCCTTCGGAGTCGGCTAAGACGTCGATGAGGTTGAGAATGCGATCTGTTTGGATGCTCTCAGAAGCGGCAACAAGGGGGTCCCATAATTCAGCGGCAAAACCTTCGTTGCCAGCACTGGGGTCCAGCCTGGTGACGAGCAGGGCACGCAGGCAGCTTATGAGTTCGCCTAGGAGTTGGGAGAGTTCTTTGCCGGATTCAGCCTGCTGGTGAATGAGGTCGAGAGCTTTCGGGCTATCTTTGGCAAGAATACTAGTTGTTAAGCTGGCCACTGTCTCACGAGAGGTGAAACCAAAAATTTCCAGGACGTTTTGTTCGGTGATGCTTTCGCCACAAAATGCGACCAGCTGATCGAGCATAGATTGAGCGTCACGCATGCCCCCGTCTGCTCCTTTGGCGATGGCCCATGCTGCCGGGTCATCGAGGTGAACGCCTTCTTGCGTGGAAATATACTGAAGGTGCTTGGCAATGGTCTCGGTGGGGATGGGCCTCAGGTCGAAGCGTTGGCAGCGAGATATGATGGTGGGTAGAATCTTGTTAGGTTCGGTGGTGGCAAAAATGAACTTTACGTGCTCCGGGGGCTCCTCGAGTGTTTTGAGCAGGGCATTGAAGGCAGCCGAAGTAAGCATGTGCACCTCGTCAATGTAGTAGATTTTGAATTTGCCCTGTGTAGGGGTAAATTGAACGTTTTCACGGATATCCCGGACGTTGTCGACGCTATTGTTGGAGGCTCCGTCAATTTCGATGACATCTAATGAGGTGCCATTGCCAATTTCTAGGCACACTGGATCGTCGGGATCAAAGTCAATGCTGGGGCCTCCAGGACAGTTGAGGGCTTTTGCTAAAATACGTGCAGTGGTTGTTTTTCCTGTTCCTCGTGGTCCGACAAATAACCAAGCATGGGCTAGCCTGTCGCGTTCGATCGAATTGCGAAGGGTGGAAATAACATGATCTTGGCCAAGAACGTCAGCAAACGTTCTCGGGCGGTATTTTCTGGCAAAAACCTGGTAGCTCACGCGGGTTAATCTAGTGGTGACGAAAAATTTATCAATGATGATCTGCTGGTCTTTTTTTCAGCCACATATACTAGATTCGGGGGATTGAGGTTGATCTCTCTCTTTATGTCAGTTATGGCGCGTTTGCGACTTATTCGCTAATATACTCATGAGTGATTTTTCCCCTTTCCGAGAGAAGATGGAGTCTGCCGCGGTGACAGAAGCCGCAATCCGTGCCTTTGAACGTAATTATGAATCTCTGCTTCGCAATGAAAGCGGAATGATTTCTGAGAACAGCATTAGCCCGTGTGATCATTTGCCCCAGCTTGATGACTTTTCGTCTGGGGCGGAGGACTTTGATCCAGCATTGCTCGCTCAAACGGTTGTCATTAAGCTCAACGGGGGCCTTGGCACAAGCATGGGGCTGCAGAAGGCAAAGAGCTTATTACCGGTAAAAGGGGAGGACACCTTTCTTGATATCATCGCCAATCAAATTCTTCACCTGCGTCAAGAAACCGGCGCGAATGTTCGTTTTCTACTGATGAATAGCTTCAGTACTAGTCAGGATACCCTTGATCATATGGAGGCGTATGCCGATCAGGATTTATCGGGTGCTGAGAAAATTGAGCTGATGCAAAATCAAATCCCCAAAATTGATGCGCAAACTCTGGCCCCGGTGGTTTGGGAAAAGAGCGAGTCCAGTGAGTGGTGTCCACCAGGTCACGGTGATCTCTATGCGGCCTTGTCGGGAAGCGGTTGGCTGGATACGTTGCTCGCTGATGGTGTTAAGTACGCCTTTGTTTCCAATTCTGATAATCTAGGAGCAGTTCTTGATGCTGGGCTACTGCGATATTTCGCGGATACCAATAAGCCCTTTCTGATGGAGGCTACCCAACGAACAGAGGCTGATAAGAAGGGCGGGCATCTAGCCATACGTAAAGAAGATGGTCAGCTTTTACTGAGGGAGGTCGCACAGTGCCCAGAGGAGGATATCGATGAATTTCAAAATATTGGGAAGCACTGTTATTTTAATACCAACAGCTTGTGGATACGCTTGGATGCACTTAAAGATCTTTTGGAAATAGAGAATGGGGTTTTGCCATTACCAATGATCCAAAACAAAAAGACGGTGGATCCTCGCGATAGCCAATCCACTAAGGTCTACCAGCTTGAAACGGCAATGGGTGCTGCCATCGAGTCATTTCCGGGCTCAGCGGCTGTTTGTGTGCCACGTTCGCGTTTTGCGGCAGTGAAAACGACCTCTGATTTGTTTGCTATTCGTTCTGATGCCTACGTACAAGAGCCCGATGGCCGCATCGCTCTATCAGCGCAACGGCAGGGTAGGCCGCCGATCATTGCATTGAGTGAGGAGTATAAAATGGTTGATAGCCTTGAAGGGCTGGGTGTTCCCTCACTACTCAAGGCTGACAAATTATCTATTTCTGGACCGGTGCGCTTTTCGGATGGGGTGAAGATCGTGGGCGATGTCAGTTTCCTTAATGAATCAGGGGAGACCAAATGGATTGCCGGCGGGACTTATCAAGATGAGCAGATTGTGCTGTGAGCTTCATTGAGTTACTTTTCCTGTTAAAGTGGCTCACATCTAACTGCCTGAGTGTGGCTGCCAAAATAGATTTATTTATGGGGTTGCAAGACCTTGAGGATTCTTGCATACCGTGCTCAGCATGACTGATTTCGCAGGACTTGAGATACCAGAAGACGGCTACGATGCCGTTATTTTTGACCTTGATGGAACCTTAGTTGACTCAATGCCTGCTCATTTTGCAGCATGGTGTGAGGCTCTGTCGAAACAGGACGCGGCACACATTTTTCCGGAAGATGTTTTTTATGCCATGGGGGGCAGGCCGACACATGACATTATCTCTGAGCTCAATGGTGAATTTGGCTTACACTTAGATCCTAATGAAGTAGCGATCGACAAGCGTAATGCCTTTCTTGAGCATCTCGATGACATTGTGCTCATTGATGAGGTAGCTGATTTTGCTAAAAGTCTGCGTGGTAAATTTCCGCTAGCTATTGCGACTGGAGGAACACGTTTGGTGTCAGAGAAAATCCTACAAAAAGTAGGGCTTAGCGATCTCTTTGATGAAGTGGTAACCGCCAACGATGTGGTATGTGGCAAGCCAGCCCCTGATATTTATCGTGAGGCGGCATCAAGATTGGGTGTTGATCCCTTGCGATGTCTGGCATTTGAAGATGCTGCAGCAGGCATGATGGCGGCACAATCTGCTGGTATGACCGTTGTTTATGTGCCAGCACCTGTCAGGGTGATCTGACACCCTGTCCCTCATCATGCAGCAAGAATCCCGGATCGCGCCAGCCAAGATTAACCTCAGCCTGAGGGTCTTAGGTAAACGTGCCGACGGCTTCCATGAGATTGAAAGCCTGATGGTGCCATTGTCATCGGCAACACTGGGCGATGTCTTGCATTTCGATAAGGCGGACAGCTACAGCCTGCACTGCGATGTGCCGGGCGTGCCCTTGGACGAGACCAACCTCATCACCATGGCGGTGCGTGAATTTGAACGAGTTTCAGGCAAAGCGTGTCATTGGGAAATCACCTTAGAAAAAAACATACCCCATGGAGCGGGACTGGGAGGCGGTAGCAGCGATGCCGCCACGACCTTACTTGCCCTTAACGATTTGGAGTGTGGTGGTTTTTCGGATGATCAGTTGGCGGATATGGGCGCCTGCTTTGGTTCTGATGTTCCGTTTTTCATCTATCAACAAGCATGCATGGTCAAGGGCAGGGGGGAGCTTGTTGCGCCGGTGCATAGGCCAGAAATTTCAGGGCAGAGAGTATTGCTGCTTAAGCCGAGCTTCGGTGTATCAACCCCCGATGCCTATCGCCATTGTTTAGATGCGAAGGAAGTGGCTGGGGTGGATTATTCACCACAGAAAATGCCCTGGGGGGAAATCATTAATGAGCTCGAAAAACCAGTATTTTACAAGCACCGCTTTCTTGCGGAAATGAAGCTGTGGTTGCTCGATCAAGTGGAAATAGAGGCCGCGATGATGTCAGGATCCGGCTCAACAATGATGGCGTTTATCAGTGATGCAGATGGATCTGATGAGCTGTTAGCGCGTGCACGCCGGGAGCTTGATCCGACGCTGTGGGGATGTAGTGTGACCATCGCTTAAACTGTGAAGCAATCAGCAAAACATATACTCAAAGATGTATCGAGGTCGTTTTACCTCAGCATGCGTCTATTGCCCAAGGCGATGCGAGAGCCGGTGAGTTTAGCTTACCTGCTAGCGCGTGCCAGTGACACATTGGCAGATACGGAGGGCTTGGACGCTGAACTGAGGCATGAGATGTTGCTCGGCTTTGGGGAGATTCTTCACGGGGCAGACCGAGCAGCGTGGTTGGTGAAGTTGAGCGATGAGGTAATTCCCTGTCAGCACCATCAGGGTGAAAAATCACTTTTGAAAATGATGGATGAGGTTTTTGCCTGGTTTCACGACTTTAAGGATGCGCAAGGGCATGCCGCTATTTTAAAGGTCATGGACCATATTCTTCATGGACAGATGCTCGATATCGAACGGTTTGAGCTAGGGCAAAGCACGAGACTCACTCAAGATGCAGAACTCGAAGAGTATTGTTTCCTCGTCGCTGGCTGTGTGGGTGAATTTTGGACTGAGCTTGGATATATTTCCCTGCCAAGATTTTCATCCATAGAGGCTGAACGCTTAAAGAGCATGGGCATTAATTA
The DNA here is from genome assembly GCA_963933605.1 of uncultured Verrucomicrobiales bacterium. Classification (GTDB taxonomy): domain Bacteria; phylum Verrucomicrobiota; class Verrucomicrobiia; order Verrucomicrobiales; family Akkermansiaceae; genus Oceaniferula. The sequence goes on from CAWVVN010000014.1 coordinate 11,710, forward strand.
TGGCAAAGGTTTACAGCTCATTAACATTCTGCGCGATCTCCCAGCTGATTTGAAGCAGGGCAGATGTTACCTGCCAGGGGTGGATCCCTCTGATCGGGATGCCATGATGGCAGAGGCCGCTCGTTGGCGTGCTCGTGCCCGTGCTTATCTCAGTGATGGGCACGCATACGCTAAGTCACTGAAATTGCGCAGGACACGTGCCGCAACGGCATTGCCCGGCTTGATCGGTGAGAGCACACTTGATCTTTTGGACCATGCTAGCTGGGAGGAACTTGAAGAGGGGGTCAAAGTGTCGCGGCGTGATGTGTATCGCTTTACTTGGGAATCTTTTTTTGTTTAGAGACTAAACTTGCAGAGTATCGAGTTATCTATTATTGCATTGGACGTGGCAACAATGGATTCAACACAACAACTGCCTGATGCTCATGGGCATTTTGGGACCTACGGGGGCATGTTTGTGCCCGAAACCTTGATGGATCCGATGCAGGTGCTAGCCGCCGAGTATGAAAAAACTAAAGCGGACCCTGAATTTCAAAAGGAACTGGATTACCTCCTCAAGCAATACTGCGGGCGTCCCACGCCACTCTACTACGCCGAGCGTTGGACTGAAAAACTGGGTGGGGCTAAAATTTATCTAAAGCGTGAGGATCTCTTGCACACGGGTGCTCACAAGATCAACAATGCCATTGGCCAAATCCTGCTGGCTAAACGACTCGGCAAAAGTCGTATCATTGCTGAAACTGGAGCCGGTCAGCACGGAGTGGCGACTGCCACGGTTTGTGCCCGATTTGGCATGGACTGTGTGGTTTACATGGGGGCTGTGGACATGGAACGCCAGGCACTTAACGTAGCGCGCATGGAGCTGCTCGGTGCAAAGGTTGTGCCCGTAACTGCAGGGCAAGCTACGCTGAAAGAAGCGGTCAATGAGGCTTTGCGTGACTGGGTTTCCAGCGTAGAAAATACCCACTATATTATTGGTTCTGCCCTTGGTGCGCATCCCTTCCCGATGATGGTGCGCGATTTTCATCGCGTGATAGGTGTCGAGGCACGTGAGCAGATTCTTGAGCAAGAAGGACGTTTGCCCGATTTGCTGGTTGCTTGTGTCGGAGGAGGATCTAATGCCATCGGATTATTTCACCCCTTTATTGGTGACGAGGATGTCAGAATGATGGGTGTTGAGGCAGGTGGCGAGGGAATCAAGCCAGAGCGACACGCTGCCCGTTTTCAAGGCGGTAAGTTGGGTGTGCTGCAGGGGGCTAAAACCTGGTTGTTGGCTAATGACGACGGCCAAATTGAGCTTACGCACTCTGTGAGTGCTGGTTTGGATTACGCCGCAGTTGGTCCAGAGCATGCGTATCTTAAAGATATCGGCCGTGCTGAATACACCTACGCGACCGACGATGAAGCACTGGCAGCCTTCAAAGAACTTTCACAAACGGAAGGCATCTTGCCTGCACTCGAATCATCTCATGCGCTGGCCTATGTTTCAAAAGTTGCTCCTGCCTTGCCTAAGGATACTCTCATTATTCTCAATTTGTCAGGTCGCGGGGACAAGGATGTCGAGCAAGCGGCCAAGTATTTATTGAATAAAGATCTGAGTAAATAATTACGGCTATGAAAGCAGATTTTACCGCACGTTAATATGTCTCGTACCATTGGCATTATTGCAGGTTCTGGTATTTATCCTGAGGCGTTTATCGATGCCGCGCATGCCAAGTCGCCAGATGCTCGATTGGTGATGGCCGCCTTTCATGGGGAAACCCGAGACGAGCTTGCTAATGAGGTTGCAGCGGCTGACTGGTTCAGGGTTGGTCAGCTTGGTAAGATGATTAAGTTTTTCAAAAAGGAGGGCGTTGATGAAGCGGTCATGGTAGGGCAAATTGCTCCCAAGAACCTGTTTGATTTGAGGCCTGATGTTAGGACGATGCTGCTCTTAGCTCGCACCAAAGAAAAAAATGCGGAGTCTCTTTTTGGGGGCATTGCTGACGAGCTAGCTAAAGATGGAATTACTTTGCTGCCGGCGACCACTTTCCTCGAAGATATGATGCCTGCTGAGGGGCATGTATGTGGTCCGAAGCTCAAAGAGGCGGCCGTGGAAGACGCTCGCTTCGGCTTTAAGATCGCCAAGGAGACCAGCCGGCTCGACATTGGTCAATCAGTGGTGGTGCGCAATGGCACAGTATTGGCTGTTGAAGCTTTTGAGGGGACCAATGCATGCATACGCCGTGGTGGTGAGTTAGGTAGAGGAAAAGAAGTGACGTTGGCAAAGGTCGCCAAGCCGAATCAAGATTTTCGTTTTGATGTTCCTGTTATCGGCCCAGATACCGTCAAGAACTGCGCTCAATCAGGCATTGGGGTGATTGCTATTGAGGCAGGAAAGACACTGATGCTGGCTGGTAAAGAAGTGAGTTCGATGTGCGATGAACACAAGGTGTCCATCCTCGCCCTGTGAGAGCTTCTTCGGCGGGCTTTTTTACCTACATGATGCAGATGTCTGCTTGCACTGGCCCAAAGTCTTTCTAGATTAGTGCCCATGCCCGCTACGCCTGATACGAACTGCTTACTGCATTGGCTGTGTAGTGGTCGTGTCTTGCGGCAATACTTGATCAGAGTGGCGCTTGTTACTGGTGTGGTCTTGTGCAGTTCGGGTTGCATGCTGAAATTTGATGCTTGGGCGCCAAAACGTAATCATGGCTTGAGCATCCCTAAGCGCTATGATGCATCTCTGCCTCCTGTTCCTGATGTGACAACAGGTTTGCTAGCACTTTTTGAAGATGAGCAATTGAGTGCATACGTAGATAAGGCGCTAGAGCATAACCCAGACCTCAAGGGTAGTGCAGCGCGGCTCGAAGAGTCAGGCTTTGAGATGCGTAAAGCTTCTTCCTCTCTTGTTCCTACAGTGGACCTTAATGGAGGTGTTTCTCGGTCACAAAATTCTATCCGGAATTCTAGATCAAGGGAGAACATCTACTCTGCAGGGCTAGATGCACAGTGGGAGATCGATGTATGGGGGCGTATTCGAGCAGGGATCAGAGCCACGGCCAGTAACAGAGATGCCTTGCTTGCTGATCACGAGTCCGCTCGCCAGTCTATTGCGGCACAGACCATGCAGTCATATTTCAAGCTCGTTGCTGAAGATCAATTACTGCACCTCTCTCGAAGACGTCTGAAGAGTTTTGAAAAAACATACCAGCTAGTTAATCGTCGTTTCGAAAATGGCACAGAGGACTTAGGCGATTTGGACTTAGCACGCACGGATATGGAAAATACCCGGGCACAATTATTTAGGAGCGAGAACCTCAGGGATCAGGCGGCGCGCCAGCTTGCCATATTATGCGGAGCCTACCCGGATGCAACATTCTCAGCTCGATCATGGCCTTCCATGAAGCATGGTGTGCAGGTGGGTATTCCCTCTGCACTGCTGATGAAGCGCCCAGATATTGATGCCGCATATCAACGTATTCGTGCGGCAGATTCTCGAGTGCAAGTGGCCCACCGTGATATTTATCCTCGGTTTTCACTCACGGCAAGCGGCGGTGGGCAGTCGTCAGTATTAAAAGATATTACGGATTCAAATTTCAGTGTTTGGTCCATCGCGGGGAATCTTGCGGCGCCTTTGATTGATGGGGGTAGCCGTAGAGCTGAGTTGGGCGCGGCAAATGCGCGAGCAAAAGAGGCATGGGCTAATTATCAAGCAACGGTACTTAACGCTTTTCGTGAGGTGGAGGATGGACTCGGGTCAGAGCTTTATTTACACCGCCAAGAGGGGGCTCTGGGTAACGCTCTGGCAGCGGCACGCAGTGCCGAGAGTCGCATTCAGAGAAACTATGAAACGGGATTGGTCGAAATCCTCACCTTGCTCGATACTCAACGCCGCGCATTTAACACGGAGGAAGCCTTTATTAATACAAGGACTCTACGATATAAAAACCGAGTGGCTCTTGCCTTGGCTCTGGGAAAAGGGCTTTAATCTAACGCACGTCATATGAAATTCATCCTGAAACTAATCATCCCCGTTGTTTTCATCGTCTTGGCGTTCATGTTCGTCAAAATCTTGATCAGCCAAAAAAAACCAAACCTGTCACGTGTGCCTGATGTGATAGCCCCTCAGGTTGATATTATTGCCGTTGATCAAAAAGACCACCAACCGCCAATTCTTAGCTATGGCACTGTGCAAAGTTATTTTGAAACAACACTCACACCACAGGTTAGTGGGCAAATTACTGAGGTGGCAGAGGAGTTTCGTGTTGGCAACATGGTGAACAAAGGTGCACTGCTAGCGCGTATTGATGATACTGATTACACCGCCGTGTTAGCGCAAGAAAGTTCAAACCTGAGCACAGCAAAGCGAACCCTGGTTGAGGAGGAAATCAAGGCGAAGCAAGCGGCGCAAGACTGGCAGGCCTCGGGTCGTAATCTCAATAGCGCATCTGACTTTGTTTTGCGCAAGCCCCAGCTCGAAGCCGCTCGCGCCAATATCCAATCTGCTATGGCGACCGAGGCTAAAGCTAAAGCTGATATTCAGCGCACCATGATTAGGGCTCCTTATGACGCTGTGGTGTTAGAGCGGATGGCATCATTGGGCAATTATGCTAATCAGCAACAACCACTGGGTAAGCTAGTGGCCACGGAACGGGTAGAGGTGAGGTTGCCGCTCACTGCCGATCAGGCTGTGCTTGTTGATCTTCCTGGTTTGCATCAAAAGAACTCAGCGAGGCTGGCGGTCACGCTCACTAGTGCCACCAAAGCTGGTGCCGAGTGGCAGGGGCAGCTGATGCGCACTGAGCCATCTGTGGATCCAAAAAACCAGGTGACCTATGTGATCGCTGAGGTCGAAGGACCTTACCAAGCCAAACCTGAACCTCTTGTGGTAGGGACGTTTGTTAACGCCCGTATTCCAGGTCGTGTTATCCCTGATAGCTACAAGATTCCCGAGGCAGCGCTGGTCAATGACGCTTATGTATGGGTAGTCAGCAACGAGGATAAGCTCTGCCGGATCACGGCCAAACGTGTCTATGGTCATGAAGCGCATGTTTACCTGCGCCTATCGGGCAAGGAATTAGAGGCATCTGCAATAAAACCACCCTTACACATTGTTACGCGTCCTCTTGCCACCTTCAAGCATGGTAAGGATGTGAAGCCTGCCTTTGTTTCTGAAAAACGCTAATCGGCCCATGAATCCCTTGCAGAAACATCCCTTCATCAGCTGGTTTGCCTCCAATCCGGTGGTGGCAAATATCCTGATGCTGACGATTCTCTCAGCAGGTATTTATACGGCTTTTAATATCAGAAAAGAGGGCTTTCCCGCTTTTGAAGCCGAATCTGTAACCGTCAACGTTACTATCCGTGGCGGTACTCCAGAGGATGTTGAGAGGGGGGTAACCATTAAGATTGAGGAGTCTCTCGAGGATGTTGATGGTATTGATCACATTAAGTCTGTGAGTAAGGATAATCTCGCCTCTGTAACGATTGAGTCTAAGGAGAATTATCCGATAGGTAAACTACTCGATGACGTTAAAATCAAGGTAGACGCGATCCCTTCATTTCCTGAGCAGGCTGAGAAACCGGTGGTGAAGGAGAACAAGCGCAGTAGTAAGGTGCTCTGGATTGAGCTGTATGGAGACGTTCCCGAGGCGGTGCGTAAGGAGGCGGCGCGTAAGGTGCGTGATGATCTTCTTCGTGAGCCCGCGATATCCAAGGTGGAGACCATGGGGGGGCGGGACTATGAAATATCCATTGAGCCCTCAGAGGAGAAGCTGCGTCTCTATCAATTGACTTTTGACGAAGTTGCTAAAGCGGTGAGCGATAATTCGTTGGACCTGGGGGGAGGGGTGGTTCGTTCAAAACGTGGTGACATATCGCTTCGTTCGCGCGATCAGGCATACAGCAAAAGTGACTTTGAAAATATACCGGTGCGCGCCAATGCTGATGGCACCCGGATTTATGTTAAAGATGTGGCTGAAGTTCGGGATGGTTTTGTGGATCAGCTATTTTTAAATCGTTTTCGAGGGCAGCCTACCACTAGCTTGAAGATTACGACCGAAGGCCGAGACGATATTATCGATGCCGTTAATGAGGCAAGACGTGTTGTCAGCGAGTATCGAGATTTGCCTGAGGGTCTTGCGTTGGCCAGTTGGCTAGACGGCTCAGTTAATATCCGTGATCGTTTGTCCCTTCTGGGGCGTAATGGTTTGATCGGTGTGCTCTTAGTGTTGGTCTCGCTGATGGTTTTTCTTAATTTGCGTTTGGCCTTTTGGGTGGCGATTGGCATTCCTGTTTCTCTGGCAGGCGCGCTCACCTTTTTCCCTGTTCCGGGTCTTGATTTGTCGATCAATGTCATATCAGCATTTGGATTCCTTATTGTGCTCGGTGTCGTCGTTGACGACGCCATTGTCATTGGTGAATCGATATACTCAGAGAAGGAAAAGGACGTGCACTCCGAAGAAGGAGACGGCCCGATACGAACGACGGTGCGAGGTGTCAGTAAGGTGGTGACTCCTGCAACATTCGGCGTGATTACAACGATTGCCGCATTCCTGCCGCTCACTCAAGTCAGTGGAAGAATGGGTAATGTGTTTGGCCAAATCGCCACGGCGGTAATCCTCTGTCTGATTTTCTCATTGATTGAGTCCAAACTCATACTGCCATCTCATCTCGCGCATCTTAACGTGCATAAAAAACCGAGCAATCCACTGACCAAGGCGTGGGCGCGCTTTCAGAAGGCGGTTGCGAACCGTTTAAAATGGTTGATCACGGCTGTTTATCAGCCGGCTATCAAATTTGTGATTACTTGGCGGTATGCAACGGTCGGGGCATTCGTTGCGGTGCTTATTGTGGTTGTCGGATTATTCCCCGCAGGTCAATTGAGGTTCGTTTTTTTCCCTAATATATACCGTGATAATGCCGCGGTGTTGCTGGATCTCGAGCAAGGTCAATCGGTAGAATATCTCCATGCCAATGCACAGCGTATCGCCGCGATTGCAAGTGAGCTAGGGGAGCGGTATGAGGATGAATATGGCCAAAACCCTTTCGTGGAAATTCAAATTTCATGCAAAACAAATAACAAGGCAGCAGTCGCTGCCGAGCTCACCAGGTCTACCACACGTGCATTCCTGCCGACTGGAGATATTATCAAAGATTGGCGTGATGCCATTGGTACCATAGCGGGCGCGCGCTCACTGTCGGTGGCGGCCAGGGCCGGCCCTCCTGGCGGTGACCTCAAGGTGAATTTAGAAAGTGAAAACCTCGAAGAACTGAAAGCGGCAGCGCTCGAGCTGAAGGAGGTGCTGGCAACGTACAATGGGGTCTATGATACGCTCGATACCTTTGACTCGGGTAAGCCAGAAATCCTCTATTCGATTACAGCTGAGGGTGAGGCTGCAGGTCTTACTAAACGTGATTTGGCGCTCAATGTGCGTGATGCCTTTTATGGACGTGAAGCCCAACGTGTGCAGCGCGGGCGTGATGAAGTGCGTGTAATGGTGCGCTACCCTATCGAACAACGGGAATCACTCGAAACGCTGCGTAACATGCGTGTGCGTAAAGAGGACGGAACGGCGGTTCCTTTTGGCGTGGTTGCTGATACTCGTTATTCTGAATCTTTGGCCTCGATTAAGCGCTATGACAGTAAACGTGTTGTTACTGTGGAAGCGACCATGGATAAGGCGATCACCTCGTCAGGTGAGGTGACGGATCGCTTAGAAAAAGAATTTTTCCCGCAAATGGTTGCGAAGTATCCCGGCATCTCGATCACTCAGAGGGGAGAGATCGAGCAGCGCAAAAAATCAATGAGTTCGCTGATCAAGGGCTTCTTCTTCTCCATTGTTTTCATTTATATCCTTATTGCCATTCCGCTTAAAAGCTATGCCAAGCCACTCATTATCATGTCGGTGATTCCCTTTGGTATTATCGGAGCTCTGCTCGGCCACTATCTGATGGGTCTGCCAGTTTCGATTCTCTCAGTGTTTGGAATTCTGGCACTCTCTGGAGTGGTGGTGAATGACTCCCTGGTTCTTGTTTGCCGGGTCAACGATATGCGCGCTGAAGGTGTGAGTTTGCTAGATGCTTGTTCACAGGCAGGTGCTGATCGTTTTCGTGCCATTTTGCTGACATCATTAACCACCTTTTTGGGGCTCGCTCCCTTGCTGCTGGAAACCGAAGTGCAGGCTCAGTTTCTTAAACCCATGGCCGCCTCCCTTGCCTTTGGTATTCTATTCTCAACGCTCATTACTCTGCTGCTGCTGCCCGTGCTGATGGTCATCGGCAAAGAGATAAAAGATAGGCTTCGAGACGTCTATGATATCCCGTATGGCGATTAGGGCCTGTCGATAGCCTAGCGCTCGATGAGCTGGTAGATGCTTCCGGTGAGAGAGATGATCAGCAAGTTGCCGTCGTGGTCTTCACCAAATGAGACAATCCTATTGATGGCTCCCTGCTGTGATTGCAGGGTTTTGGTCCAGTCCTCGAAGTTGTGAGCTTTACCACGTTTAACCTCGATGGACCAGATTCGAGCATTGCCAAAATCGGCAAAAAAATACTTTCCCTGGAGGCTCTCTATGGGCCCTCGGTAAACATAGCCTCCGGTCACAGAGATGCCCTCATTGGACTTATTACCATGCCTGTAGGCATAGATGGGGTCTACAGAGCCTGCGGGAGCGGTTCCGCCAACATTTGTTTTTGGAGTGGCTAGCATTCCCTCTCTGAGGCGCCAGCCAAAGTTGGCTCCTTTACCCTCGCCAGATGGTAGAAAATTAACCTCCTCCCAGTGATTCTGACCGACATCTGCGATGTAGAAATCTTTGGTTTTGCGGTCCCACGAGCAACGCCAAGGATTGCGCAGTCCATAGGCGTAGATTTCTGGTTTAGCTCCTGCTTGATCGATGAATGGATTGTCCTCTGGCACGGTATAGCCACTGGCTGAGGAGACATCGATGCGAAGGATCTTAGCAAGGTGGGTGCCTAGATCTTGGCCATGGTTTTTCGGGTCATTACCCGAGCCGCCGTCACCTGTGGCAATGTAGAGGTAGCCATCTGGCCCGAAACCTAGCCAGCCGCCGTTGTGGTTTCGTGCACTTTGCTTAATGCCAAGCAGGAGTTCACGAGTGGAAGGGTCACATTGCCTCATGCCAGGTCCATGTGCGGTAAAACGGCAAACCTCAGTATCCCCGGTCGTATTGGTGAAATAAACGTAAAGCTTGCCCGATTGAAGGTAATCATCACTAAAGGCCAGTCCCAGTAGCCCCTGCTCATTCATGCTGATCTTGATAAGATGGCGTATATCGAGAAAGTCTGTTTTTGTGTCAGTGTGCTTGTTGTAGATCACTATTTTGCCGTCTTTCTCTAAAACCCATAAGCGGTCAGTCACCCCTTTGGGGCAAGATGCCCAGACGGGTTGATCAAATCCTGATGCTAGCAGGCTAGTCGACACTTTGCCATGTGCTGTGATCGGCAGCAATGCGAGTAGGATCAAAAAATAAAATTTCATGACAACGTTTTCATAGCTGTGAGGCTATAAATGAAAAGTCTGAAAACGCATCATTTTGATAGCCGGAGCTAGCTATGATTCGAGGTAATGCTGAAGTGATTCACGCAGGGTGTGACGGGCACGAAAAAGTTGGCTTTTTATAGCAGAGACAGAGAGGTCGAGTATCTTGGCTATCTCGTCATAGGGCATGCCCTCGTAGCGCCTTAGGATGACCGCGAGGCGTTGTTTTTCAGGCAGGTTTGCAATTGCCTGATCTACTGCCTGGCGTAGCTCTTGCTGGAGCAGCCCCTGATCAGGTGAGGCATTTTGATGATCTGCTGTCTGAAGATGAAAGTCATCCTCTCGTTCTTCCATTGAATATTCTTTTTTGCGACTTTTACGGCGGCTTTCGTTAAAAACGAGATTGCGAGTGATGGTGTAGAGGAAGGTGGTAAATTTAGCCTTCGGTTTGTAGCGAGGAGCGCTTTTCCAAAGACGAATAAAAACTTGCTGAGCAATGTCTTCAGCATCGGATGCATTACCCAGCATCTTTGAAACTGTGCCGATAACGGCACCTTGGTGACGCTCAATAAGCTGCTCGAATGCCGCCTCCTCACCTCCTGCAACCCTGAGCATGAGCGCAACATCGAGATCATTTTCAGAAGGTTCAATACCACTGCTTGTAGTGTTGCTCTGAATGTCTGCAGGGGTTTTTGGCATAGGGCGATAGTGATCTTGGTCCAGGATCAGTCTCAGGTGTGATGGCTGACAGTTCGGATGAGTCATGATGTTGCAGAGCTAAATCATTAAACCACCGTGATCATAAGTAGTTGCATTAATTTTCATCCTCAAATGAAAAGGATGCAAGGGGATTTTAATTGGGGGTTGTTGGCTGGGTGATCTAGAATCAAAGCTTTCCATGAATGCGTTGATTTGCTACTCACAAGTGTATGGTTAAGAAGGGGCATCCGCACATGCAGCAGTCTAAGCAGTCGCAGGAGCCTGCCGGTGGCAACAGCGGGTGCGGGAGTATCCTGTCTTGGCTTTTTCTGTCAGCAATCATGCTTTATATGGGTGTTCACGTTTATTTCCTGTGGCAGCCTGCTGGTAGTCCGGATGCATTCAATGCCCGAGTGATGGAGGCTAAGGTGGCTGGGGTGCAATTATTCCCATCTATACAAGCCTATCCCGTTGAGAACATCGCAGGCAGGGCTGAGATCATCGAGGGTAGATCGATCCAGCCACCATTGCTCAAGCAGCGTCTGGCACTTGCTATTGAGCGCAACTACCCGATCACATTCAGAGAAGAGGAAATCAATGCTTGGCTTGCTAAGCGCCTAGAAATCAAACAGCAGGGTGTGTTGGCACCGTTTGCGGAGGTGCGCGGCGTATGGGTCCATTTCAAGAAGGATGAGATTGAACTGATTATTGAACGCAAACTTTTCGGGAAAAACGTGCACATCACTTCGCTTTTTATGGGCTTTGAGCGCACGAGGACAGGTTACAGTATTTCAAGGCACTCATGTCATATTGGGCAGCTTAGATTGCCGGGAGGTTTTGGACATTTACTGATGCCGGCATTTCAAAATATGGTCAATGAATTGTCTGATGAATTACAGCCATACTACGACCATGAGATTTTTGATGTGCGTGTTGAGGAAGGTAAAATCACCATTGATCCTCGGCGAGTTGAACACAGGCTATGATGATGAAGAGTAGCATAGTCGTTCAATTAGACCATGGGTCGTGCCGAGCATGGCTACTGCTGATGCTGAGTATAGCCATTGCTGTTGTTGCCGATGTGAAGGTTCTGGCAGCAGAAGATCTGGGCTCAGGACCGGAAGGCACTAAAGTAGCAGCAAAAAAAATGCAGATTACTCAATTTGGTAGTATTTCTGTGACCGGGGGTGAACAACAAGTACGTGGAAGTATTGCTTCCGTTGCTAATGAGCTCAGAGATCAGCTTAATCAATTATGCGGAGATGCTGGCCGAAAAATGAAGTTGCCTTTGATTGTTAAGCTTTATGGCGCTGAGGGTGATGCGAAATTGTCACGTAGTATTCTGAGTAAGATTTCAAGCTTCCAGGGACAGTATCAATTATTGCTGCACATTCATCTGGCGAAAGGGGTAGATCAGTACCTGCTCCGCTACCATCTGATGGAGCTCCTTCTCTATGAGAGGGGTTTGGCGGACGGGCAGTTCGTTGAGGAGGGTGATAGGGTTGTCATCAAACCATGGCTGGTTATAGGCATGTTGGAAGCCATAGATATTCGCAGTGGCGATTCTAATAGGGAGATTTATCAGGCCGATATCGACTTCTTATCTGTTCTCCCATTGGAGAAAGTTTTTGATGCTACTGAAAATCAATGGCGAGAGATGATTGGACGTGAACCTGTCACGTTCCGGGCGATTTCCGGGGCGATCGTCAATTCACTTTTACGCCAGCCTGATGGAAAATCGGGCATATCCAGTTACCTTGCAGAGTTTGCGACATTCAAAGGGGAGTATGAAAATTTACTGCGTCGACATTTCTCGGGCATGAACAAGTCGAGTAATAGTCTTGGTAAATGGGTGAATCTCGAGTTGTTGGAGCTGGCTACAGCGCGAGTTACGCAGGTGCATTCTATGCTGGAAACGGAATCTAGATTGGATGGTTTATTAAAGCTGCGCTATCGTGACATTGACGGGTCTGCGCTAAGTGCAGGGATTGATGAATACGAGCAGGTGCTTAAACGAGAGCCCTCAGAGCGCATTGAAGCAGTCGCAGCTGCACGTGCCGAACTAGAGCGGCTTAGTTATCGGTGCTTTCCTACCTACCGTCCCATCTTTAATGAGTATGACATCATTTTACGTGATATTGTGAAGGGTGAAGACAAGGATATTAGTTCCCGTCTCGCCAAATTAATCGATGTTCGTATGAGAATGAAGGCTGCGGCGATACGCTCACGTGACTACTTGGACTGGTATTATATAACTCAGTCCAGTGATTTGAGTGGCACTTTCACCAAATACCGAGCCCTCATAGAGGCATTAAAAAAAGAGGAGCTCCGAGCTTCTCCAGATGACGCTACCAGTCATTACCTCGATCAGGTTCAGAAGATTTACGGGGCAAGCCGGTAGCGCATCAATGTGTGCTTACCTTCCTTCAGGGTTATAGATGATGCGGTAGTCTAGGTAATATTGCTTGAGCGCAGCGACCACTGCCTCGGCATACTCACGGTAGATGGATTGTTTCTCTTCTCCCTGAATCATTTTGGTTTCTTTGTAGTCACCCAGTTGAATGCGTTCGTGGACTTGCTTGTTATTCATTACATAAGGCTCAAGGAAAATAACCGGACATTGGTAGATGCGATTAGCAAGAAGGTTGCGTATCCATAGGCCCGGAATTTCTTTGATGGGACGGGCACGGCTAGCTGCATTAAGGTATTGATAAGCAGGCAGCTTAGTTGCCTTGCTAAGTGATTGGGCCATGTAGATTCCCAGTGCTTTTTCTTCTTCATGGCTGCGCTGAAGAATTTTCACAAGCATCTCAAAACGCTCATCGTCATGTGCCATTTCTCTACGGGTAAGTGCTCCGTGTAAGAGCACGTGGAAGTGGTTGTTTTCTGTCAACGTGGGCTTGAGCGGATCACCCCAAGCCTCGGCATTGAAATGTAAGCAGAGAACAAGATCGGGATTGAAGGCCAGATTGACCCGGCGGGCGCGTTCACGGATCTCGCCGGTGCGATAGAAAAATTTTTGCTGATACTGGCTTACCGTTTCCTCATCGGTCTTGCCAAGCGATGCTGCTTTGGCGAGGGCCGCTTCCCGGTAGTCATCTGCGCGTCGAGGATTGACCGGTTGGTTGGAGCCACGAATCAAGTATACTTTGGCACCAAGATTGATTAGCTGGTCCTTGATGATTTTGCCGGTGAGCAAAGTCATGTCTCCTTCTTTGACGGGTGGGTTGTCGCCAATCTGAAACCATCGAGCTTCAATTTTCGCATAATCTCCACCAATGTGACCGGGGTCGATTGCGATATGGACACCAGCCAAGGGTTTGTCCTTTGTTCCCGGCGGTAGTTCGCCAACGCTATTCCAGTTTCGATCGGGTGAAGCTTCGCTGATCACGCTTGCAAAATTAAGCCTGTAGGTTGCACCCGGCTTGCTCGTGTCTGTGCGAATGATGGCATGGTCTGGATGCATGGTGATGTAACGCTTCCAGGTGTTGTCTGTCGTGTAGACTTCCGTTAATAAATAATAAAAGTCGTCATAGGTGATGGTGTCCTGCCAGAGATCAAGTGTGCTCCAATCTGGTTGCTCGCCAAGATCGGCTAAGGTGGCTTCTTGACCGTCAGGTGGAGTGGTTATCAATGGTTCCTCTTGTTGCTGCGCTGAGCTGGCCGATTTGCGCTGTATTTCAAGCAGTGTAATATAACCTCCCGCTGCAATGAGTAGCAAAAGGAGTAGTCCGATGATGGGGTAGAGCTTTCTGCCGTGGTTGGATGCCAGCATGGTAGATATTAAAAAGTTAAGATTGAGGCTTAGGGGTTGGCTGATGTCGTACAGTGTGATTCACTGTGGTCGTGATTCGTATTCTTTTTTTAGGAGATATTGTGGGTGAACCAGGGCGTAAGGCCGTGATTGGCCGCTTGCCCGCGCTTAAGCGGGAGAGGGAAATCGATTTTATTATCGCAAATGGGGAGAACTCGGCTGCTGGTAGGGGCATTACTCCCAAGATATCTATTGATTTACTTCGTTGTGGTGTTGCTGTGCTAACGTCAGGAGATCATATATGGGATCAGAAGGAAATAGTCGATTATCTTCCCACCGAACCTCGCCTATTGCGTCCGATTAATTACACCGAGGGAACTCCGGGCAACGGTAGTGTAGTGCTGGAGACTAAAAAGGGAAAGGTCGGAGTGATCAATGGTCAGGGCCGCACTTTTATGAATCCGCCGCTCGAAAACCCTTTTATCTGCATTGAAAAAGAGGCGCTGCGTCTTCGTGAGCAGGAGGGGGTTCAGGTCATTTTTGTCGATTTTCATGCAGAGACGACCAGCGAGTCGATCGCGATGGGTTATCACCTCGATGGTAAGGTGTCTGCCGTTGCAGGAACGCATACGCATGTGCAGACTGCTGATGAACGTATTTTAGAGCAGGGAACCGCTCATATTACAGATGCTGGCATGTGTGGTCCTGAGAGGTCGGTGCTTGGTCGCAGCGTTGAATCCGTCGTCTGGCGTTTCAAAACGGGCATGCCGACCCGTTTTCCTGTGGCTAAGGGGCAAGTCAGACTTTGTGGTCTCGTCTTAGATGTCGATGAAGAGACAGGTAAGGCGCTTGCAGTCGAGCGATACAATGAGCTGCTGCCACTGGGCTCTTAGCGGCTAAAGGCAAGTGCCCTATTCTTCGCGCTGTAGTTCAACCTGCGCTCTGTCATAACGAATGAAGAGGAAGCACTGGTTTTTATCGATGCCTGTTCCCATCAAAATCGTTTCTTTGCCTTTATTTTCCCATACATGTGAAATCATCATCTTGTGCTCTTTAAATGAGCTCAGGGAGGGGTAAGTTGCTTGTTGTGCAGGAGCTTGATACACTTGTGAAAATAACGATTCGGCATCACTCCATGCACGCCGGAGCCGTGTTTTGTAGAGATCCACATCGAGCCCTTCAGATCGCAAAGTGATCTCATTGAGCCCACCTTGTTCATCCCAGTTGAAATAGAGATGGAACGTTAGTTCTGAAATCTTGCCTTTGCATTTGAAAATGCCATTCAGGCCTGTTCTTGCGGTGTAGGTGTTGTCGATGGTTTGTTCAACCAGCGGGCTTTGGCTCAGTTTCTTGGTGACCGTTTCACGGCTGTCGCCAAACTCAAGCTCACCATAAACGCCTGCCTGACTTGATGAAATCAGCAGTAAGCAGAGAAAGAGATAGAAGCATTTCATAGAATCTTGTCCTTCAGGCAGTCGGTCACCATTTTTGGATTCGCCTTGCCCTTGGAAGCTTTCATCACCTGGCCTGTAAGGAAGTTCAGTAGTTTTTCGTTTCCAGCTTGAATTTCGGCCACTTTATCTGGGTTGAGAATAATCACCTCATCAATAATCGATTCAATCGCACCCGTGTCGGCAGGTTCAAAACCCATCGCCTTGGACTGCTCAGCAGGGCTGATGCTTGGATTTTTCCACAGTTCGGCGAACACGTCCCTGGCTTGATTATTGGAAACAGCACCCGCCTCAACGAGTTTGGCGAGTTCTAGGATGTGTCCCGCGGGAAGGGGGCATTCTTGAATGCTGATGTTATCTTCGTTGAGTTTGGCCAGAACGCTATTGGTAATCCAGTTAGCTACTTTTTTTCCTAGCTTGGGTTCTTTGGCGGCTTCTTCGAAATAGTCTGCAAGGTGTTGATCACTTGTCAGCACATCAGCGTCATAGGGGCTAAGACCAAAATCCTGCTCAAAGCGCGCACGCTTGTGATGCGGTAGTTCTGGCACATGGGAGCGCATTTTCTCAACAAGTTGAGCCGTTTTGATGGGTAATAGGTCAGGTTCAGGGAAATAGCGGTAGTCGTGAGCGTCTTCCTTGGTGCGCATCATCTGTGTTTCACCGATATCAGCATCCCAACGGCGCGTTGATTGAATCTGGGCGATGCCGGCGTCGAGCTCCTCGGCCTGTCGTTGGATTTCGTAGTAGAGGGAGCTTCGAACCGCTGAAATTGAATTGAGGTTTTTGAGTTCTACTTTTTCACCGAGCTCTACTTGCCCGTGTGGGCGCAGAGAGACATTCACATCGCAGCGCATCTGACCTTTTTCCATATCGGCATCTGAAATGCCACCATACACAAGAATTTGTTGGAGTGATTTAAGGTAGGCGTAAGCTTGCTCGGGAGTCTCGATATCTGGATCGGAAACAATCTCCATCAGCGGAGTGCCTGCACGGTTAAAATCAATGGTGGAGTTGTTACTGTGGTGCGTTGATTTAGCGACGTCTTCTTCAAGGTGAATACGAGTGAGTTTGACAACCTTGCCGGGTGAGGGGATCTCGTTTTGAATTTCTTTAGGGTAGGCTAAATCGTAGAGTGGCACTCCTCCACCGATGCAAAGAGGAAGGTCAAACTGAGTGAGTTGAAAGTTTTTAGGCATGTCCGGATAAAAGTAATTTTTCCGGTCCCACTTTGAGGTTTCTGGTGTGCTGCACTCGAGCATCATTCCTGCCAGGATCGTTTGCTCAATGGCATGTTTGTTTAGCACCGGCATGGCGCCCGGTAATCCCAGGCAGACTGGGCAGATATTGCTATTGGGCTCTTCGCCAAAGCTCGTTGCACAGCCGCAGAACATTTTACTCTTTGACTTGATTTGGCAATGAACCTCCAGGCCAATAGTGACGATATAATCTGAGATGGGCATAGTCGTAGTAGGATCATATTGCGATCCTGCAAAAACCTATGCGAAATAGTGCCCCAACATCAACGTTTGATTGCGCTAGATTGCTTAAATCTACCTATCAAGTGCAGGATTTCTCGATAATGTGTCTGTGCAAGAGAGCTAGCTGATAAAATTCAACGAATTGGACTGGATTTCAATGAGTCCTATGCAATATTCCCAACGTAATTTCCATTGATCATCGATAAATCAATAGAATCACCCACAACTACGATACAGAAAAGATTATGAAGCTTAAATTACTCCTCGTCCCCACAATCGCCAGCCTCCTGTCCTTCACTGCTCAAGCAGACGAGGCAGCTGGTAAAATGGCATACATGATATGCAGTGCCTGCCATAATGCAGACGGCCAAGGGCTTCCCTTAGGGGATAAAATGATGGCGCCCTCTCTTGTGGGTTCAAAGATTGTAACAGGGGATCCCTCCCTTTTGGCTCTCGTCATTCTTAAGGGCATCAAAAAAGAAGGTGCAGAATACATGGGAATGATGGCTTCGCTAGAAATGGTTTACCCTGATGATCAGAAACTCGCAGATGTGATGAGCTATGTTCGTCAATCTTTTGGCAACACCGCGGCTGCAGTCACTGCAGAGGATGTCGCTAAGTTTCGTGTTCAATGGCAAGATATCAAAGAGCCTGTATCACGAGCCAAGCTCGCAGAATTGCTCGCGGCAGAATAGTCGGCGGCTGAAATTCTCACAACAATACTCAAAGCACGGTGCTGGTCGCTGTGCTTTTTTGTGTACGAAGCTGGCTGTATTAGCTACTGGGATGAGAGTGCGTTAAAATCCTCAGAGCTCAAGTTGATGAGCTTTTGTGATAGCGCTTTATCGGTGAGCGCAGTTTTTACACGTGCCGAGGAGAGCAGTCCGACGGGGAAATCTGATGCTGATATCTCCTTGATTCCTTCCGCATGGGCTAGCTCAAGAAAAGTCGTTTCATTAACGAGTTCGCTGAACCCTGCATCCTTGAGCATGGCGAGGCGTGATGCCTCATGATGGTAGTGAATAAGCAGTTGGCATAGTTGGACTTTGCCAGCCGAATGGAACAGGTCGGTTCCTGAATGCCAACTACCGAGTGAGCTTCCATTGAGCCATTGTTTTGCGCTAATGAAATGCGGGATGATGTGCTGATTGGCAATGCTCCATGTATCATGGGGCTCATCATCATTACTGATTTGGAATCGAGTTTGCTGCAACTCTGCAGCAGATCCCAGGTAGCGAACACCAGCCAGAGACAGCCATATGAAAACAGAGCCGATAGCCAAGGTGATCAGGGCTGCAGGAAGACCAAAGCCGATGCTCTGACCTGTTTTTGAGACGTTGAATGGATCAATGACAAAATGGAAAATGTAGCGAGAGATGATGAACGCCGCTAAACCTGCGCCAATAGCGATGATCCCGCATAACCATGGCTGAGGATTGCTCATCCACGGTGTAATAAGCTGATACACATTCTGGTGCATCCAATACGCGCAATAGCCTGAGATGGCTAGGCATGTGATGCCAAGTGTGGTGCGTATGAAGCCTCTGAAAAATCCAGTAGCAGCGAATACGAAGAGAATGATTGCAATAATGCCAAAGGTGCCAATGCCTGATAAATTCATTAGCGGGAGGACTGAATTACTTGGTGCCGCACTGCGCAATATGCTGCAGTGCATGATCACAAAGAACCAACGCGGTCATGGCCTCGACAATAGGAACGGCGCGAGGCAGCACACATGCATCGTGACGACCTCTGCCTTTGAGTTCGGTATCTTCACTGCCTGTGGTGACCGTTTTCTGCTCCTTCATGATCGTAGCTGTGGGCTTGAATGCTGTGCGGAAAATAATGTTTTCGCCATTGCTGATGCCTCCTTGAACACCGCCGGAATGGTTGGTGCTGGTGCGGACAGTGTCACCATCCATGTAAAACGAATCATTGTGTTCAGCACCTGTTAGCTGGGTTCCTTGAAAGCCGGAGCCTATCTCGAAGCCTTTGGTCGCAGGGATGCTTAGCATGGCTTGTGCGAGTGAAGCTTCAAGTTTGCCAAACACGGGATTACCTAATCCTACCGGAGCATTGCGCACCACACACTCGACGACCCCGCCGACTGAGTTGCCGTCCGATCTTGTCTCCTTGATAAGCTCTATCATTGGGTCGACAGCGCTAAGATCACCGGTTCTTACGATGTTTGATTCGATGGTCTCCATCGTTACATTGCCTGGGTCGACATCAGCCTTGATGTCTTTGATCGAGTCAACCCAAGCGAGGATTTCGATGCCAGGGTAGAGATTGCTAAGGACCTTTTTGGCGATGGCCGCAGCAGCCACTCTGCCGATGGTTTCACGTGCTGATGCTCTTCCGCCTCCATGCCAGGCTCGTGTGCCATACTTAGCATCATAGGTGAAGTCAGCGTGTGAAGGGCGGTATTTGTCCTTCATTTCTGAATATGATGAAGGTCGTTGATCCTTGTTTCTGACCAGAATGGCAATGGGGGAACCTAATGTTTGTCCTTCAAATACACCGGAGAGAATTTCACAGGTATCGCTTTCTTTGCGCGGAGTGACGATCTCGCTTTGTCCAGGACGGCGACGATCTAACTCAAGCTGAATATCTTCTTCGCAAATAGGAATGCATGGTGGGCAACCGTCTATGACAACACCAACGCCGCCGCCATGAGACTCACCCCATGTGGAAATACGAAATAAATGGCCAAAACTATTAGACATATGTGGGCACCAATCAAGCAGGTTTGAAGGATCTTTCAATGCGCGATTTATACATGACAATAAAATATGAACTTTGAGAGAATAGCAGGGAAGTATCATGCGGCCCTCTTTTCCACTGGCGAAGTTCTGCTTTCTCGTCAATAGTTCGGCCATGTACAGCACTCGTGCTTTATCAGCTGCAGCATTTTTTTTGATTGTGCTGATTTGTGACGGGTTTTGTGAAGCTCCGACAAGCAAGGTCAGTTCAAAGCCGGATCAGGACCCAAAGGCATTTGCCTTGAGTCGTGTCGTCCACCCCAGAGTCGCTAAGATGGCGCGCCCAAGCATCAGCGAGAGCATGAAGGGTGTGCAGAGCCGGGTGAGCACATCATCACCCAAGGTGCGTGAGCATGTCAGGCAGGGCTTTGCGCTAGTGCATGCACAGTGGAACTTTGAGGCGTATCGGCATTTTTCTGCCGCGCTTGCAATAGACCCAGATTGCATCATGGCTTATGCAGGGGTTACTCTCGCATTGATTCAGCCTTTTAATGAATATGCTGATTATCGCCGGGCAGCCGTGCTGAGGATGCTCGATATGAGCGATGCTGATAATGCTAGGATTAAGAAAGGCCAGAAGGCGCGTTTTTCCGAATCGGAGAGGGGCTTCGTTGATGCCATTGCTGCACTGGTATCGCAAAATCCAGAAAGTGCGGGTGACATGTTGCTGAAGGTTGCCAAGGATGATCCGCGTTTTATCCAAGCAAAGATGATTGCCGTGTTTCTGAATAGAGGCGGCTATAATGTTGCCAATGAACCATCACAAAAGCGATTGGATGCCCTGAAGGAAACTCAGCGGCTCATGGAGGAGCACCCAGATAATTGGATGGTGATGGGTTTTTGGTTGATGCTCAATGCTGAGGCCCCATTTAGTGTGGTGAATATAAAGGAAGAAATCCTGCCTCACGCACGCTACCTCACAAAGAAGTGCCCTGATATACCAACATGGCAGCACGCGCTTGGTCATTTTGAGTGGCGGGCAGGTAATTACTTGCTGGCCGAGCGTGCTTTT
>CAWVVN010000015.1:0-32039 GCA_963933605.1 uncultured Verrucomicrobiales bacterium
GGTCCTAGGTGGAACCAGTGGGTTTGGCCAGCTTGCCTTTAGGGGGTTCGGTGAGCATATCCTCGAGGGCAGCGCCAGCTGGAATCATCGGGAATACGTTATCGGTCTTAACACACTCAGCATGGATGAGCACGGGCCCATCAGTAATTTCAAAAGCTTTTTCGAGCTGACGTCTTACGTCTGCAGGGCGCTTGATGTTAAAGGAGGGGATTCCGTAAGCTGCCGCAAGTTTGCAGAAGTCCGGGTTACCTTCCAGATCAACACCGGATTCGCGGTCGTCAAAGAAGAGCTCTTGCCACTGCCGAACCATGCCGAGGTAGTGGTTGTTGAGAATAACAATTTTTACGGGAAGC
The DNA here is from genome assembly GCA_963933605.1 of uncultured Verrucomicrobiales bacterium. Taxonomy (GTDB): domain Bacteria; phylum Verrucomicrobiota; class Verrucomicrobiia; order Verrucomicrobiales; family Akkermansiaceae; genus Oceaniferula. The sequence goes on from CAWVVN010000015.1 coordinate 354, forward strand.
TTGTGTAGGGCCACGGTGGCTAACTCAAACAAGGTCATCTGGAAGCCTCCGTCACCAGAGATGGAGATAACCGTTTGATCCGGGCAGGCAAAGGCGGCACCAATGGCGGCAGGGAAGCCGAAGCCCATCGTGCCGGCACCACCGGAGGAAAGCCACTTCCATGAGGCGTTGGTCTTGTAAAACTGGGCGGCCCACATCTGGTGCTGACCCACGTCAGTGGAGACGATGGCGTCTCCTCCAGCAACTTGGTAGAGCTCGTCGATAACCTGCTGCATTCTCAGGCCACCTTGCTTACGGTAAGAGAGCGGGTATTTTTTCCTCCAACCTTCGATTTTATTAAGCCATGGCTCGGTATCGAGGCCGGAGATGCGTTTGTTGATTTCAGTTAAGGTGGTCTTGGCGTCACCAACGATCTCGATATCTGGGCGAACCATTTTGTTCATCTCTGATGGATCGATGTCGATGTGGATGATCTTGGCGTCCTTACAGAACTTGTCAGCCTGGCCGATGATGCGGTCGTCAAAACGTGAACCAATGTTGATGAGCAAGTCACAATCACAGACAGCCTTGTTTGCATAGGCGGTGCCATGCATGCCGAGCATACCGAGCGCTAGTTCATGCTCCTCTGGGAAAACGCCTTTGCCCAAGAGTGTTGATGTCACAGGGCAACGCAATGTTTCAGCAAGCTCCATAAGCTCAGCGTCTGCACCGGAGATCATGATCCCGTGTCCAGCAAGGACCAATGGCCGCTGGGCTTTGTGAATGAGTTGTAGCGCTTCGTCGATCTTATCGGAGTCTACAGTATAAGCTGTTTCGGGCTTGTAGCCGGGAAGGTCGAGTTCTGGGTCCATGTCACCGTTGAAATCAGCTGAGCTAATGTCCTTAGGAACATCCACCAGCACTGGCCCCGGACGCCCCGTGGTGGCAATGTGATGAGCCTCACGAATGATTCTAGGAATGTCATTGGTCTCCTTGATCAGGTAGTTGTGCTTCACTACGGGTATGGTGATGCCAAAGATGTCAGCCTCCTGGAAAGCGTCTTTACCCAGCATCCAGGTAACCTGCTGACCACAGATGATGATCATGGGAACGGAGTCCATCTGAGCCGTCATGATGCCGGTGATGGTATTACCAGCACCAGGTCCTGACGTAACCAATACGACGGCGGGCTTGCCTGTAGCACGGGCGTAACCATCAGCCATGTGACAGCAGCCTTGCTCGTGACGGGCGAGAACAAACTTAATGTTGGTCTTTACCGTGACGAGGGCGTCAAAAATAGGGATGGCAGCGCCACCGGAGTATCCGAAAATATATTCGATCCCGAGATCGTCGAGGGTCTTGATGAGTGCCTGGGCACCGTCTAATTGATTGTTACTCATGCGAAAATAGTTATTTCGCACGCAAAATAGGCTAAGTCGCAATTAATGTAAAACAAAAACAGCCCTAAAATGATCAAAAATGACACATTTAAGCTATCTTAAGTATTTAAAAAGGCTTCTTGGGGGTAAAACACCCTACTTTCAGATCAGACCCTTGATCAAATCCTCAAGTTTGACGATATCTGCAGAGAAGTTGCGGATTCCTTCAGCCGTTTTCTCAGTAGCCATGGCATCCTCATTGAACATGAAGCGGAAATCCTTCTCATCGAGGTGGATTTTCTCAAGATCCGAAGCCTGGGCATTTGCGTCAGTGAGTTTTTGGGTCAGTTCTCCAGGAGTATTCTGAAGCTCTTCAAGTAGTCCAGGGCTGATGGTGAGCAGGTCGCTACCAGCCAGCTCGGTTATTTGACCGCAATTGCGGAAGGATGCTCCCATGACTTCAGTGCGGTAACCAAACTTCTTGTAGTAGTTGTAGATTTTCTGAACCGAAAGAACACCCGGATCATCAGCGCCTTGGTAATCGATGCCGGTGTCTTTTTTATACCAGTCATAGATTCTACCTACAAAAGGTGAGATGAGCTGGACTCCTGCCTCTGCGCAGGCAACGGCTTGAGCGAATGAAAAAAGAAGTGTGAGGTTACAGTGAATGCCTTCTTTCTCGAGCTGCTCTGCTGCACGAATGCCTTCCCAGGTGGAGGCGATTTTAATGAGGATGCGGTCACGGCTGATGCCTTCTGCCTCGTAGAGTGCGATCAGGTGGAGTGCTTTGGTGACGGTGCTCTCGGTATCGAAAGAGAGGCGGGCATCAACTTCCGTGGACACACGGCCGGGGACGATTTTGAGGATTTCTAGTCCAAAAAGGATAAGGATGCGGTCAATGATGCTCTCGATCAGTGCGGCTCCAGTGAGCTCTGAGCTAGAATGCTCGTTAACAGCCTGCTCGACGAGGTGCTTATACTCTGGCTTGGCAGCAGCCTGGAGGATGAGGGACGGGTTGGTGGTGGCGTCCTGAGGTTTATATTCCACCATTGAGGCAAAATCTCCGGTGTCCGCGACAACGGTCGTGTATTGCTTTAACTGGTCGAGGTGATTACTTGCGGTAGCTGAACTCATGTCGGATTCTTAGACACTGAGGATCTCGCATGCAAGCAGGATATCTGGCATTTGCCAGATTGACCCAGCCTATAGAACTAAAACGTTTACCGCCAAAATCAGGCCGCATCCGCACGCTTTTTACGAAGAATGGGTGGCTTTTTACCTTCGGCAACTGAGCGGTTAATGGTGACGGATACGATATCGTCTCTACCTGGAACCTCATACATGACGTCGAGCATGATTTTTTCAAAGATAGCGCGAAGTGCTCGAGCACCGGTGCCTCGGCGGAGTGCCTCCTCAGCAAGGGCGGCAAGACCATCTTTCGTTACCTTAAGTTTCACCCCACTCATAGCCAGTAGCTTGGAGTATTGCTTGATCAGTGCGTTTTTAGGCTGAGTAAGCACTTCGATGAGTTCGTCGGTGGTGAGTTCACGCAGGGAAGAAATGATGGGTAGGCGGCCAATGAATTCAGGAATAAGACCAAAGTGCAGCAGATCTTCAGGCTCGGCTTTGGCAAAGAGGTCGATTGCTTCGGTGTTCTCCTCACCCTCGGTCTCTTTGCCTTCGTGGAAACCAAGGACATGCTTGCCCAGACGGCGGCTGATCATGTCGTTGATGCCGACAAAAGCGCCACCACAGATAAATAGAATGCGCTCGGTATTCACCTGGATGTATTCTTGCTGTGGGTGCTTTCGCCCACCTTGTGGCGGGACATTACACACGGCGCCCTCAAGAATCTTGAGCAGGGCTTGCTGAACTCCTTCACCTGAGACGTCACGGGTAATGGAAACATTTTGAGTAGTGCGTCCAATCTTATCAATCTCATCGACATAGATAATGCCACGCTCAGCGCGCTCGACATCAAAGTCGGCAGCTTGGAGTAATCTCAGGATGATGTTTTCCACATCGTCTCCCACGTAACCAGCTTCGGTGAGCGTTGTCGCGTCAACGATGGTGAAGGGGACATCTAAAACCTTGGCAAGGGTTCGAGCTAATAAGGTCTTGCCGGATCCCGTTGGCCCCAACATGAGGATGTTGGATTTTTCTATATCTACGTCGGCAAACTCAGAGGAGGTATCGGCGCTGTTTTGACGCAGGCGCATGTAGTGATTATAGACAGCGACAGAGAGGACTTTCTTGGCGCGTTCCTGACCGATGACAAATTCATTGAGTTTCTCTGAAAGCTCCTCGGGAGTGGGCACTTCACCCTTGGAGATATGGGTTTCAGCAACTGTGCTTTTGTTTCCACCGAGCTCTTTTTCTAAAATGGATGAGCAAACTTGAATGCATTCATCGCATATATAAACAGCAGGACCTGCGATGAGTTTTTTGACTTCTGAGTGACTTTTGCCGCAGAAGGAGCACATGGTAATATTAGATGATCGGGCCATAAGAGGATTTTAATGAGACGCTTGAGCCTCGTTTGTTGGGTTGTCTGATCTTTACAAAAGAAAAGGCGTGCATGGTGAGGAACACCAATAACACGCCTGTATATTAGCCTAGAATGGGCCTAATGTGTCATTTTTTTGCGTCATCTGCGTCATCATCAGCTGGGAGTTCCTTGCGGCTTTGAAGGACCTTGTCCACCAAGCCGTATTTAACGGATTCCTCAGCAGACATGTAATTATCACGGTCAGCATCATTTTCCACTTGTTTGACAGTTTTGCCAGTGTGCTTGGATAAGATGTCATTAAGCTTCTTTTTCAAATTGAACATGAAGCCGATCGTTCTTTCGACATCAGCAGCCGTGCCTTGAGCGCCACCGGAGACCTGGTGGATCATGACGTGTGAGTTAGGCAGGCAGAAGCGCTTGCCTTTGGTTCCTGCTGTAAGAAGAACAGCGCCCATAGAAGCGGCGATGCCGATGCAGTAGGTGTTCACATCACATGTCAAAAACTGCATGGTATCATAAATGGCAAGGCCAGAGGTGACGGAGCCACCGGGTGAGTTGATGTAAATATGGATATCCTTTTTAGGGTCCTGCATCTGCAAAAACAGCATCTGAGCAATGACGGAATTCGCCACACCATCATCAATGCCGGTACCAATGAAAATGATACGGTCCTTGAGCAGGCGGGAGTAGATGTCGAACGCACGTTCACCACGGCCGTCAGATTCGATAACGGTAGGGATGTAGTAGTTGTTTACAGGTGTAGATTCCATGGCGAGTTGAGATGTTGGATTGATGATTTTGTGCATGCTGGTGGTGTTGTCGTCTTATGCCTTAGCCGCTTCAGTTTCGACCTCTGCTTCTTCAATCTTCGCGTTCTCGATGAGGAAGTCAATGGCCTTGCCGATGAGGATGGAGCTTCTCAGGCTAGAGATGCGCCCAGAACGTTGCATTTCCTTTGCGAGTGCCTTGGGGGACTTTTTCTGCTGCTTAGCCATCGCATTAACACGCTGAAAAACCTCGGCGTCATTCACTTCGATGTTCTCTGCACGAGCAACTTCTTGAAGGATGAAGTTTGTTTTTAAGTTGTTACGGGCTTGAACTTGAGCTGCTGCAATGATTTCTGCTTGCTGGGTGGCGATGTCTTCGTCACTCATGCCTGCTTGGGCACCGCGCGCGACCATGTCGTCTGCGCTACCTTGAGCTTCAGCTGCCACCATTTCCTCAGGAAGTGCGAAATCAATCTTAGCGAGCAAACTTTCAACAATTTGATTCACCTTAGATTCTTCAGCCTTCTGCTTTTTCTGTTGAGCGATTTGCTCAGAGATAAGCTCTTTGAGATCATTAAGTGTCTTGTCCTCGCCGAATTGGAGTGTCTCAGCGACAAAGGCATCATTGACCTCGGGGAGCTTTTGTTCCTTGATGCCTTTGATGGTGACATCAAAAAGAAGTTCTTTGCCGTGAAGTTTTTCTACAGGAAAATCATCTCCTACGGTGCATGGCACTTTAAGTTGGTCGCCGCAAGAAGCACCTTCAAGTTGCTTGGTGAAACCTGGCAGGAAGGCATCATCCTTGATTTGAATCCAGTAGTCTTCTTTGCCACTTAGAATCCCAGCTGTTTCGCCGAGAGCCTCCTCGAGGGGTTGGCCGTCGAGAGTGGATGTGAAATCAATCACGGCAATGTCATCGGCCTTCACGGCACGATCTTCGATGTCTGCATATTCGGCGTAGCGCTCTGCAACACCGTCTATTTCACGTTGAACTTCCTCGTCGCTGGCATCGGTAGGGGCGATCTTGATTTCGATGCCCTTATACTCGGGTAGCTCAAAGCTAGGTGCCAAAATCATAGGCATGACAAAACTAAAGGAACCGTCTTTTGCGTGGTCAAGTGTTTCAGGGTTTTTGAAGTTGAGCACCTTGAGCTCTTCATCCTGCTTCATTGCTTCACTGCAAGCAGCGCTAATCAGGCGAGATTCGAGTTCTTGTTTGATGTCGTTGGCGAATCGCTTCTCGATAACGGAGGTAGGCGTCTTACCTGGGCGAAACCCGGGGATTTTTGCCTGTGATCCAAAAGCAGTAATGATGCTTTTGCGTTCGCTCTGGACTTTTTCGGCAGGGATTACAGCACTTAGGGTCGCTGTGCATTCAGGCTGTTTGTCGACAGTAATGTTCATGGTGGAAATCTAGTTTTAAAATAGTAGGTCTTTCTGGCTACGCTGGGATTTTGCCCAACTGACACCGCCGATATGCGGCTTAAGGCGGCAAACTAGTGGCGGCAGCGCTTTGAGTCAAGGATCATGACAGGCATAAGCGGTCATAAAAACAGCTTAGATTTTCCCATGATGCTGCACCATAATAGCCGACCCAGTATTTTCACGCACAATAATTGCTCTTTTGATGACAGAATCGCGAGTTGTTCCATGTATGGCAGGTATAGAACTCTGTTCACTGCATATATATGATTAAACGCACCACCCTTATCGCTCAGACATTCTCAGCTGGCGTCATTTTTTTGACCAGTAGCCATCTTTCACTGTCTAACTCGTCGCCTTCAGCAGAAGTCGCTCAACCTCAGCCGAATCCGGTAATAGAGGCTGCTTCGGTTCGAGATTATACCTTTGGTTGCTGGAAGAACGGCATGCGTAAACATAAAGATAACGCATCTCCGGATATTTTGTTTTTGGAATCCGGCCACTACGGCTTGTCGTTGGATATGGCTCAGCTTGATAAAGCCAAATTTGGTTTGTTTGACGCGGCGTTGGATTATTCAGGGGCATTAGCAGCGGGCGCGCTCAGAATGAATCAGCTTGCAGAGGCTCAACTCAATATCGAATTTGAACAAAACGGTAAAATCTATCGAGCGACACGCTGTGGTGCGGCAGTCGAGAGGCTCTCAGAGGGGCGCATGCTCAGCGCTCGTATGTGGGAGTCCGCACGACTTACTCAGCATTATGATTTCTCCGGAGTGGAATTTACCGATGATCAGGGCGGAACCTTAATTGCTGACGCTACGCTTGATGTCGTCGCATGGCCAGATTCACTGACCTTTAATTTAGAAATGGAGCCGGTCATTAAGCTGGCAGATAGCCCCCAACAGGGCATCAACGGCAAGGGGCAGGGGGTGCTAAACGATTCTCAATTGATCCCGCATCAGCCAACGCTCGAACATGAGCAATTTACCGTCGAGACCTGGATCAAGGTGCCTGAGGAAGCTATTCACAAAAATAGGAGCTGGGTGATTTCCAAGAATGGCAGCGAAGGATCCGAGGGCTATTTTGGCATTGGCATTATGGGGGATAGTATCACGGCAGCTGTAAACATTGGCGGGGTGAACCGACGTAACTTTCACCAGGTGAAAACAAAGCGGCATTCATTAATCGCTGATAAATGGCACCACGTGGCAATGAGCTATGATGGTAAAACCTTAGTTGTCTATCTGGATGGCCGGCAACAAGAGTCCCTTCAAATTAATAAGAAGAGAGTCCCTGGCAATGGCGGTATGCGCATCGGCAGGAAGGCAAACAATAGCGGGCCATCCGCCCGCATTGTCGTTGATCAGCTGCGGGTATGGAATAAAGCGATCGATCCTAAGATGTTGTTAGATCATGCGCGTAACCACAGCAAGGTCGGGCCGAGCCCGCACCTCACCTACGTTAATGATTTTGAGGGTGGGGGGGATCTGAAGCTGCCAGTCTGGCAGAATACTAAATTACGTATTTCGCTCAGTGGTAGCGGCAAAAAATGGGCGATGGAAAAGTTGATAGCAGAGCCTTGGGGTGTTACTCAGAAAAAGAAGTTCACGCTTAATTGTCGTCTTGAGGACCGAAATCGCAGTAAGCAAAAAGTAAGCGCTTCGATGCTGCATAATAAGCCGCTTCAGCTTCGCTTCCGAGACGACTTTGATTGCTATGTGGCGTCCATTAATGGGCCAAAGAGAAAGGGTAAATCAGGCTATAATGATATCCGTGACTACGATGAGGTTAACATCACGATCGACTCCGAGATAGAAGGTAAGGTTCCTTTTCTCATGGAAATCATTAATCCGCCTAATATTACCGGGGTTTGTCCGATTCTCTGTGACGAGCAGGGGCGCCCCACTGGTATCCCTGTGCAGCTTAGCAAAAACTGGCACCACAGGGGAATGGGAGCTTATCTGCGTGCCTATACTTTACTGCCATCAATCAAAGGCATTAAGAAATATAAGCTGAAATTTGCTTACGGATTTTACGGCGCATTACCATCCGCTTCACATGCTCAGCTCTCACTGGTGGGTTATGGTGGTAACGGGCGTTGGGACCAGCTTGCCATTGGCTGCTGGGGGGAAACCTACTGCATGGATATGGATATGAGCTGCACGGATGTCGCAGTGACGGACGTAAGAATGTTAATGGCAAAGAATGGTGCCAATGGTACGAAGTGGCAATGGACGGATGCAGGCTGGGGTGGCGATTGGCTTGGCCTCAATGACGCGAAAAAGCAGAAGCATTTATTCAATGGTGTTAAGACCGCCTACTTAGCCCACGGGCCATGCCTGACCGAGGTGAAGTATGACGGCGCCTACGGAAGCCAACGCGAAGTCAATTTCGACTCAACGGTCCGCACGCTGCGCACCGATGACTATGCCCGCACATTCACAACACTGAGTTACACCTTCGACAAAAAGACCTCAGCAGAGGGCTGGCTCTTTAAAATGGGGAATGCGCGAGGCTATGTAACTCCCAAGGTGGCATACGGTAATGTCAACGGACTGATCAAGGAACAAACAGTGCCACTTGATTTGAAGCGTGGCGATGCTTACCTAAAGAGAACAACTCTAAGTGGGCAGGGGCCATGGTGGGTGTCTTTCCCTGGTGCATACCATGATAACGATCGAGATTGGGGCACGGGTTATCGTGCGATGGTGATTCGCTCATATAAGGCCGTCATTGGGGGCAAGGAATATCTGAATCCTACCATTGAGTGTCCTGTTTACTGGGTTAACCATGAAAAGAAGGCGTCGCTCGACTTCCATCTGACCGCGCCTGAAGGGGTCACGGAATTCGGTCCCGGTGACCAAGTGAGCGTAGATTTAGAGTGGATTACCTTGCATCGCAATATCGACGATTATTACGGGCCTAACGCATCATACAGGCAGCATCTGACCGCTTTGCCGTCTTCTTGGCAAACAACTTACCGTGAAGCAAAAGGCAACGACCTCAAGATTTCTGTAGACGGTGGAGTCGTCAAAAACAACTATCCCATCATCATTCAAGCCGCAAAACCAGAAGTGGCGGTTACCATCAAGGGCGGGGTTGGTTATGTGCCCATTCGCTTTGAAGGGCTCGATTCCGCTCATGGCTATGAGCTCTACCAACGCATCAATGGCCAAGATCAAAAGCTCGATCAAGGCGTTCACGGCAACGATTTCTGGCAAACTGATTACGATGCTCAATCTAAGACTTATAAGATCACTTATAATCTACCTCTGGACGGGCTGGCTGAATCTTCATGGATACTCAAAAAAGCACCTGCCAAACTACCCGTCGCAGAGATAAGTCCTGTATCTGTTGCGGTGCCTGAAACCGCGCCCGAGCCAAAGCAAAATAATCCTGCCAAGTAACACCACGCTTCCAGCATTTATTACGATTTTAGTGGAAAAAATTGATACCGCGAGTAGAGTAAATCTTGATGGTTGGTTGTTGATCAATCGTGCCATCACCCCAATAAACAAAATAAAAAATTGATGAAAAAAGTAATCCAAAATCTATCCTTTATGTCTGCAGTCGCAATCTCTGCTTTTGCCTTGAGCTCATGTGCAGCGACAGGAGGCAGTGCTTCCGACTGTAAAAAAGCCTGCGGCACCAAGTCTTGCTGCTCAAGCGATGCTTCCAAGGGCTGCTGCAAGAAAAGCTCATGTGCAGCTGATTGCACCAAGGCCTGTTGCGCTGAGTAAGGAAAGCATCTTTATAACAATATCAAGCGTCCATCTCCTTAACAGGGGCATGGGCGCTTTTTTATCCTTTGCATATCAAAGTGGTGAAGTATGCAATCTCGCGGGTAGTTCATGATTCAGCTGATTAAAAACATTAATGACCTCGAAGCCATCAAGGAACCATTACACCTTGCCTTGGGTGTTTTCGACGGCCTGCATATTGGGCACCAAAAGGTAATCGGCACTGCTGTTGATGCAGCTAAAAATGAAGGCGGGCTGGCCGGCATCCTCACTTTTGAACCACACCCAATAAGGATTCTTGCTCCTGAGCTCGCGCCCCGCAGGATCCTCGCCTCGCTCAATCATAAACGTGAATTGCTCAGTGAGCTGAGTGTTGATGTCATGGTGGTGGTTGATTTTAATAAGGAATTTGCCGACTGTGAGGCTGATGTCTTTTTGCAGTCATTGATCAGCGCGTGTCACGATCTTAAAACCCTTTCGATTGGCGAGGATTGGAAGTTTGGCAAAAAAAGACGTGGTGATATTACCATGCTCAAGGAGGTAGGTCATTCTCACGGCATAACGATCAACAGCAGTAAAGCGGTGATGCTTGACGGAGAGCGGGTCAGCAGCACGAGGATTAGGCAGGCAATACGTGATGGCAATATGGCCGCTGCTCAGGCCATGCTCGGCAGACAATATACCGTTCTCGGTGAGGTGATCGAAGGCCGCCAACTGGGACGTCAGCTCGGCTTTCCTACGGCAAACCTTAGAGTGTTCAACGAACAGCTTCCAGCAGATGGTGTTTGGTGTGTTTCTGCGACGCTTGCAAACGGCAATACCATCAACGGTGTCGGCAACTTAGGCGTGAGGCCCACGGTTGAGGGGGCTGAGGCTAAGCGCATGCTTGAAGTCCACCTCCTGGATTTTGAGGAAGACATCTATGGGATGACCATGGAGGTGGAATTCCTCCATTACATCAGATCTGAGCAGAAATTCGGTTCAGTCGAAGAACTCAGTAAGCAAATAGAACGCGATGTTGAGAGTTGCCGTGCGTTTCATGCAGCTCACTAGGAATGAGTTTTCTCATCAAAAGCGGGCATATCGGTTTGACCTTCGCTTCAAGCTGTGAATATTGCGTCCTCACTTATCTTATCTTATGAAAACACCTATCACCGTCTCAGTAACGGGTGCAGCCGGACAAATCGGCTACGCACTACTTTTCCGCATTGCTTCAGGAGCAATGTTTGGTCCCGACCAACCAGTTAACCTACGCCTCATTGAAATTGAGCCAGGCATGAAAGCGCTCCACGGAGTCATCATGGAGCTCGACGACTGCGCATTCCCGCTGCTCAACGAAATCGTAGCCACCAGTGATCTCAATGAAGGATTCAAAGGAACGAACTGGGCTTTGCTCGTTGGTTCTGTTCCACGCGGTCCCGGCATGGAGCGTGGTGACCTACTTAAAATCAATGGCGGTATTTTCACCGGTCAAGGCCAAGCCATCGCGGCCAATGCTGCCGATGATGTCCGCGTGCTTGTCGTCGGCAACCCGTGCAACACCAATGCACTGATTGCCATGAACAATGCCGAGGGTGTGCCAAATGATCGCTTCTTTGCAATGACTCGCCTCGATGAAAACCGCGCGAAGTCTCAGCTTGCTGATAAAGCGGGCTGTCACAACAGCGATGTTACCAACTTGTGCATCTGGGGTAATCACTCTGCGACTCAGTATCCTGATTACACCAATGCCAAAATCAAAGGTCAGCCTGTCACCGATGTCATCACTGACACAGAGTGGCTTCAGGGTGAGTTCATCGCAACCGTGCAGCAACGTGGCGCCGCCATTATTGCAGCCCGTGGCGCCTCTTCAGCCGCCTCTGCCGCTAACGGCGTTGTCGACACCGTGCGCAGCTTGACGACTCCAACACCTGAGGGTGACTGGACTAGCGTTTGCGTCTGTTCTGATGGCTCCTACGGCATCGACGCGGGCCTCATCGCCTCTATGCCTATCCGCGTAGATGCAGATGGTCGCTGGGACGTAGTCCCTGGTGTTGAGCTCGATGAGTTCTCCCGTGGTAAGGTTGACGCTACGCTGCAAGAACTTCGCGATGAGCGTGAAGCGGTTGCCGAGCTCATCTAATTCATCGACCAATTACAACATTTACCACGCGGGGTTTGCTCATAAGCAGGCCCCGCGTTTTTTGTCGCTGCTGATGCTGCGCCAGGCTTCGGCTGTGTCAGACTTCGATACTGATGATGTCGACAGGACAACCTTCTTCAGCACGTTTTAAATCCTCAAGATCTTCGTCGAAACCATCAGCCAGCTGAAAGACACCTTGTTGCTTGGATTCGAGCAGTTGAGCTAAGCCATCCTCATCCATCTGAAAATACTGAGGCGCTTCATCTGCACAGAGTTTGCAGCCGATACACTCAGGCTTTTTATGTCGGATTTTCACCATGCCTTGGTCTTTCTGATTAGGCTCCGTTGCTTGATTCGGATGATCTTGCCGACTTAGGCATCGACTACCTTATAAAGCTTGTCGTTGGTCCGTATTTTGCCATCAACCTTGAGGGTCAAGGTCTGACCATTTTTACACTGATTAGCATCAGACATGTCGCCACTGTCTTGCATCACGCGCATTTGCTCGACTTTGCCTTCAATGACTCCAGTGGAGTTGCCAATGACCAGGATATCATCTCCCTTTTCCAGCGTGGTCGCAGAGGAGCGCACCTCAATGACACCGGCCTTGCGATAGGCGTGAGCTACATTGCCGACCAATACCTTGCGTCGCTTCGACTTGTTGCCGTAATCAGCTGACCAACCTTGTTCACGCCCGAGGTAATAACCACTCGACAAGCCGCGGTTGTAGACCGATTCAAGTTGAGGATAAAGAGACTTAACAAATTCTTTGTTGAACTTACCGGCATGCACGGCATCGATCGCCTGGCGGTAGGCACGTGTCACCGTAGCGACGTATTCAGGGCTTCTGCCACGACCTTCAATTTTAAGAACCCTGACGCCAGCAGTAAGAAACTCGTCCATGAAGTCGAGCGTAGCGATATCGTTAGGGCTCATGACAAATTGATTGTCTATCTTGAGCTGCTTGCCTGTTTCATTATCAGTGATGGTGTATTCTTTTCGACAGTTTTGTTCACAGGCTCCTCGGTTAGCTGATGCATTGGAAGTGAACAAGCTCATGCCGCAGCGCCCAGAAACAGCAATGCAAAGTGCCCCATGGGCAAAGGCCTCGATCTCCATCTCGCGACCATCTCTGCCTACCAATTGATTAGCTTTGATTTTATCATAGATGGATTTGATCATCTTAAGGTTGAGTTCGCGGGCCAAGACTACGCGGTCACAGTAAGGAGCATAGAATTTGACGGACTCGTAATTCGAGAGAGATAGCTGGGTAGATAGATGAACTTCCAAGCCTATCTCGTTTGCCATCTGCATGGCGGCCATGTCTGAGAGGATGACTGCATCAACATTATGCTCTTTGGCCGTCTCAAGCATTTTACGAGCAAGGGTGAGGTCGTGTTCGTAGAGCAGGGTATTGAGCGTAAGGCAGCCCTTGACGCCAGCATCGTGAAGACGACTCATGATCTCCTTAAGGTCGGGCACATTAAATGATCTTCTCGCCCTCGCGCGCATGTTGAGTTGTGCTAAGCCAAAATAAACGGCATCCGCGCCATTATCGATAGCAGCCTGCAGTGAAGGGAAGCACCCTGCAGGTGCTAGTAGTTCAGTGCCTTTAGGTATGCTGTTTTCAGAAGATGGGAGAGTCATGTTGCGTTGGGTTTGATGGTCTGAGGTAAGGAGGTGTCGCTTGAGGTGCTAAGCGAATAAGGCATATCTGGAAAGCACATTGTGACAAAGAATCCCGCATAAGGCTTGCCTGTATTGGTGTAGCCAAGTATTTATTTTGTTGTGAGATTGGCCCTGCTGTTACTTATTCCACTTATAATGGCTACTGAGGTGGTCCACGCACATGGCATGAGCATTGCCACTGTGGATGCAGGTAAAATCTTTAGTCATTGGGATTACACCATCAGGTTTGAGGACAAAGTCGAAAAGATCAGCAAGTCCCTCGAAGACAACAATCAAGAGAGGCTCGCCGTAATCAAGGCGCTTGCCAAAAGGCAACAAGACATGGCGGCAAAATACCGAGATGGACAAGCCTCAATGAAAGCCGAAGAGAAAGCGGCCATGGATAAGTCATTCAAAAACCTTGGTCGTGAGCTGAAAGCACTGGAACAAAACCGGGTCGTTTACATGACTCGAGAACAAGATAAGCTTTCTAAACTGAAAGCCGAAACTTCAAAATCCATTCTCGCTCGTATCCAAAATGAAATAAGCATTTATGCGAAGCAGCAAAATTTTGACATGGTCATCGAAATGCAAGGTCACACTACCCGCAACTTACCCTTTTTCCTTCATCTTGAGGGAGCCGTTGACATCACCGATACAATCATACTGCGGCTCAACCAGAGCCATCAGGACAAGCTCCCCAAATAACAGCATTACATGAAACTGACACTACAAGAGCTCGCAGATCTCACTGGCGGTAAGATTATTCGCTCAGGCGCTGTTTCAGAATTTTCGGGCATGGCTTCACTGGACGAAGCAGATCAAGATGAGGTGTCTTTCTTAGGTAATGATAAATACCACCAAGATTATCTCAACACCGCAGCTGGGGCCGTCTTGATTCCCGCAGAGGCCTCTGGGGGAGCTTCTCCTGATGATGCTGTTGCGTTGCTAGAGGTAGGGAACCCTTCATTGGCTTTTGCCCAAGTCGTGAAACACTTTGTGTCCATTGCACGTCATTTTTCACCAGGAATAGATCCCCGTGCCATCGTGGCCGATGATGTTACGCTTGACCCCAGTAAGGTAGCGATCAAAGCAGGTGCCATTATTGAAGCGGGGGCTGTTATTGGTGAGGGCACAGAGGTGTGTGCAGGGGCTGTAGTGGGTGCTAATGTGCAGGTGGGTAAGGATTGCCTCATTCACGCTAATGTCACTATACGTGAACAGTGTGTCATAGGTAACCGCGTTACTCTCCAGCCTGGATGTGTGATTGGATCTGATGGTTACGGCTATGAACTCATCGATGGCAGGCACGAGAAGGTCGATCAGGTTGGCATCGTTGTTATTGAAGATGACGTGGAGATCGGAGCTAATACAACGATAGACCGTGCAAGGTTCGGTAAAACAGTCATCGGCGAAGGCAGCAAAATCGACAACCTTGTACAAATTGCTCATAACGTCCGCATTGGTAAACACTGCTTGATTGTGGCTCAGACAGGGATGGCCGGCAGCAGCTCGCTTGGCAATTACGTCACTCTGGCAGGTCAGGCTGGGGTGGGCGGCCACATTAAGGTTCATGACCAAGCTGTGCTAACTGCTAAAACGGTAGCATTCAAAGATCTCAAGGGGGGCGAGATCTACATGGGCATGCCGGCTAGGCCTTTAAGAGAGGAACAAAAAAAACTCGCTCACATAGCACGCCTGCCCAAGTTAGCTCAGGAAGTCAAAAACCTACGCGCACGGCTCGACCAACTTGAATCCGGTGAGAGCAGCTAATTAACAGTCTAAGAACGACACCCTTAATGGGGTCGCTCTGACGTATACCGCAATCAATAAATACCTTCTATCATTCACATCACTTAACTTACTCATCTTCTTATTATGGATATTCAAATCGCTACCCTTTGTGACTTCGCCGCCGACTATAATGGCAAAATGGTTGTTTCCGGAACAATCGATGTGCTGGCCGCTCCAGCCTTACCTATCGTTCAGCCTCACTGTTGCCTCGCGCTGCGCTTGTGCATTACTCCCGAGGACAACGGAGCGCATAAATTCACAGTCAATATCATTGATGGTGACGGAAAATCAATCGATGCCAAAATGCCGATCAAGGCGGATATGCCGGTCGACTTACCTGAGGATGTGCCGTTCCTGCACCGCAACCTGATCCTGAACCTACAAGGGCTTAAGTTTGCCGAGGTAGGGGTCTACTTCATTGACGTGAGTATTGATGGGGAAGTTATCCAGCGTCTTCCTCTCCGTGTTATTAAGGTCGATGCGAAAAATAACCAGCAGCCGCCCGTTGCTTAAATAGACATTCTATGGCGTCGACTTCATTATATCGATGTGTGCTCATTACCGGTGCCTCATCTGGACTCGGTGCTGAGTTCGCCCGTCAATTAGCTCCCGTCTCTAAGGTTCTGGTCCTTGTTGCTCGACGTGTAGAGCTGCTCAAATCACTCGCTGCTGAATTAGAGGCTGCAAGTCCAGGTGTTCAGGTGCATTGCCTGCAGGCAGACCTTACTGAAATTGATCAACGAGAGAGCGTTCTTGAATCCATTCGATCCCTCAAGCTAGAACCCGATTTTTTGATCAATAATGCAGGGATAGGGGACTATGGAGAATTCTTATCCTCCGACTGGCAAAAAGTAGAAACCATGATGCGCATCAATATGGAAGCGCTCACGCACCTTACTCATTCTTCGCTGGCTGGCATGATCAAGCAGGGGTCAGGAAGCATCATCAATGTGAGCTCACTGGCCGGTATCTTAGCCATTCCAGATTTTGCAGTCTATGCTGCCACCAAGGCTTATGTGACCAGCTTTTCGGAAGCACTGCGTATCGAACTTATGGACCATGGCATCAAGGTGCTAGCACTCTGTCCCGGGCCTGTTCACACAGGTTTTGGCCAAGTGGCGCATCGTAAAGAGGTTTCCAATGTGACACCGGGTGGGGAGTCCGTTTATGTGGATGCTGTGCAAGTGGTTGAAGAGGCGCTCACTTCCATACAAAAAAACAAACCACGGCACTACCCCGGCAAGAAAATTGCCTTCATGGCCGCGGTGATGAGCTCTGTTCCGGTCTTCCTATTACGCAAAATGATGAGCCGAAGACCTCGCAGGAGTGCATCTTCGTAATCTCTTTTATTGGTAAACCTCACTCAACGACCTTCTTAAGCTCATGAAATATGCCTTTCGTATTTTTTTAACAGCACTCGGGCTGATGTTCCTGCTTTCAACATGTGGAGACAAACCATCTGCTATTAAGGAAGACGAATCCGACAGTGTCCCCCAGCACCTTCACGATGTGCCTCATATCCTCTCAAGTGAGGATTGGCTGATTCCTGCTGGAGCCACCGCGTCTACCAAGGAAACCAGATCAATCATCAATGCATCCATAGATGCAAATCTACGAGATCAGAAAATAAGCGGGTTGATGACCAAGGAGTTTAAGCGCGCCTACGTCTCAGACTATATCAGCGAGACCAGCATCAGGACGGAATTCAAGAAGGATGAGATCACCGGACGTGCAATCGTCAATGGAAGGCCGGCACCTCAACCCAATGAAAAAGGCCCCTTGCATGGGCAAATGATGATGTTTGCCAAGTCAGATGGTAGCTGGCAGGGGTCAATCGAAGCTAGAGAAGCTAGTCCAGATCAACTCAGCCGTATTGAGGAACTAGCTCGCCAGATAGCTGGATTCAACAACAAGGTGATTTTAGGTCGTGCTCAACGCAAACTTGGCGATACCTGGGAAATCGATCCGGCCAAGCTCAACGCCTATGCTGGAGGGCTTGAGGAAATGAACGGCACCTTTAAGGTTTTTTTCCGCTCGCTGGTGAAGCACCAAGGTTACGACTGCGCTGAGATACTTACAAACTTTCACCTTGTCGGCAGAGAATTGCAGGGCAAGGAGATGCAGCTCACCGGAAAGACGATAATGCTACAATCGCTTGATTACCAGATTCCTCTCAGAATGGAAATGAAGGGCGAGCTCATGATGTCGAATCCCGTCATGGATGGTCTGGGAAATATGCGCACAAAGGGTCCCATCGAGCTCACTCGGGAGACCACATTTGTGCTGCCATAGAGAAGTTAAAACCATGGCTGCATACTAGCATGTGATTAGAAAGCTCTCGCGTAAGTATCACATCGGTTATGCCATCCAGCGCGCCATCGTTTTTCTCCTCTTGATGCTGGAGAATTGGTAATACGGCGATCTAAGCAGCGCTTAGCAGCTGCGGCGAACTCAGTGGCTGCCGCATGCCCAGCGGGAACATCCCGCATCTCAACAAGCACCCACATCAAACCCCATCCTTGGCGATTGTATCTTTCCGTAGGGTTGGTTCCATCGCCCTTAAAATTGACGTAATCGATAAGGGCGTAGGTGCCATTTGCTGTGGCTGAGACTTTTTCATAGTTGGCTTTGATGACAGCTCTTTGGTGAGCCGGTGCAGAGCTCATGATATTGGGTAATGCTGCCCTACTAGTTTCAATGATGTAATCCGTTTGCAGGGATACGTTACTTGCCAACCACTGACGTAGTGCACGAAGTCTTGGACCGTTGAAATCACGCAAGAAAGATTCCCTATCAGGCCACGGACAGTGTCTGCTTTTTAACACCCATTCAGGCATGGACTTTGGCTTACGCTGATTGGCGTAAGCGACGAAACGCGGAAAGGACTCAGTCCAGCGGCCGTGGAATCCTTCGGGATACCATATGAAATGGCCAATTCCCATTGAGGGGAATTCCTCACCAACGTTCCAGTGGGTTAAGCCTGAAACAGCTCCGCCAGATTCATTTTGCCAGATTTTGTTGCCTATTTTCTGCCGGGCTGAACTGGACAGCTTGATTCCTGGGGCTTGTTGGTGAACTGCCTTTAACAAAGGCTGGTGAGGGTTCACTGCTGAGCTTGGCGAGCAAGAGATCGACGCTAATCCTAAAAGAGCGACAGTAAAAATGAAGATGGCTGGATATGCTTGCATACTGCCGATACAATACGCTGTAATAACCTCACTCCAAGGAGAAGTTTATGCCTATTATTTTAAAGTATCTGATCACCGCTGGCTTAGTTGTTTTGATTTCTGAAGTGGCTCGCCGCAGCGATAAACTGGGCGCGCTCATAGCCGCATTACCCATGGTTACCGTGCTGGCTATGACATGGATGTTTTTTGAGCTGAAGGGGGAGCAACAAACAGAGAAAATAGCCAATCACGCATGGTATACATTTTGGTATGTTATCCCAACCATGCCGATGTTCTTGCTCATGCCGTGGATGCTACGCAAGGGCATTCATTATGGTTGGTCCCTGCTGGCCGGCTGTGTCGTTACAGCCGTGTTGTTTGTGCTCACCGCCTGGATCATGAAACGGTTCGGCGTAGAGCTTATGTGAGCCCAGAATCGCAAATAATGCTACTACGGGACAATCGTCACCGGCGTGCCTACTTTGACCTTCGAATAAATTGTGGAGACAACTTTATAGTAGGTGCGAATACATCCATGTGATGCTGGGCGACGTGGCACTCGCCCTTTGTGCATTCCGATTCCATCCCAACTGATCCGCATCCAGTAAGGCATTTCAGCACCAACGTATTTCCCCCCTGGAGGAACGAGATCTTTTCTGCTGTCCGCATCTTCATTGACCAATTCACCATCCGCATCATAGATCTTGCCGTAGGTGGCGGAGCGTTTACCTGATTTGATTTTCTCAAGTACCATATATTTTCCTGGAGGCGTAGGGAAAGCTGATCGCCCAGTTGCAACGGGGTAGTCCATCGCCAATTTCGAATCATTCATTAAATAGGCTCTCTGCTCAGACAAGTCGATCCTGATGCTTGAATTTGACTCGTTGGTTTGGGCCAGAACTTTGCTGTCTTTATAAATCGAGTAATTTCTTGGGTAGTCTTTTTGAGCTCGGAAATGGTGATAGTTTCCAGCCTTAAATGGATTTATATGCAATGCCTTGTAGGGGCTTTGTTGCAGGCCATTAGGGCTGCCTGGGCCACCGCAATGACTGCAAAGCATGATGAGCATTGTAGTCAGTATAAGGTGTCTTAAAAAATTCATTCTGGATAAGGGCGCTAAATCAACCCGCCCATGAGTATAAAGCAATGGGGCCCAATGCAAGCCTGTAAGATATGGCAATATCGCAGCCCGACTCAACATATACAACACTGGTCACTACGATGCCGAGGAATGAAGCTCAAGAGGAAAGGTGGTAAAAGCCCGAATGATAGGCTCGCATTTTTCGGCTAATCTGCCATGGATACGCGGTGACTGCTAACCAAAATCAGGCTAAACCGACGCGCAGGAACTGGGCGTCGTTTTACAGCTTGTTAATCTTGCAGACTCAAAATGCGTTTAATGACAAGGCGGCGCAGTTTCTATTAATCCCGCTGGGTGGCTTGCTGGCAAGCACGAGCAGTATACCGGCCGCTAACGGTCTTGAGTATATACTGGGCGCCTTAATTGTTCTTCCGTTTATTATGTTTGCTCCGATTGCTGGTTGGTTATCGGATCGTTACAGTAAAACCAATGTTATCCGAGGTGCCATTTTTTTACAGTTTGCTGTATTCATCTGCATATTGTCGGCCATTTATTATCAGAATTTGTGGCTGGCCGTTTTTGGGTTTTTCATACTTTCCATAGAGTCGGTCATTCTCAGCCCGGCCAAAAGAGGCATTGTGAAGGAGTTAGTCGGCCATGGCAGGTTAGGTTTCGCCAGCGGCATTCTGGAAATGTCAGTCGTATTGGCGGTCTGCGCCGGTCAAATCCTTTCAAGTAAGTGGTTCGATATTAATTTGACCGAACTTGAATCTCGACACCCAGGAGCCGCTTCCAATGGCTGGGATGCTGCGCTTATTCCACTATTGGTCATCACTCTAGCGGCCATTCCTACCATCATGCTTTCTTACGGTGTTGAGAAAATCCCCGCGATGGGCAAAAGGAAATTTGAATTGAAAATCTTATGGGAGCATTTTGCTCAGTTAAAAGATCTCTGCATTGATCGCAGAATAAGGCTGAGCGCTGTAGGCATTGCTTTCTTCTGGGGCTTTGCGGGCTTTCTTAATCTAGCGGCCATCCAGATGGGCAAGGATACCTCAGGTGGAGGTGTTGGCTTTGGTAGTGATATTGCATGGCTGATGCTCGCTGCTAGTGGCGGCATCGCCGGAGGCGGCATGATCAGCTCCTTTGTTTGCAGGAAAAACATCGAGTTGGGTTTGGTTCCGATAGGAGGTTTTCTCATGGCATTGGGTTCTGTCGCGCTGGCCCTGACGACGATCGAATCCCCTTGGATTAAAATATGGATTGCCGTTGCTGGGGCAGGGGGCGCTACGTTGTTAGTTCCGCTCAACGCATACCTGCAAGATATATGCCCAGCCGATAAACGCGGCCGCATCCTAGCGGGGCTCAATCTGCTCGACTGCATCTCAGGTTTGCTGGCAGTGGTAACGCAGGGCTTAATGGCAAGATATGATGTGCCTCACAGCGTTCAGTTCACAGCCCTCGCGGGCGTCTCTCTTATTGCGACTGCTTATGCCGCCAAATTACTGCCTCAACATTTCATCAGGCTCTTCTTTTCAGTTTTGCGACGCGGCTAAGCGAAGGATGCAGCCATTTCGCTTTGAGGGCTTCGTCTGGATTAGTCAGAATTAAAGTTTGCGGGCAAGATCCTCTGCAAGATCCTTCATCACAGTATCAGGATCAATAGGGCAGGGCGTGAGCCAGCTTTCCTTACTGAACCATGTGCGCTGTCTTTTAGCATACTGCCTAGTGGCGGCAGCAATTCTGTCTTTACACTCACTAAGGTCAATTTCGTCCGCAAGGTAGGATTTGATCTGCGGAATGCCAATAGCTTTTTCGCACGTGACGGAAGGATCCTTTAATGCCGCCACTTCCTCGATGGCTCCCGATTCCAACATGATATCAACACGTCGGTTAATGCGATCTCGTAGTATATCTTTATCCCATTGGAGATAAACGCCACGGAGATTTTTTTCGATGGCATCACTCTTATGTTTCCAATCATTTTTGACCTCAGACATTTTACGACCAGTGAGGAGGCAAATTTCAAGTGCCCGAATAACATAGCGGCGATTTTTCAAATTGGTGAGCTCGGCGCCCTCTGGGTCAATCTCACACAGTCTGGCAACCAGGGCATCATCACTCTCGAGAGCCAATTGTTCGCGCAAGGTTTCGTCACCAGAGGGGACAGGCGACGGCCCATGACTCAAGAACTTTAGGTATAGGCCTGAGCCGCCGGTGATGATTGGCAGCCTTCCTCTTGATTGTATTTCTGCGATTGCAATAAGTGCCATCTGACGAAATTGCATCGCATCGCATAATTCTTTCTGCTCCAGAACACCATAGAGGCAATGAGGGGCGCTGCTTAGCTCTGAAGCATCTGGTGCTGCGGAGATGATTTCCAGCCCGCGATATAGCTGATAAGCGTCAGCATTAACGATTTCACCACCCAACAAGCAAGCGAGCTCGATGGCCAAAGACGATTTGCCCGAGGCCGTCGGGCCGCATACATAGATCGGTTGTTCCATCAGTGAGTAGAGTTTGCAGAGAAAACCCGCCTGGAGATAAACTCACAAGCGGGTCAGTTAATTGTATTTCTTAGATCACTTAGCTTTGCTCCGCTGAAGTGACTGCTCCGTCCTTATCTTCTGAATCGGAGGGCTCAGCACTGGGAGAGCCGTCAGAGTCATTAGAGGGCTGATCTGTGTCAGCAGGCTTGGAGCTGGCACCATTGACGATCATATCACGACCCATGAAAGGTTGATCGTGAAGGACCTCAACGGCTTGTTCAGCATCATCGACATTGAGCATTTGGATGAAACCATATCCCCGAGACCGGTGAGTGTGTCGGTTGTAAATAATCTCTACGTTTTTAACGGTTCCGATTCCTTTGAATAGTTCTTCGAGGTCGTGTTCGTTAGCATCGTAGGATAAGTTGCCCACATAGAGGCGTGGTGTTTCGACAGGGAAATCCTTGCCTTTTTCACCTGCGCCACGGCCCTTAGCTGGAACGGGTCCGCTGGGCTGCTTTTTCTGCTCGCCTTGCTGTTTGCCACGAGCGTTGCGAACGTTCGTTTTAGGTGCGCTCTCAGTGGTTGTTCCAGGACGTCTACGAGGAGGTCTTGTAGGAGCCTTGTATAAACCCAGGAACTTGAGGATTTTTTCCCAAGCTGTTAATGGCGCAGGCTTCGGCTGACGGCGGCGTTGACCACCTCCACCTTGGCTACTACGGTTACCTGAGTTTCCTCCGCCATGGCTATTGCCATCACGGTTCCTATTACGGTTCCTATTACGGTTCTGGTTTCTGTTACGATTGTTGCCGCCTTGGCGGCCCTGCCCCCCACTTGAGTGGGAGTTGTTGTTGTTTTCTTGAGACATTATTATAAGTCGTTTTGTATTGTGTGGAGCACATTGGCATGGCGGCATCTGCATAGCTGACGTTCGCAAGCCCAGAGAAGCAAGCACTGGCCGCCTCTAGTGCGCAGCCGAACTTGTCGTAATGTGATTCAGGCTTAGGTGCCATGATTTGTGCTCCTGCTCTGTGAAGAGCGGATTGTTTGTTTGCCAGGTTTTCTTGAGCAGCCTTTATGGTTCTTGACTGCCGGATCATTTGATAAGCACGTATACAATTCCACCTTGCTCGAGCAATGAATCTTGAGCCTTCAAAAGGTGTGGGAGTAGCAATTGTGATAACGTGCATGAAAAATCCTGACGGCGCACTCTAGGCTCTAAGTTCAAATTGACAAGAACGTATTACAAGGTTGTCAGATAGCTAGTTGCGAGTATGTTTGCGCCGGCCCCGCCTCATTAAACGACACATGAAGTTTTCATCTCTTTTTGCCATAAGCCTATTCGCGGGCTCCTCCATTTTTAGCCAGGCCGCTGAGAGCTATCTGGTTATGGAAGCTAATACAGGCCGCGTGTTACTTGCCTATAACACTGAAAAAAAACGCCCTGTCGCTGGGCTTACCAAAATAGCAACGGCACGAGTTACCCTTGATTGGGCCAGCCTCTCTGGAACAAGCCTCTCATCATACATTACCGTTCCTCAGTGTGCGGCTCTTTTGGTGGGGCCGAATCCTATGCAGCTGGTGCCTGGTGACAGGATTCAGCTGCGAGATGCTCTTTATGCATCACTGCTTGGGGCGGACAGCATTGCCGCACACACTCTTTCTATTCATGTCGGGCAGTCCATTCTGCAAAAACGACAGCTCGCCGGTGACGCCCAAAAAACATTTGTTTATGAAATGAACCAGCTGGCGAAGTCACTCGGCATGCGCCGCACTCGATTCATCAATGCCCATGGACTGGATTCACACAGCAAGCGAGCATACTCTACAGCTTCCGATATAGCCCGCATCAGTGTTCATGTAATGCGCGATGTAGGATTTGCTTTTTATGTCAAACAGCCACAGCGGACCGTCACGATCGTCAACAATAGCGGAGATGAACGCTCGTATCTGCTCAAAAACTCCAATCCATTATTAGGCGAAAATGGCATTAACGGCATTAAGGCTGGCATGAGTGCCGCTGCCGGCCAGTGCATAAGTCTCAATGCTCACCGGAGCCCAGTGGTGCGGAAAATTGATGATTCTCGCTCTCAGATCAGAAAACGTGACCTCGTGGTGGTTGTTTTGGGCAGTCATGACAGAACAACACGTGCTAAGCAGTTGATCATGGAGGCCTGGCCATTATACGATCAGTGGGCGGCGTTAGGATTTACGGTATCACCTAAAGGGCGAGAGCTCATCCAGGTTCCTCGTTTACAGTAAGTCGAGGTGTGACAGTGTCACCGTGTGAATGATAATATAGTCAATGCGATTCGGGTGTGCTGAATCAGTCATTGCGATAATTTTAAATATGAAAATAGGGGTTTTAAATAGTGGGGGCGATTGCCCTGGGTTAAATGCGGTAATTAATGGCGTTGTTGGCGCAGCCGACAAACTCGGTTGGGAGGTTTACGGCTTTATCGATGGGTTCGAAGGCCTGCTTCCAGAGGGGGGCGACTACATGAAGCTAACTCCCAATGACACCATTGGCATTGCCAAGCTCGGCGGCACCATTCTAGGCACAACAAACAAAGGACACTTTGCCGCTAAGGTCGGGGAGGGGGACATTGTCAAAATTCCACGCGACATCATCGATACCGCTCGCAAAAACGTCAACGATCTGGGCATTGAGGCGCTTATTGTTATTGGTGGTGATGGCTCGCTAACTACAGCGCTGCAGATGAATCATGAAGGCTTCAATGTTGTGGGAGTGCCGAAGACAATCGATAACGATCTGCAGGCAACGGCGATGACCTTCGGTTTTGATAGTGCTGTTACCTCTGTGGTTGATGCTCTTGACCGCCTGCAAACAACGGGGCAAAGCCACAAACGCATTATGGTGCTCGAGGTCATGGGCCGTCATGCGGGCTGGATAGCTCTCTGGGGCGGCATTGCCGGAGGGGCTCATGCGATCCTGATCCCTGAAATTGATTTTGATATTGATAAGGTGGCCGATTTCATCAAACAGCGTGAAGCAGACGGCAAACGCAGCTCCCTCGTTGTCGTTGCTGAAGGGGCTCGTGTATCAGGAGGTCAATTAGTGACCAAAAACCGTGGCGGGGCTAGCGAAATCACGCTGGGAGGCGCGGGCGACATTGTTGCTGATCAATTGAGTGCCAAAACAGGCAAGGAGACTCGTTCTTGCGTTCTTGGTCACCTGCAGCGAGGAGGTTCGCCCACAGCCATCGACCGCATTCTCGGGGCCCGTTTTGGTGTTAAAGCGGTGAAATTAATCGAAGCCGGCAAATTTGGCCGCATGGTGAGCTACGAGGCCTATCATGTGGGCTCAGTACCTATCGAGCAGGCAGTGCACAAACTTCGTCTTGTCGACCCTGATAGTGAAATGGTCGATACCGCGCGCGCGCTTGGTATTTGTCTAGGCGATTGACCGATTCTATGGCATGCATTGCTTCGCATGAAAGATCCTTTACTTACACTACTGCAGTCAAAAGCTCGCTATTCAGATGTGGAGCTGGCCGAAAACTTAAACCTGTCTGCTGATGAAGTCGCGACTCGTATTGGCGCCTGGGAAAAAGACGGCACTATTCTCGGTTATCAAGCTGTTGTTGATGAGGAAAAAGCTGGCGAGGCGGGGGTGACTGCCTTTATTGAAGTCACCGTAACCCCTGAGCGTGACGGCGGATTCGATCGCCTTGCCATGCGCATTGCACGCTTCGATCAAGTGGTATCCTGTTATTTAGCCAGTGGCGGCTATGATCTTCTGGTGGTGGTATCGGGCAAGGACCTGCGAGAGGTCGCGAGCTTTGTTTCACAAAAACTCAGCACGCTCGATGGCATTCTTTCAACCGCGACCCATTTCCGACTCAAAGCCTACAAGGAAAACGGTTTTATCTTCGAAACAGAGGAACTTGAGGGCAGGTTGCCCGTCAGCCCATAAATCCTCCGAAACATGGACTACACAGGTAAAATTTCCCGTCAAGTGGCGGGCATTCCAAGATCGGGTATTCGTGACTTTTTTGAGCTCGTGCAAGGGCGCGATGACGTTATCTCCCTAGGCGTCGGTGAGCCGGACTTCGCTACACCATGGCATATACGGGAAGCGGCTATTTATTCGCTCGAGAAGGGTCATACAAGCTACACGTCCAACCTTGGACTGATGAGTCTGCGCAAGGAGATCAGCCGTTACGCGAATGACTTTTTTCACGTGGATTATGACGCGGCCTCAGAGATTCTGATTACTGTAGGGGTTTCCGAAGCGATTGATCTCGCTCTGCGGGCCTTGATTGATCCCGGCGATGAGGTGATTTATCACACTCCTTGTTACGTGTCTTATTTACCCAGTATCAGCTTAGCTTATGGCGTAGGTGTTGATGTGCCGACGACTAAAAGGGATGATTTTGCACTCAAGGCTGAGATGCTAGAAGCCGCTATAACGCCCAAAACTCGTGTATTGATGCTTAATTTCCCCACTAATCCTACGGGTGCGGTGATGCCTGATGACGAGCTCAAGAAAATCGCGGCGCTTTGTATCAAGCATGATATCATCGTGATCACCGATGAAATATACTCTGAGCTGCGCTACGACGAGGAAGAGCACCTTTCCATCGCCGCGCTGCCAGGAATGAGGGAGCGCACCATCCTTTTACATGGCTTTTCTAAGGCGTATTCGATGACCGGCTTCCGCCTTGGTTATGCATGTGCCCCGGCACCATTGATTGAGGCCATGATGAAAATCCATCAGTATGCCATGCTTTGTGCTCCGATTACCAGTCAGGCTGCTGCCCTAGAAGCACTGCAGAATGGAGACGCTGCCATGAATGAAATGCGGGAAAGCTACCATCACCGCAGGGATTTCACCGTAAAGCGGCTCAATGAAATGGGCATCGACTGTCATGCTCCAGGTGGTGCTTTTTATGTTTTCCCTGATATCCGACCAACTGGGCTTTCCAGCAAGGACTTCGCCACCAAGCTTCTTGAGGCAGAGAACGTCGCCGCTGTCCCAGGGGATGCCTTCGGCACCGCAGGAGAGGGGTTCCTTCGTTGCTGCTATGCAACATCCTTTGATGAGCTGAAAATCGCGATGAGTAGAATGGAACGCTTTTTGGGCTCTCTTTAGATCTAGTTATTCATGAGCTTTCTCTCTGATATCAGACACGATCGCACTAAGGCTCACGTTGTGCCTTTGGCCGTGTTCATGGTGTTGCTGGCTCCTTTTCAGCTCACAGGCTGGCCTGTTTGGAAGCATCCAGAGGCACCTTGGTGGCAGCATTACCCAGAACAATGGCAATACCCGGCTCAGTCACTTATTGTCATAGCCCTGCTTGTATATTTCCGTAAAAACTATAGCATTAAATGGTCGTTAAAACCGGTATTATTTGGGGCTCTAATGGGTGCTGTCGGCATCGCTTTTTGGATTTTGCCGACTCAGATTCACAGCTGGCTAGAATTAGAGGGCAAGCAAGAAGGAATCCTCAAATGGCTCGGCGTAATGCCGAGGGTTGACGGCTTCAACCCTCAGGACCTCGCTGATAAGTTTGGCGGCAATCAGGGCATCTATTGGTCCTCATTAATCATGCGGTTTTTCAGGGCTGTTATCGTTGTGGCTTTGGTTGAGGAGATATTTTGGCGTGGTTTTTTGATGCGCTTCTTACTCGATAGGGACCGAGATTACTGGAAAGTGCCATTCGGCAAACCTGCGTGGATATCTTATATCGTGGTCACCTTAGCATTTATGCTGATTCACCAGCCTGTGGATTACTTGGGAGCCTTGATTTTTGGCTCACTCATGTATTGGGTTGCCGTGCGGACAAAGAGCCTTCTCGCTTGCATTGTCATGCACGGCGTCGCCAACCTACTGATGGGCTGGTATGCCCTAGAAACAGGTAAATTCGGGCTCTGGTAGCCGGCGGTCGTGTTCTTACAGAGTATCCATTGCAAACAACTCAAGTTTCTGTGCATCTTCATTTACATCAGCACCACATAGCTGTTCATTCTTTTCGCCGTTCATATGAAGATAGGTATCGCTCAGATTAATGCCATTGTAGGGGACTTCCCCGGCAACGCTAAACGTATTCTCGCTGCATATCGCGAATGCATTGAGAAGGGGGCTGAACTGGTCGTTACCCCTGAAATGGCATTGGTCGGCTACCCGCCCATGGACCTTCTCTTTAGGGCTGATTTTGTGCCGAAGTGCCTGCAAGCACTCGACTACCTCGCTGATGAAATCAAAGACATCCCCCTTGTTGTCGGCTACGTTGATCAATGCCCAGAAGATGCTATCGGCAAACCCTTTCGAAATGCGGCAGCTTTCCTCTGTAACGGGCACATAGTAAACAAAACCTGGAAGACCTTACTACCCGCCTATGACGTCTTCGATGAACGTCGCTACTTTGAGCCTGGAGATACTTTTGAGCCGATCGAGTGGCAGGGTGTCAAAATCGGAATCACCATCTGTGAAGATATCTGGACGGAGGATTTCCTTCACCGGCCACTTTATAAGGATGATCCGGCCCTTGAATTGTCCAAGCAGGGCATCGACGTCATGCTCAACCTAAGCGCCTCTCCCTACAGCATGGGCAAGCCGGAGGGCAGAGCTGCGATGCTGCGTAAAGTCGCTCGGGAAATAAATGCCCCACTAGTCTACTGCAATTGCATTGGCGGTAATGACCAGCTGATTTTCGATGGCAACTCTGCCGCTTTTGACGCTGAAGGACTTCCTCTCGGCTCACTAGCAGCCTTCAAGGAAGAGTGCCTCGTGGTTGACACCTCTCTGAAGGGTGATGAGTCCAGCAAGCTAAAGCCCATGGACTCGGCGGAAGAATGTTATAATGCCTTGGTCCTTGGTTTGCGTGACTACGCACAAAAATGCGGTTTTTCTAAAGCCTGCCTCGGACTCAGTGGTGGCATCGACTCAGCTCTGACCGCCGTGATCGCGGCTGAGGCGCTGGGAGCCGAAAATGTGCACGGCTTAACCATGCCCAGTGAATACTCATCCAGCGGCAGTGTGGATCACTCCATCGAACTCGCCAACAACCTGAAGATGCGCTGCGATAGCGTGCCCATCAAGGACGCCTTCGGATCAGTGAAGGCAGCTATGAGCCCGGTCTTTGGTGACCTGCCAGAGGACCTTACTGAGGAAAACATGCAGGCACGCATCCGTGGATTATTCCTGATGTCGTTATCCAACAAGACAGGGCGACTGCTGCTGACCACGGGTAACAAGAGTGAGCTCGCGGTGGGTTATTGCACCATGTATGGCGATATGTGTGGCGGACTTGCCGTGATAAGCGACCTGCCCAAGCTCCAGGTGTATGCTCTATCTCGTTGGATCAACCGCAACGAGGAGATCATCCCGTGGGATACCATCGATAAACCACCCAGCGCTGAATTACGCCACGACCAGAAAGACCAAGACACCTTGCCTCCTTATGAGACACTGGATGCCATTCTTGAGCTCTACGTTGAAAAGCACCTCTCTGGAGCAGCGATCATCAAGGATCATGGCTTTGATGAGAATTTAGTTCGTTGGATTCAACGACGTGTCAACCTCAACGAGTGGAAACGCTTTCAAGCAGCTCCTGGGCTTAGGGTAACATCCAAGGCCTTCGGTATGGGGCGACGTGTGCCGCTCGCTCAGAGATTCAGCGACTAGCAAACATCAGAACCCCGTCATTCACCTCCATGAAAAACACCGAAGCACGTAAAACTCTAGGGCTTGCCCCTGAGGATAAGCCGAGTGCTTTTTTGTCTGATTTTGATGAAACACGGGAATACAAACAAGAGCTCGTAAACAACGCTCCGTCGGAAGAACTCAAATTCCGTTACCAACAAGAGCTACTCGAGTATGAGGCCGCGCTCAGAGTCGTTGTCGGCAAACGAAAGCTACGCCCAAACACCGACTTCATCGTTGTGCTCTTGCTGATATGTTCACTGTGCACTGCAGGATGGTGGGGCTATCAATGGCATCAAAATGAGTGGTATGTTGAAATGAAGGTGAAGTCCGACATCTCTGAGCTTCGGGCTGCTGGGCTGTCTGCCGTTACCGCTCGCCAGTGGATTAAAGCGGAAGATACGTATAGAAAGATTGAGGCGCTTTCACCGGGCACTCAATTGGCAACAAACGGATTCCTAGCCATTGAGAACGGCAAGGTCGAGGAACGCAATCAACAAATCTTTTATACCCTGGGCGAAAGTCAGGCAGCGCTAGAGGCCGGGCGCTGGGATGAGGCGGCAGATCTTGCCAAATCTGTCATCGCTATCGCCCCAGAGAATGAAGTCGCACAGCGAAAACTACTGATCATTATTAGGGAACGCAAAAAACAAGAACTGTGGGTCATGATGTCAGCCGTGTCCGATGCGATCGACTCTGGGGATATGCCCTCTGCCAAAAAAGCACTGGCGACCCTGAGGGAGCGGGACCCTAAAAATGCCAACATCTCAATTTTTACCGACAGCATCAAAAGCCAAGAATACGAAACTCGGATGCGACATGAAAAAGCAGAGGCCTTGTATCAACAAGCTATCGAGTTCGATACTGGAGAGTATTCCGCCGAAGCGGTGTTGCTTCTCGAGGAGGCCAGTAGATTGCGCCCGAAATCAGCAAAAATCATGGGCGCCTACAAAAAAATGGGCGCTTATGCTCGCGCGCTTAGAGTGCCACAAGACTACGCAACGATTCCCGATGCCATCGCCGCCGCCCGACCGCGTGACATCATCCGTGTAGCCCCTGGCAAATACAAGCTGCCTATCTACATTGATCGCCCCATTAAGCTAAGCGGCAACCCTGGGGGCGGCACCATCATCGAATTGCCAGCAGCAGAAGCCGCATTAATAACCGTCACCCCAACAGCGATAGGCACGCATATTAGCGGCTTTGAGCTTAGACACCTCGGTTTTGATCACGGCAAAGACCGCTTCTCTGGAATCACCATTCAAGCTAAGGACACCACCGTCAGCTCATGCAACATCGAATACACCGCTGGGCACGGCATCGCTGTAATGGATGGCGCTCAGGTGAAGATCATAAGCTGTAAAATCAGCGAGGCAGGATGGGATGGTATTTCTATTTACGGGCAGGGTAGTAGTGCAGAGATCATCGACAGCTGGTGCCAAGAAAACCTTCAACACGGCATCGGATTCTGGAAGGGGGGTAGTGGCAATGTGACCAATACAAAGGCACTCAAGAACGGACTTTGTGGCATTGTCGCCATGGGCGTGCAGGGGATAAGCACAGCTGTGAATCTCACCTCTAACACCTGTTCGAGCAACAGAGAGGCTGGCATTTTATTGTCTGCAGGGATTTCCGCCAATATTACGGCCAACACCTGCGAGAAAAACCTACTCAGCGGCATCGTCGCGCGCGGCCCAGAGACCGAAGTCTACCTCAACGAAAATGTTACCAACGCCAACAATGAAGCGGGCATTCTCACCCACCACGGCGTCAAGCTCACCGAGTTCAACGGCAACCGTGCCGACGGCAATGGTAGTAAACAAATTTGGCGTGATGCGCAACTTACCGGCATCCAGAAGCTTGAGGAATAAGGCCGGCGAATGACCACTACTCGTCCAAG